>NZ_JBAWSX010000003.1:0-411867 GCF_037104725.1 Bacillus bruguierae | reverse complement strand
CAACCACAAATTTTTAACACTCTAATAAACGAATGGTTGGATAGAGTTGAAGAAACTTATATTTAACTATGGGGTCCCGCTACATCACTATCAATCTAAGATTTTGCACTATCCATAAAACAAAAAAACACGCGGTGTAGGTGCACCACGTGTTTTCAATTAATTCGGAAGCTCCTGATTCCCGTTTACAATATCCTTTGGCTTTACCTTCAAAAATGCCTTGTGTAAGATGTTGTTTTGAACGCGATAAGCTGGTGCATTGACGCCGCCGTAAATCGTGCTAATACCTTCAACCGCTGCACCTGTTGTGATGGTATTGCCAGTGATGTTTGCTTGTTGGCCCTGGAACGGTTTGTCTTTATTCCAATAGTCTCCCACTTTGATAACCGCTTTGTTCATCCCTGGCAGTAAGCCAGAGGTAATCGTGTTATTGACAACATTGATTTGTTTCCCCATTGGGATATTGAGTACAGTTGTATCACCATTGATATCAAATCGAGAGTTTTGAATTGTAACATTTGCGTCTTTGCTTCCGACGTTAAATGTCCCTTTTGCTGCCTTAAATGTACAATTTTGAAAGGTGTAAGTGCCGTTATAGTCGACATGTGTACCACCAGTCGCAGTTGGACTAGATTCAAATATGCAATTGTTATAGGTCCCTCGTACGAATGAAGTGCCAGGGTGATTGAGCACTTTCAAGTTGTCAAAAATACTTCCGTCTGGTGCTTGGCCGCTCACTCTTCCTCCGTTTATGGTTACATTACTTACATGAACAGGGTTGACCCACACATTTAAATCCATATTGTTTAATGTAAGGTTTTTCGCTTCGATTCCAAACGGGACACGACTTGAAAGACTTAACATCGTTTTATCAAATGTCATGCCGTCTACCACCGCGCGAGGTCCTGTGATGCTCATCAGTCCATCCTTTATGCTGTTTCCTTCAAACGTGATATCGTGATAGGCGTAAATACTATTGGCATCAAATGTATTATTCTTGATATATGCATTTGTGAATGGTTCGGAAACAGCTAAACCGATTTTCCCTCTTGATCCGAAGTGATTCCCTTCAACAACCCCATCATGTCCATCATATAAAATGACATCGTATTTGTTATTGTTGTAGAATTTGTTGTTTTTGATGAAGATGTTTTTGTTCATCATCCCGTTTTCACCGTATCCGCCCTCTACGTCAATGCCAGACTCAGGCGCAACACCTTTAATATCATGGAAGACACTGTCTGTGATGGTTACATGGTCCGCGCCTCCCACTGTGATGCCTTGACGCCGATTAAAGGAAAAGTCAGAATGTTTTACGGTCACATTCGTTGCTAATGCCTTGCTCCAAAACTCCCCGTATACACCGCTCGTATTTGCTTTTTTAAACACCGCTTTAAAGGACGCTGCAGATTTTGGAATTTGAACCACTTCTTTTCCGGTATTGACACTGTAGCTAGATAAGAAGGAACCATCTGCTTGATAAAAATAGACATCATAGAGATACGGCAAATTTTTTGCATTTGGCATTTCAAAATAAGGTTCTGTTTTGAGGATGTCCTTTGTGAATGAGATCGGTGCTTTCAATCTAATTTTCGTTGGATCTGCCACTTTGTTTCCATTTTTATCAAGAGAACCCGATTCAAAATGATCTGGATAGATGTCTTGCAATAACGTTCCTTTCCCACCAATACCCGCACCATCACCTGTGAAGTTTGTTGCTTTAACGCCGTCAATTGTCAAGTTTTTGGCCGCATATACAGAAATGCCTATTCCATTTTCATGCGTACCAGGAAAACTCGGTCCTTGTTTTTTCGAATAGTCATGCGTATCTTTATCACCTTTGTACGTCCCGCCTTTTAATGTGACGTTGTCGGCGCCGTACCCAACACATACAGTTGAATATACTTCTCTTGCGTTTGTTTCTTTTTGAATCACAGCATTTTCATCTAACCAGAATGTGATATTCGGAACCATATTGATACACGCGGAAGGGTCATTCGACAAAGCAGGATTTTCTTTTTTTACCATGTACGTTCCTGCTGGAACCTTGAATGTTTTGAGGGCATTTGCTTTTGCGAATTGGAGTGCATCGTTCATTCCTTTTGTCGATTCAATCGGATGCGTGCCATCGTTTGAAATATGCCATTTTTCTTGCTCTTTTTTGTTTAATTCATAAAAAGTACCATCTTTTTCTACCGTTTTGAGGGCAGCTTGTTCACCTGCCGCCGCCTTTACTTGCACGTTCCCATTTTTCAACCTGCTTCCGTTGATCGAAGTTTGAAATAGTCCCTCTTTATTTGCTGTAACGTCTGCAGAAACTTGTTTTCCATCTGCATCTGTCACTTCAATGTGAACAGGCGTATTTGCTTCTGCCGTGCCTTCTACTCCGTAAGAAGATTGATTGTTGTAAATCATATGTTGTAAATTTCCGAGTGCTACGTTTGTTTTTTTTGTTTCTTTTGTTTGTTTTGCCGCTATTTGGGTAGCAGGATTACTTGTGAATACCCTATTTGTTTGCACGAAACGCTTTCGCCCTGCACCGTCCCATTTTTCGTATTTATTTGCGACATGCACCGCGGTAATTGGAATCGGTTTCATGGTATTCCCATTTTCTGTGTGCAAACTATTTTGAAGCAATAACAATAGAGCTGTCATCACCATCATCGATACTTCACCTCTTTCTATATAACCATTTCAAATCAATCGTTTTAAGATTGTTTGTTGGGATCTGATTTCTCCCTTTCTTTTAACTTTTTCTCTACATTGTAAACGATTGTAATCATACATAGAATCATAAGCGTCACGATTCCAATTGTTGTATAAGGACTTCTCCATAACAAGCTAACGACGCTTCCGATTACAATCATAAAATAGCCGCTTCTTTTCAAAACATTGATTCCACACGACATCTACCGTTTGCGACCAGTCACACCGTTTCCCTTTTTCTTGATGAAGAAAAGAAATTTATCGTTTATTTAGATTATTTTTATTATAAGATATAAAGGAATCAGGAAAGGCGAGAGTTTCACCGTTTTTATTTTATTCACGAAAAAACATGATACCATTAAGAAAAACAATTTGGCAAGGGGAAACAATATGAAACACGTAATCAAATCGAAAAAGCAAAGAAACCATATGATTATTCCTTTGCTTGGTATTTACTGGTTCGTTGCACAAAACCAACATCTTTAGCAAGATCTCGTAAGGTATTTGGGGATAAAAAACTTTGAATTTCTTGAGCGAATAGCTGCAATTCATCGGATACAGAAATAGACATACAAAAACGCCATCCTTTCCTATGATTCATGAGAAAGAATAACGTCTTTTCATTTTAGGGGGTATTTTGTCTTGTTAGCTTGATAGCGATGTGACGGTACCCCTGTTAGCTCATATTTTAATTATCCTTACACTTAGCGTACAGAGTACTAGTTAAATTGTTTCCAAAATATGTATAAACGTGCAATTTTCTTTTTTTGATATGGTGAGGCCTAATAAATCCATTTTGATCTCCCAGCATATAAGCCGCCGTTATGCAGAACAAAATATGACCTACACTCACTTTCTCCCGTTGTTTTTACCTTTGCACATGGTAGAAACAGACCCTGACTGCTTCTATGCATGGCCAGTAAAAAAGGGTTTAATCAAAAAGAGCGTCCAGCTTTGGACGCTCTTTTTGATTAACAAGGTATAATGATAGAAAAACATGTTCCTTTTCCTTTTGTACTCTCTATTTCTATATCTCCATTTAGCTCTCTAATAATGCTATACGCAATCATAGTACCAAGCCCAGTTCCTTTTTCTTTTGTTGAATAAAATGGCGTGGCAATTCGCTTTATTTCTTTTCGAGACATTCCAATTCCTGAATCAATAATATCAATTACAATATTACCCTTAATTTCTTGTGCACGAATTTGTAATACTCCACCATCTTTCATAGCTTCAATTCCATTTTGTAAAATGTTAGTTAAGCACTGTTTTAATTTTTCAGGATTCGCATTTATATACAAACACGCTGGAATATCTCTCTTTATTTCAACATTGTATGAAAACGCTAGTGGTGAAATAATATTTGTTACTTCCCGAAAAATACAACTTATATTTAGTGGTTTTTTTATCGTATGTTGTGGTTTTGTGAGAGATAAATAATTATCGATAATCAATTGTACTTTTTCTAATTCCATTAACATAATTTTCAAGTACTCATCTTGAGATGTTTTTGAAATTTCAATTTCACGGAACAATTGAGTGAATCCATATACAGTAGTCAGCGGGTTATGAATTTCATGTGCAATCGATGCAGCTAATTCACTAGCTGTATAAAATTTTTCAGCTCTTTGAATTTTTTCTTTCATTTTAAATTTCTCGATCATTCCCTCTACTAAATAAACAGACAAGAATCCTGTGAAGGCGTTGACCACTACATAATTAATCAAAAATCCAATAAAAACAGCTTCTATTTTACCATTTATTTCAATTTGATTCATTATCGCAAAGATAGAAAAAGAACTAGTACAAATCAAAAGCAATAATGTGTTGAACAATACCTTTTTTCTCCTAAAATAAATGGGTAGAAAATAACGTAATATTGTCGTAATAGCTGTAATTACAGTATATATAATAACTGATGAAAAAAAGCCGTTTCCACCTAAATAAAATCGATAAGCAATATATACAATACCTATACAAATAACGCTTCTTGTGTTTCCATATAGAAGCACTAAAAGAATAGGAATAAAACGCAAATCATAAATATACCCATCATGTAAATGAATAGGGAATGTCATACAAAGAACAATTGCAACCGATGAAAGAAAAGAAATGAGTATGTTGTTACGTGCTTTTTTTTCTGTTTTATCTAACCAAAATACTTGATAACTAAGGATACAAATTATAATAATAAATGCATTTAATAGTAGTGTAGAAATTCCCATATTCTATACCTCCCTAATTTTTTGTAAGGGGGATAATACACTCGTCCTCTAAAACTCCTTTAATTTTATATTACGTTATTTAAATTTATTAGTTCGTTATGTTTTCCAATTTTTAAAATACTAAATAGGCATATGTGCTTTTGATCGTTTATATTCGTTAGGTGCAAAAAAAAATTTTTTTGGGTAAAGACGTACAAGAAAGAGGAAATGGAAAAAACTACACAATTATTTTCTGAAAATTCTGTTAATTCAAAAAGACAAACCATCTTCTCTTCTATATAATTGACTTTATAGTAACATGAAAATAAGCAAATAACAACAAAAACACTCGAATTTCTACTTTTTTCGCCATTTTCCCTCTTTCGTTCCATCCAAAATAAAAACCCTCTTAACGAATGAATATTGTAATTCACCGTCAAGAAGGTCGGTATTATTAATCCTTATAGATGCGCACTACACAAATATTAGCTAATGTTAACATTCCTCAGGCTTACCAGCATTCGTCGCTGTGCGGAACGATGATCCACAGCCGCATGATGCGATTGCGTTTGGATTGTCGATTGTAAATCCACCGCCAAGCATTGATTGCTTATAATCGATTTTTACTCCTTTTACAATTGGAGCACTTTCTTTATCAATAACAAATTCAACACCGAAAAATTCAAGAACTGTATCGTCTTCATTTGGTTCTCTTTCAAATCCTAAGCCATAAGAAAGACCGCTACATCCACCGCCGTGTACAGCAAGGCGAACGTATCTTTCTCCTTCTTCAGCGTCTTTTAACATATCTTTAATTTGATGTGCTGCTTGTTCTGTTACAGTAATCATAGAATTCACCTTCCTTCCTTTCTTCTCTCGTTCTATTATACATCTTTACTCTTCAATCTTATAATAATATACACCGCTGCAAGTGACTTCTGCTGGACCATTCATGAGAACTGTTCCTTCTTCTGTCCATGTAATCATTAAATCTCCGCCTGCTAAATGAACAGTAATTTCTTGTCCGCGCTTCATCTTTCTATTTAAGATTGCAGCTACAACCGCAGCACATGCCCCTGTTCCACATGCTTGTGTAATGCCAGAACCGCGTTCCCATACACGAAAATGCATTTCACAATCATTCAGTACTTCAATAAATTCTACATTTACGCTTTCCGGAAACATCTCATGTGTTTCTAATACAGGTCCTAATGTTGTAAGCGGTGCTTCTTCAATATCATCTACAAAAATAACAGCATGCGGATTTCCCATTGAGACAGCTGTAAATGTGTAACGGTGGTTACTGTAAAGGAAATCTTCACGAATAAATGGTGTTTCTCCTTCACCTAACATCGGTAAATCAATGCGTTTTAATCTAGGTGCTCCCATATCAATTGTTGCCGAGGTTACAATTCCATCTTCAGCTTTTACTTCTGCTGTAACGATTCCTGCTAACGTTTCAATCATAAAAACAGTCTCTTCTACTAATTTATGCTCATATGCGTACTTTGCAACGCAACGCAGTCCATTCCCGCAGCTTTTTCCTTCTGAACCGTCTTTATTAAAAATACGCATTTTCACAGGAGCAATGTCAGAGGGACAAATTAAAATCATTCCGTCGGAACCAATTCCAGTATTCACGTCCGATACTTTTTCAGCAACTTTTGCAAGATGCTCTTCTGCAATTTGTTCTTCAAACATATTTATATAAATATAATTATTCCCAAGTCCGTGCATTTTTGTGAAAGAAAGTTGTGTCATATTATTTCACTCCAAAATTTTTGATTGTTATAAGTATAAAATGAGCGCTTTTGGAAAACAATAAGAATGTCCCCCGTTTCTCATATTCAACGACAATTTTGGTGTAACAATGTCGTACTTACACATATTGTGTAAGCAAAAAGCCCTTCAAAAAAGGGCTTTCTTTTTTGTCTATATACTAAGCAACTGCTGCACTTGTTATAGCCTGTTCTTTCGAAGTGATTTTATGCGTTCAAATGAAAAGGCGCTGCCTCGTTGCAGCACCTTAAAACATCGGGTTTTCATCTAAATAATCGTATACATTTTTCACAAGTTCATCCGGTGTTTCACCTTTTACAACTTCACCGTTTACGAGCGCATACGGCCCTTCAAAACAAACGCCGCAATACCCAAGACAGCCATACTCAATCACATCTAAATTCGGATCTTTCTCTAATTGTTCACGTGCCTTTTGCGCACCGCTTGCAAGGTTGCTAACACAAAATTCAATTAACGGTTTAATCAACCTTAATTCCCCCCTATATCTATTTCAAAGCTTGTTTTATAACAGTAAGCCTAAGATGTTTGTCTAAATCCAGCAAAAACGATTAAAATATTCAATCGTTTCATTTGTTAACTCTTAATAAAAAGCGTTTACTGACAGGAAACTCCATAATTCTACTAATTCTGAATGAGCCACTTCCACTTTTCTTCTTATCCAGTCCCAGCAGCTATATATATCCGTTTTAATTTTTCGACACATAAGTCGCTGCTATGCAAAATACACATGACCTCCACTCGCTCGCTCCCTCTGTTTTAAACATGGCATGTGGTAGAATATGGATCTGACCACTTCTATGCACGACCCGATGCTCTCGTCCACCCCCAAAAATGGTCTTTGTTGTTTTTGTATTTATATAGAATATTCGGTGATATCGCTTCCACTTTCTTATTATTGTACAACAGAGTATGTATTCACGCATTGTTATTTGCTTCTAAATTCGATATAATTTTAATGAGTAAAGTCAAAATATTTTTGTAATATAAAAATTTATGATTAGGGGATATTTCAACAGAAAAGGGGTAATCCATCATGAAGCACCTCGTAATACTTGGTGGCGGCTACGGTGGAATGAGAGTTTTACAGCGTCTTCTTCCGAGCAACCAACTTCCAGATGATGTTCAAGTGACATTAATCGACAAGGTACCGTATCACTGTTTTAAAACAGAATACTACGCATTAGTGGCAGGAACGATTTCTGAAACGCATATTCGCATTCCATTTCCAGAGCATCCACGACTTAATATTCAATATGGTACTATAACCAACGTTGATCTAGAAAACAAAGCTGTTCATCTTGAGGGCGGTGAAGTTGTCAATTATGATGACTTAATTATCGGACTTGGCTGTGAAGATAACTATCACAACGTTCCAGGAGCGAAGGAAAATACATATAGCCTTCAATCCATTGAGCAAGTTCGTCAAACATATCAACAACTAAATGGTTTAGAACCACATGCAACAGTTGCTGTTGTAGGCGCTGGACTAAGCGGTGTTGAAGTAGCAAGTGAGCTTCGCGAAAGCCGTCCAGACTTAAACATTTATTTATTTGACCGAAAAGATCGCATTCTTTTCCCATTCCCAGAGAAATTAAGTAAATACGTAGAAGAGTGGTTTTTGAAGCATAATGTTACAATTGTTCGCAACTCGAACATTACAAAAGTAGAACCAACTATTGTGTATAACCACGATGAACCACTTGAATGTGACGCAATTGTATGGACAGCTGGCATTCAAGCGAGTGAAATCGTTCGTAATCTACCTGTCGAGCATGATAATAGTGGTCGGGTTGTATTAACAAAGTATCATAATATTCCAGATTACGAGAATGTATATGTGCTAGGTGACTGTGCTGCGCTGCCACATGCACCATCTGCACAGCTTGCAGAAGGTCAAGGTGAACAAATTGTCCAAATATTATTAAAACGTTGGAGCAATGAAGCATTACCAGAAGAGCTACCTGTTATTAAACTAAAAGGTGTTCTCGGTTCTCTCGGGAAAAAACACGGATTCGGTTTACTCGCAAATCAGCCATTAATGGGCCGCGTACCGCGTCTTTTAAAGTCAGGTATTCTTTGGATGTACAAACATCATAATGGTTAAAAAATAAAAGAAGTTCACAAAAAATGTGAACTTCTTTTATTTTCTACACTTCTTCTTACATTCCTCTATCCCAAATAATAAATACTGCTTCGTCATCTTAGCACGTTTCCATCTCGATAAAGATGGTTTCATTCCTTCTTTTTGACGTACCCGGTACACATCTTGAAGAAGCGGTTCCCATTCTTTAAAACATTTCATCATATATTGCAGCCCTTCATCTTTAGAAACAATCCGTTCCATCTCTAGCGTGTATATAATACGTCCCATTGTCACAACTGCAAACTCTACCCATTCTGTAGATAAAAATAAATATGGACGCTTTACTTTCTCACTCCAATATTGTTCCACATTGTATTCCATTGTGCTTACAACATCATCCCACGTTACTACATATGGAAGCTCGTCTGCTTTTTGACCCAAAATCGTAATACCACAATTCTTTATCATCCACCACGTCACAGAATTAATGTCCCAATAGCCTTCATTTACTTTTCCATCTGAACAATATAGATACGGTGACATCTCATGATTTTGCTTTCCTACATCACCAAGCGGAATATACATCCCGTCCATTCGTTTACCAAGGTCATGTGTATAAAGCCTCTTATGTAATTCACGTATTTTCACTTTCTCTGCTTCACTGACTTGTTCTGTCATCACCGTTACAAAGTCAATATCACTCGTTTCCGGATGAAACGCATCTAATGCTAATGAACCATACAAATACACACCAATTAGCTTTTCTTTTGAAATGATTTTTTGAAGTTCGTTCACATATTGGTCTAATAAGAACTTTGCTTCTTTTGGTATAGAATGCTCCGTTACGATAGCCATAAGTATACTCCTAACGCTGCTGTCATATTAGGAATTGCTGCAAATGCGTTCGTTTTAGCAGATTGAAAGCGGGATTCTTTTCGCGTTGGCTTTGCCGAGGCAAATGTCCCCCTTGCTCCTAAAATAAATCCATCTATACAAAGAAATACTGCACTAGCTAAGAAAAAGACGCCCAGCCAACCTGCTAATGAGTAAATTGCTGCTGCATCCTCTTTCATACAAGCAATACTGCTAACTAGAAAAAGCCCTATAATCCCTATTACAAATCCCTTCTTCATCTCATTCATCCTCCAAAGCACAGAAAAAGCCCTTGCGATTTGTAGTCTAAGTTGCAAGAGCTCTGTGAGTGATAAGTTATATTATAAATATTTCTCAATTTCTTCGTATACATCCTTTAAGCGAGGATTTCCTTCTCCGACAATCTCGTTATTCACAAGAACAACAGGATAAAATAAGTCTTCTTCCATAACACGCTCAGCAAAAGCTCGTTTTTCTTCCTCCTCTTGCTCCTCATGAATATCCACATATTCAAAATGAAACTTATCTTCTTGTCCTTCATATTTTCGTCCGATTGCTGCTTGCAGCCATTCATACGTTTCCGTTGAAGACGGCATTCCAACGCAGCTCGCACATACAACTTTCGCGCCGTAAACACTAACTTTTATCATATTTTCTCCCCCATTTGCACACACATTTCTTTCCACATCTTATTGTCACATATAAGCAGGAAACTTCCATAAACTATCTTGACAATATAAGAAAGATATTAAAAATAGATTTTCCCCTGTATCTTGATTATAATAAAACTGATGAAAGGAGTCGATAAAAATGGAAAACGAAAACTTACACGAACAAGTAGTAGAAGTATTAGATAAATTACGCCCATTCTTACTTCGCGATGGCGGTGACGTAGAATTAGTAGATATCGAAGACGGTATCGTTAAATTACGCCTTCTAGGTGCTTGCGGTAGCTGCCCAAGTTCTACAATCACATTAAAAGCTGGTATCGAGCGTGCTCTTTTAGAAGAAGTACCGGGTGTAATTGAAGTAGAACAAGTATTTTAATTTAAAAGCGGAAGCGGCCTGCTCAGAACAGGAGGGGGATGGAGCTTCTGACATAGAGGCGCTTTTTGCCTCGACGGAAGACGCGAATCCATCGACTGTTCTAGCCGCTAAAGAAAAAAGAGACCCACCATGGTCTCTTTTTTCAAAATTGCATATTACGTAAGCCAGTCAATCTTGCGAATTCCTAACCTATCAATAGGTAAGCGAATAAGATCATAAAACTGCTGAAGAAACTGTTCCGATTGATCTACACGCCGCAAAATCGTTTCTAACCGATCTTGGTATACATATTTTTGCGTTTCATTTCCAGTTAAGTAATAACCTTCAATGGTTTCAAAATAATGAAGCGGAAAGAGAAGACGGGCAAATAATAAACGCCAGCCAAACGAAGATAATGAATAGTTCCGTTCGTAGTCGGTTAAGAACTGGACAATCGTTTCTTCCCAGTTCTCTCTTTTTTCAAAAGAAATATGACGTACCCATTCGGCTAAATCACGGCTTGGATGGTCATATACCCAATCAACTGGCAGCTTTAATCGTTTCGTTTGCTGCCAAAGTAATGGCGTAAATCGTTCCTGACAAATTGTTGCGGCATCAGTAGGTTGAGGATTATCATCAATTTCTGTATCTACTACATATTGAATCGCGTTTTCGGCAAGACCTAAGTAGTACGGAAAAGATTCAATAAATAATTGTTCAAACACATCAGTAGGGTGACTTGCTATTTTAGATTGCCAAAAACGTTCGAGTTGATCTAATCGTTTTTCCCAGAGCGACTTCCATTCACCAATTCGGCTGAGATGTTCAATTTCTTCTGAAAAGAATGCACCGCGCTTATGAAATAACGATAACTCACTTCCTAATGAAATGACATTACGCTCTAACGTGCGTATTCCTTTTAACAAACAATAATTTGTTTCTTCTATCTCACTAACATAATAACCTTGTACGTTTGGCACAAACGTCGCAACGGTAATATCACCTTGCTGATTCATATAATCACTTAATTTTTTCATTTCAACAAGCTCTTCTTCTTGCAAATGACCGGCAGGAAGAAGCACATAAATTTTATTACGAACCCAAAAGCTTTTATAAGGACCAAGAGGTGTAAATTCTTTGACGTGTATATGATAGTTCTCATAAATATGTTGAATCATCGTACTCGCCACCTACATTTTTTCTATATATATATGAGCCTTTAATTGAATTTCATTCCTATGCACATCATACACCTATACGTATACAATATAAAAAAGAAAAAAAGGTGATAAACATGACACAACGAAATGAACTACAAGAAAGAGCATTACAGTTACTACAAGAACGCGGTGTAAAAATTGACGATATTGCAGAACTCGTTCATTTTCTTCAAAAAAAATATCATCCAAATTTAGCAATGGAAGAATGTCGTTATAATGTAGAACGTGTCTTATCCAAACGTGAAGTACAAAATGCCCTCATTACAGGAATTGAATTAGATGTTCTTGCCGAAAAAGGTTTACTAAGTGCACCTCTTCAAGACATCATCCACCGCGATGAAGGATTATACGGAGTAGACGAAGTTGTCGCCTTATCCATCGTCAACGTATACGGCTCAATCGGTTTCACAAATTTTGGCTATATCGATAAATTAAAGCCAGGTATTTTACAATATTTAAACGATAAATCAACAGGTAAAGTTCATACATTCCTTGATGACATCGTTGGAGCGATCGCTGCTGCTGCTTCAAGTCGTTTGGCGCATAGAGCTGCACATGCTGAATAATACAAAAACAAGAAAACCAGCTTCTATATAAAAAGAGCTGGTTTTCTTATTTATTTCTCCTCATACTCCATAAGCTGAAACTCTCTACCTCTGTTCACAAAAGACACTTTCTTTTGAAAACCTGCTTTCATATATAGATGAATGGCCCGCTCATTAAAAGCCGCAACACTTAACCGAATTTTCTCTGGCTTAAACTCATCCTTCGCAAACTGCAATCCTGCTTGTAAAAAAGATATCCCCAGCCCCTTTCCTGTTAATGCTGGTTTCATCCCAAGTCCGATATCTATAGCGCGCTCACCTGTGTATAACTTCGCATCTCTTCCGCCTGGTACCTGTGCGTTATCCCCAAAACAAAAATAACCTATGAATTTATCCTGCTCATCACAAACACCGTAATATGTACCATCAAGCAATTCTTTTAACGTTTCATCTTCCCCAGTAAAACTATACAGTTCATACGGGGCCTCATATTGCCATGTATTGATTTCTTCCGCTTCTTCGATTGTAAGGTTATGAATGTTCATTTGTATGTTCTCCTCGCTTTCCTTATACCTATTCGCTCACACGAAAAGAATTCCTGTTATGCAAAGCATCTTCTTTGCTTTCCCTCTAGGAATCCTGCCGCATGCCCATCAAGCTAACGGTGTGAAACCCTATCTACACCTTGATTTTTGTACTGTGACTAATGAGTTCGTTTGCTTGATATTTACTAGATCGCTTTACAAAGCCAACTTGTCTGGCGATGTCTTGTAGGACTACTGGAGATAGAAAGCGTTGTAATTCTTGTAAGAATAGATGTAATTCTTCAGAAAGCGAGAGGTCCATAAAAAAATGCCATCCTTTCCTATGGTTCTACAGAAAGAATAGCGTATTTTTTCATTTTAAGGGGTATTTTATTTTAGTAGGTCGATAGCGATGGGACAGAACCCCAGATACAGCTTTTAACCTTCTTTGTAAAATGTAAATGAATTCGCTGTTATAGTTACCCGTTGATCTTTGTCGTGTTCATCTATTTGTTCTTTTGGCTGATATTGCCTCTCCATCGCTACTTTCATGCGGCGTACAATTGTATTCCCCGCAATAATAGTAAGGGTAAAACAGCCAATCGGTACCAGTGGAATCCAAGGATGTACTGATAAAGAGCGGAAATATAAGCCGATAAGCCCAGACCATTCGCTGCTGACGGATTCAGATTCACCGCCAGAGAAGACAATGGTTCCACCAAAGAAAATCTCTAATACGCCTAGATGTGCGAAGAGGATTAAAGCTTGTACAAATTGCTGCATTAAGACAATCATGAAGAGTGGCCGTAAATTCGGAAATAAATGTATCTTGATAAGGTGCCACTTGTTACCGCCAAGTGTACGAGCAGCGTGCATAAATGCTTCAGACAGCAGTTTCTTCGTTTCATTTGCAAAATAAAAAGACAGCGTCGGTAGTGCTAGAACGATAAGAACCATCATTTGAAAGAAAATGCGTTGATAAAAGGGCGGAGGTATTTCGCCGTTCGCAAACTGCAATACATTCACTAGCATAAAAAAAGCGATGAGTGTCATTGGAATAACGGTAAAGCTATCAGATGTCGCTTCAAGATTTCGAAAAGTTCGCTTTATATAAAAAGCAATAAAAATTCCAATCCCAATCCCAAAAATGGTGCGGATGACTGCGATGAGAAAGGCAGCGCCAATACTCCATTTTGCTCCTTCGATGACGCGGTGCAATAAATCATAACCTTTCTTATCTGTACCTATTGGGAATTCTAGAGAAGGAGGAAACGGTGCTGCTTCTACTTTTCCATTTTCATCAAATCGTATCGACACTTGGCGAACTTCTCCGTCCATGAAGATAGAGTTTCCGATGCTTGCAAGGACGAAAAGAAGGAGAAAGGAAACACTAACAATGAAAGATTTATCCTTTTTTAATGTACGCCACATGTTATGCTTCTCCTTTCAATTCGTCTGGAATGAAAATGTGAAACAACTTAAAGATAGTAAAAATTGGTATATAAATGAGTAGCATTGAAATGATAAACACTTCAGGAATGCCGTAATCTTTTATGAATAAAAAAGTGCCTGGGATATTAAAAAAATATTCAATGATGTATAAGCTCGATAACATAAACCATATGTTTGTTTTCGAGAAATAAAGCATGCTCAGTAACACATTGCGTAGCACGTGATGATTTAAAATATGTAGTTTACTGAGCCCTTTTGCACGGGCTAACAATATATAATCTTTTTGCAATTCTGTTTCAAAGCAAAATAAAAGCAATTTTACAAATAGTATAATGGAAGGTAAGCTAAGACATAGTATTGGAAGCAAAACGACCTTTTTATCACCTATGCTTCCGATATTCATAATAAGTACATCTGTTTTTTTGTAAATATACACAACAAGTAACTGTAATCCGAGGATGAATAACATATCTGGGATGGACTCAAGAAAGTCGAGAAAGACCATTATTTTTTCTTGTTTACGTTTTGATAGTTGCAGAATGATGTATACGATGATGAAAGAAATGAGTACAGAAATTAGTAAGGACATCAAGAAAACAAATGCAGTTTCTTTGTACTGTATGAGAATTTGCGGGAATAATGGTCTCCCGTTTGATGGGTCCATATAAGGGCCATAATAGGTTAACGGTTTATTGCCAAACAGTTTTGAAAATGTCGATGTAATAGAGTCGATGTAATTATGAACGTTAAGCTCCATACCAATAAATAATTGCGGCAATGTACCTAAAAAGAAAATGACGATTATCGATAAGACGAGATGAATCGGTATTTCGACAAATTTATTTGTAAGTATTTTTTTCATATATGCCCCCCCGTATATTTTATGTAATATATACGATGAATTTGTCGGAAAATCCTTTTTATGTTAGGGAGATTTTTTATATATTCATTGATATTAGCCTGGTGAGTAACTTGTTGAATTTTGTCTTTGTCATGTTTGTTTGATACATTCCCAAAAGATATATTATCTTCAATTGTGAAGAAATAACGAATAAAATTTTGGAAAAGCACAGTGATATTTTCTCTTAACGAATGTATCTCAATATCACGAATGGAAATTCCATCGAAATAAAATCCCCAATTTTAACTGCGGATTTCTTAATGAGCCATATGATAATTCCAGCAGCTCCGCAATAGGACATAGCGATCAGACCACTAAAAAACACTTCACTTCCTTTCTTTCCTAGATTGACTAAGCAATTACAAAGAAGCCAAACATTTTGTTCGGCTTCTAACCATCAATTACAATTCATTTCTTCTTCGACTATAAGCCACTGTATAGATGGTTGTACCAGTTAATATGGCAACAATAAAAACGAGTAATAAATTACTATACAAGTACGCTTTCGCATTTTTTATAGTGGAAAGTAACGGATATTCTAAAATATGTTTTGTTAATAACCCACCAACAATCGCTATCCCTAGTCCTTCTGCTAAAAAGCAGGCGAAGCTGAGAAATCCCATACCTGCACCGACTTCCTTCGGCCCCAAAGCATCCGCAACACTCGTAGAAATGACTGTTTTAACGAAGGAGAGTCCACCAAATATTAGAATTAACATACCTGAAACGAACCATGGTGTTTGATCTGCAAATAATGAAATGATAAAAAAGCTCGCAACAATGAAAAATGAGCCAAGCCATAGAACAAATGTAGTTCCTCGTCTATCAACTAGGCTACCACCAACAGTGCCGAATACCATTACACTCATCGTCCCTGGGAATATAACCCACCCGATCATACTTGCAGACAGTTGGTGTATATCTCTCATCATATAAGGAATCATTGCTATACAACCTGCCACAGTACCTAAAAGAACGCAACCAGTTAGAACTCCCAATATAAACTTTCGGTTTATAAATAATCTTGGTTCTATAAAAGGTTGTTCAACCTTGTGTATATGCAAAGCGAAGCCTGCAAACAACACAAAACTAGTCACCAAATACAACCAATTATATTGTGTTGTATATATAGTAAATGTGACAATTCCACAGGACAGTAACACTATTCCAAAAGTATCTATCCTCTTCCCCTTTATGGATTCATTGGGAAGTTCTTTTAGAAAAAAGGGGATAGTAAACAGTGTCAGCATCGGAATCAGAAAAAGAAAGGGCCACTGTACATAATGAGCAATCGTCCCGCCAAGAGCTGGCCCTATTCCTTCTCCCATAGCTACCAATGAGCCGATTATGCCAAATGCTTTCCCGCGATCTTCTGATTTCATGTAGCGTGCAACGATTACCATAATAAGCGCTGGCACTGCTGATGCACCAGCACCTTGCATAAAACGCGCAGCAATTACAGCCAAAAAATGAGAATGTGCCAACACTCCTAAAAGTGATCCACCACTATAAGCAAGCAGACCAAAGACAAGTAATTTCTTCACACCATATTTATCACTTATTGTTCCGTACGTGATTGATCCAATCGCAAATGAAAGCATAAAACTTGTATTTACCCAGTTAGCTAAAGATGGTGATATACCAAGATCTTTCGCGATATCAGGTAAAACTACATTAAAAACCATTTCGTTCAATACACTAAAGAAAGCAAGAAAGCCAAGCCATAGAAAAGCCTTCTTCACATCAGTAAACACATAATTCGGTAAATCGGTTACTGTAGTTGATATATTACTATTCTTTAATTCTTGTAAATCTTTTTCCACTAGGATGATACCCCCATATTAAAGGGGAACCACGCAGTTTATAGGGTAAATGATGCGTTTTCCCCTTGAATTTGTACCCTCATCATTTTTGCGCACTTCATAAATACGCCTCCTCATTACATTTGTTCCATATTATACCATCCAATTGCTTGGCAAGAAAGAAATAAAACCTCACACAATTCGACCACATATATCACCAAAACGAATTTTTTGTTATAAAAAATAGGCAACCATTTACGATTGCCTATCTCTTCTTACATCTTCTCAATCCACTCCGTCAAACTGTGTACAACATGCGTTGGCTGCACGTCGTATTCTGTTAATTTTTCCACAGATGTGACTCCTGTGTGGACAAGTAGTGTATCCATGCCCGCATTCATGCCTGCTAAAATGTCCGTGTCATAGTTATCCCCAACCATTAATGTTTCTTCTTTCGTTGTTCCGAGTACTTTTAATGCTTGCTCCATAATAATGGATTCCGGTTTACCAATGAAAATTGGATTTACTGTTGTGGATACTGCTACAACGGATGTTAAGGAACCGTTCCCTGGTAATAAGCCACGTTCTGTTGGAATCGCAATATCACCGTTTGTTGAAATGAATGTTGCCCCGTTTCGAACAGCTAAACACGCTTTTGCCAATTTTTCATACGTAATTTCACGATCTAGTCCAACAACGACAAAATCAGGATTACTATCCACAAGTGTGAATCCTTTTTCCACAAGTGCATCACGTAAACCTTCTTCCCCAATCATATATACAGAAGCATTTTGTTTTCTTTCATATATAAAGTTCGCTGTGGCCATGCTTGTTGTAAATACTTGCTCTGGTGTAGCCGGAATATCAAACTGCACAAGCTTGTCTGCCACTTGCTCTGGTTTACGCGTCGAGTTGTTCGTCACAAATAAATAAGGTAAGTTACGCTCTTGCAACGCCTTTATAAAATCGCTCGCCTCTTCAATGCGTTCTTCGCCTCGGTACATCGTTCCGTCTAAATCAATTAAATAGCCTTTATACACAGATGTCACTCCTTCTTGATACATACTCTCTTCTTATCGTATCCTCTTTTCCAAAAGAAAAAAACGCTTTTTCAAAAAGCGTCCCATAATGTTCATTTTTTTTCTATGATTTGATACGAACAGAAACAGTCTCCCACGCACATACTCGATAATACTTTTACATCAGTGGTTGGCAATAGCTTATTATACATACTTTTCTCATCATGACAAATTTGCGGAAACTTTTCAGCTACCTCCATTAACGGACAATTTTGTTTTTGTAGTATGAAAGAATGTTCACTTTCTTGTTCTACGCGCACCATATACCCATTTTTTTCTTGCATGATTGCAATTTCTTTTAAGCGCTCTAATGTTGTTTCCTTTCGATTTACACGTTTTGCCAATTGTTCTTCCATACGGTCTGTTCGCGCCTGCAAAAGTTTCTTAACAAGTTCTTCATCGCCAATACGCTGCAAATCTTCTAGCATTTCGACTGCAAACTGCTTATATTGTTTTGGAAACAAGTCTTCTCCTTTTGCACTTAAACAGTAGACATACATTGGTCTTCCGACATGTTGCCGTACCATTTTCATTTCAATGAGCTTATCCTTCTCAAGCTTACTTAAATGACGACGTACGGCCATCTCTGTAATTTGCAACGCTTCTGCTAATAACGAAACCGTTTGTTCTCCTCTTACTTTCAAAAGTTGAATAATTTCCTCTCTTGTGGAACGTGCCGCTTCCCCCATTTCTTAACTCCCTTCGAAAAAGCTCTAACGGACAGTATACATCATGGTCCATTAGAGCTAAAACATAATCTATTCTCCCACAAACGCAGATACAGGACCAAGCTCTTGTTCCAAATACCGGCGAATATTGACAGGGTATTGTTTTATCATATCAATATGTTTTTGCACTGTATGATACACTTCTGTATGGTTCATACTTACATAATCCTGCACAATCATTTTTCGAAGACGAACGACTTCTTTTAAATGTTCTCCTTCTTCATTTGTAACAACTTTTTCATCCATTAAAATATCAATAATATCTTCATAGCTACCTGGATCGCGCATAATAAATCCATCAATCATGGCATTGCCTACATCTAAAATAGAATCAATCATAAGATGCGCCATACGCTCTAATGCATATTCCTCAAGCGCTCCCTTGTATTCTTGCTTTGTTTGAAATGCTGCAACAACTTTCTCTAAACACTGTAACATTTGTTCAATTTTTTTACGGTCTACAAAGTACATATATGTCACCTACCTGGAAATTAAAGCATTTTCATTCCCAATTGTAACCCTTTATTCAAAAAAAATCGACAATTTTTCGAATTCACCTTTTTCCGGTTCTTTGTTATAGTTATATTTGTATGATTTTCGGAATTGGAGGAATGTCACAATGGAACGTGAACTCGCATTAGAAATTGTCCGTGTAACAGAAGCAGCAGCCCTTGCATCAGCACAATGGATGGGCCGCGGGAAGAAAAATGAGGCAGATGACGCTGCAACAACTGCAATGCGTACAATGTTTGACTCTGTTAACATGGCAGGTACTGTTGTGATTGGCGAAGGGGAACTTGATGAAGCACCGATGCTTTACATTGGGGAAAAGCTCGGAACAGGAAACGGTCCAGAAGTAGACATTGCCGTTGACCCGTTAGAAGGAACAAATATCGTAGCGAAAGGTCTTGCAAACGCAATGGCTGTTATCGCTGTCGCTGATAAAGGAAACCTTCTACATGCTCCTGATATGTATATGGAAAAAATCGCGGTTGGTCCAAATGCAGCTGGTAAAATTAGCTTAGATGATCCTATTGAAAAAACAATTGAAATTGTAGCAGAAGCAAACAATAAAAAAATTCGTGACTTAACAGTTATCATCCAAGAACGTGAACGTCATCAAGAAATTATTAACCGTGTTCGGGCAAAAGGTGCACGCGTAAAATTATTTGGTGATGGTGATGTTGGTGCATCTATCGCAACAGCTCTTCCAGGCACAGGAATCGACTTATTTATCGGTACCGGCGGTGCCCCAGAAGGCGTTATTTCTGCCGCTGCGCTGAAATGTCTTGGCGGAGAGATGCAAGCACGTCTCGTTCCAATGAATGAAGAAGAAGCAGCACGCTGCCTTGCAATGGGTTTAGAAAACCCACGTCAACTGCTAATGCTAGATGATTTAGTATCCGGTGATGATGCAATTTTCTCAGCAACAGGTGTATCTGCTGGCGAGTTATTAGACGGTGTGAAATTCCTTGGCGGCGATTTAGCTGAAACATATTCGATCGTTATGCGTTATAAAACAAGAACAGTGCGCTTTATTAAAACGCACCACCATTTAGATCATAAACCACACTTAAATTTAGATATTTAAAAAGGAGTCATGTTCATGGAAGAACGTTTTTTTCTTTACGATGACACAGTAGAAACAAAAACGCGTTTCGTAAGCTTTATGGGAGAAAACGAGCGCCACGATTTAGCGCTTTTGTACTCCGATCGTCATTATGGCAAAACAATCGTCCTTGATATGCAGCGCAATAAATTTGCAATTATCGGTCGTGACGATTTAGAAGAACCTGGCTACTTAGAACATGCATTTTCGATTTCTGAAGAAAACGCAGAAGAATTACGCTCATTTTTATTTGAACTGATGTAATCCAAATCACCGGCTTGTAATAGAGCTGGTGATTTTTCCATGTTATTTGTTTTGAATTTTCAGTTTAATGTGTTATACTAACGACAAATCTATTTGGATAGAAAGGATGTCACACTACGTATGCCAACATTTACTTTGTAATGGATCAGCAACTGGATAGCATTACTCTCAAAAAAGCACAACGCTTTTTTCAAGGGAGTAGTCTGCCCAATTCCCATTACAAAGGAACGTAGCACATCTGCAGTATGATTGTTACGAAGGTTCCTCACAAGGGAACCTTCTTTTATTTTTCTCTTTTTTCTATATTTCATACCGCAAGACATCCAAATAGATGTCTCACGTTCCTTTATCTAAATACGAGGTGAAGGAAAATGCAGAACGTACAACTTTTTTGGAACTTATATAAAACGGAATTAGAGACAACTGTTGAAAAACATTGTAAAAATTGTGGTCACACAGCTCTTTTTACTGATACGCACATTCGCAGGCATAACGCGAACGGTAAAAACATTTACCGTTTTGCAATTTACAAATGTGCAAAAGGACATACGTGGAATAAAAAGTTACACATTTATAAAACGCATTCTGAGCACGTGGAAACAGTCGACACCTTTCAAGAAGAAAGACAAGAAACACTAAACAACATTTCAATTACGCCCTATCAAAATGGGGGAACAACTGAACTAACCATTCTCTTAGAATCCGTGCACGGAGTGTTTCGCATCGATAAAGTATTGGCAACCTATATTTCAGAATGGAGCCGTACAGTAATTACAGAAAAAATTAAAGATGGAGCTATTCAACTAAACGGTCAACAAATTAAACCAAATGCCAAACTTGCAGCTGGTGACTGTATTTCTATATATATGTAATTTGAATCATATCGAAAAGTAGAAGGAGCTGACTTTTTAAAAGCCAGCTCCTTCTTTTTACTTCTTCACTTTTCTCAGTACAAAGTACGAACACCCAAAATTACAATACTCATATAAATACTCAGATAACGTACTAATTTTTGTATCATACGTTGCACGCTGGTTACTATCATCAAAAAAGCCGCGCAAACGAAGCTGATCATAGCCCCAATCGCCCACAATGTAATCATATTTATTTAAAATTTCTGCATAACGAGCTTTAAATGCTTCTTCATTAAATCCATTTCGGTTCTCTTCTATTACTTCATAGTGGATATTATTCACATGAACTGTAGTGCGAATCTCCTGTTTTTGCTCCATCTTCCAATCCCTTTCCTATTCTTTCTTCTTTTTATCGTATCATAAAGCCTTAAAACCAACAATTTCAAATACAAAAAACCTTCTCAGTGGGAAATGCTATAAAGTGAAACTTCCTTTTGGAATGCTCTTCTCCAAAAGGTTAGTTGAACTAATCGGGCTCTTATGGGCAGTTAACACTTCTTTGCTTTTTCTAACTATTACTGCCCGTTAGAGCGGGGTAAAGTGAAACTTCCTTTTGGAACGCTCTTCTCCAAAAGGTTAGTTGAACCAATCGTGTTTACATCAAATAAGGAGAAAACAATCATGAAAAAACAACTGCTCTTATCCCTTCTCACTCTTTCCATCTGTGCTGGATGTCAAACAAAGAAAGCGGAAATGAAACGTGAAGAAGGAAGCCGTGTACTCGTGTCAGAACATAAAGACTTATACGGGAAGGACGTACCAAACCGAATGCTAACACGGGTTGGCTATTCTCATAAACAAAAAGATGAAGTATCCAATCGCCCAGTTGGTACCATTAACAAGGAACGATTAGCTGAAATGATTACAGATTTAACCGTCAAACTACCAGATGTCATGAACGCCGCAACACTTGTAACCGATGACGAAGTGTTTATTGTCTACCGAGCAAACACAACAGACCCAGCTTTAGTTGCTGATCAAGTACAAAAAACAGCACTGTCTATCGTTCCCCGCTATTACAAAGCATATGTATCAACAGAACAAAAATTAGTATCACAAATTCAAGGACTCAAGTCAGGCACATTAAACGATAAAGAATATGCTCAAACACTTGATATGCTTAAACGTGAAATGAGCAAAAACCCGCACTTAAATAATACACAAACGGATACAATGCCTAATACACTGAAGTAAAGTATTGCCGAATCAAATAACCTGGGAAGATAATCTCAGGTTATTCCCTAAACATTTCACCGTTTTTCAGGCATAATATAGAATATATATATTAGAAAGTGGTGAAATTTATGGTTTCAAATGCAGCAATTGGAAGTATAATCGTCCAAATCATTATCTGTGTTCTTATTCCGATTAGTGCTCTCATTTATTTTCGGAAAAAGTATAAAATCTCTTTCAAAATTGTCGGTGTCGGAATTGTATTTTTTATCGGATTCTCACAAATTTTAGAGAAAACGTTACATGTATTTATATTGGGGAATCCAGCGACAGCTCCACTGTTAAAAAATTCGTTTATCTATGCCATATATGGTGGATTAACAGCTGGCATTTTTGAAGAACTTGGACGTTTTATTGCCTTTTACTTTCTACTCAAAAAGTACCAGGAATATAAAGATGGTCTCGCTTACGGAATTGGTCACGGGGGAATTGAATCATTATTAATCGGAGCAACTACTGGAGCTCAAACCCTTGTATTCGCTTTTGCAATTAATAACGGTACCTTCGCCCAAATGATTGAGAAAGTACCACAACTCAGCTCTGTCCAAGACGCATTAGTACATAATCCGCCTTACCTCTATTTATTTGGTGGCGTAGAGCGACTCGTTGCTTTTATTATGCAAATCGCTCTTACATTGCTTGTCTTATACGGGGTAAAGCAGAAAAAGTACATGTTTGTAGGATTAGCAGTATTCCTTCATGCGTTTACTGACTTTTTTGCAGCACTTTACCAACGCGGGCAAATCAGTTTGTTCGTAATCGAGGGACTTATGATACTGTTTGGTATCGGTGCTTACATGATTATTCGTAACATCAAAACAAAATTTACATTAGAACATGCAAGCTAAGCCGGCTCGGCTTAGCTTTTTATTTTGTAAGAAACCTCACCCAACTTCCCAATAATTAGAAAAAAGAGGATTTCTCACTCTATTTGTCGAAGTACGTACAAATTCGTCTATATAAAGTGAAACGAACGGAGCACATACCAGCAGTTAACTATTACTTCCTGTTAAAGAAAAGAGGAATGAATTATGAAGAAATTAATTGTTGTCCGCCATTGCATGGCAACTGGACAAGAACATGATGCCCCGCTTACAGCAATAGGCGAGCAACAATCAAAAGATCTTGCCAATTTTCTCATTACAAAACGACTTCCTATCGAAAATATTATCTCTAGTCCCTTTACTCGTGCTGTTCAATCCATTACACCTTACACGTCACATATGCAGCTCCCTATTCAAGAGGATGCACGGTTAACTGAGCGTATACTGAGCGGCGCCCCAATGAGTAATTGGCTACAAATGCTAGAGCAAACATTTACAGACATAGATATCACTTTTCCTGGCGGAGAATCTACACGCCAAGCGACGGAGAGAGTCCGATCACTTATCCACAGCATATTACAAGATGATACACAAAAAGTAACACTGCTCGTTACACACGGTAACTTATTCACACTTATTTTAAGAATGTTTGACGAAAACATCGGTTTTTCCACATGGAAAAGCTTAAGTAACCCAGACGTATACGAAATTATAATCGAACATGATGCAGTAACTATCCACAGATTATGGGAGATACATTGTGAAACGAATTAACGTAACTACTGATAATTTAGAATCAGAACATATTTGCTGCGCTATATCTGACAAGAGAATGGCACGCGGAGTCCAGCAAAAGAAAGCATGGCTACAAAAACGAATAGAAGAAGGACTTGTCTTCAAAAAGCTAGATGTAAACGGAAAAGTATTTATTGAATACCTTCCAGCTGAATCCGCCTGGGTACCTATTATAGCTCCAGGATATTTTTGTATAAACTGCTTTTGGGTTTCTGGGCGCTTTAAGGGAAAAGGACACGGCGCGGCATTATTAGACGAATGTATACAAAATGCAAAAATCAATGGTAAACACGGTGTTGTTGTTATTTCAAGCAAAAAGAAGCGCCCGTATTTATCAGATGGCAGCTATTTAAAGAAAAAAGGATTCGAAGTTTGTGATACAGCACCACCTTACTTTGAACTCCTTGTGTATAAGTTTGATGCCGAGGCACCTATCCCGCAATTTCATACGAGCGCAAAAGAAATGCATGCTGAAACTCAAGAAGGATTGGTTGTGTATTACACAGATCAATGTCCTTTTACCGATTATTATGTCCACCAAGAACTGAAAGAAATTGAGCAAGAATACGACATTTCTGTTCAGCGCAATAAAATTTCAACCCGAGAAGCTGCTCAAACTGCGCCGTGTGCCTTTACAACATATAGCGCTTTTTATAATGGGCAATTCATTACACATGAAATTATAAACAAAAAGAAATTCGAAAAACTGTGGAAAACATTCAAAAAGTGAAACGAAAGGAGCTTGCATTCCGATGTACGAAGAAGTCATCTCGTTACTACATAAAACGAATGTTTTATATGAAAAGTTTGAACATGAACCTATTTTAGATTACGAAACAGATCGGCTCATTCGAGAACGCCTTGGCTTAGAAGGCGAACCAAGTAAAAGCCTCTTTATGAAAACAAAATCTGGGGCTCACTATGTCTTTTTTACATTAGAAGGAACTCGCCTCGATATGAAGCAAATGAAAGACATCATCGGTACACGCGTATCACTTTGTTCACCTGATGAACTAAGAGAGAAGACTGGATGCATTCCAGGTTGTGTTGCTCCGTTTGGTTATACACAGGATGTAACGATTATTGTGGATTCTTCTATTTATCAACACGAAAAAATATTAATTTCACCTGGTGTCCCTGAATTTACGATTTCGTTATCCACAGAAGAATTACGAAAGATTTTATCCACATGTGGAAATATTGTATTAGAATATGAATGAAACAAGAGCTGAAAATTCCAGCTCTCGTTTCATCCATGTGCACCCGACCCCGACATATTTAATACAACTACTCCGCCAATAATGAGCACTAAACCAACGAGTGTTTGCCATGTAAAAGCATCCTTCCAAATAAGAACACCAATTACTGCCGTTAACGCTGTACCAACTCCGGACCAAATCGCATAAGCAGTGCTAATTTGAAGATGCTGCAATGTTTGTGATAAAAAATAAAAGGCAGATGCAAAGCCAAGAACAACCCCGATACTTGACCATACTTTCGTAAAGCCATCTGACAACTTCAGCATCGTTGTTCCAAAGACTTCACTCACAATTGCAAACGCTAATAAAATAAACCCTTTCATGAATTCCTTCCTTTCTATTCAAGTACATCTTTCTCGAAAAAAAATCCCTCTTAGCTAAGTTACTAAGAAGGATCTCCTCATTATTTTGCTGCTACTGTATTCTCTTTTGCAGATTGTACTTGCTCATCAGCATGGTAAGAAGAACGCACAAGTGGACCAGCCTCACAGTGACTAAATCCTTTGCTAAGTGCAATTTCTTTTAGCTCTGCAAATTCTGCTGGTGTGTAATATTTAATAACCGGTAAATGCTTTTTAGACGGCTGTAAATATTGACCAAGCGTTAAAATGTTAACGTTGTTTGCACGCAGGTCATCCATTGCTTCGATAATATCTTCTGTTGTTTCACCAAGCCCAAGCATGATACTTGATTTTGTCGGAATGTCTGGCTGCATTTCTTTTGCACGACGTAAAAATTCTAATGAACGATCATATTTTGCTCTTGCGCGAACTCGGTCAGATAATCGACGCACTGTTTCAATGTTATGGTTTAAAATATCAGGACGTGCATCCATTAACATTTTTAAATTCTCTTCTACCCCACCCATATCAGATGGTAAAACTTCAATAGACGTAAATGGACTTTTGCGACGAACAGCACGCACTGTTTCCGCAAAAACTTCCGCTCCTCCGTCTTTCAAATCATCACGTGCAACCGCTGTTATAACAACATGTTTTAAGTTCATTTGATACACGGAATCCGCTACGCGTTCCGGCTCTTGTAAATCAAGCTCTGTTGGTAAGCCTGTTTTAACAGCACAGAAGCGACATGCACGTGTACAAACTGCACCTAAAATCATAAATGTTGCTGTTTTACGAACAGCCCAGCATTCGTGAATATTCGGACACTTCGCCTCTTCACAAACGGTATGAAGATTCTTAGAACGCATCATTTTCTTTAAGCCTGTATAGTTTTCATTTGTATTTAATTTAATTTTTAACCATTCGGGCTTGCGCTTATATTCTGTTTGTTTTGTCATGTTCATCAACTCCGCACAATATGAAATAGTTTACCGTGTTCACTTCTTTCAATGTAACATATCTATTCTATCGCATGAAAGCGATTTGCTCAAATGAAGATTGCAAGAATTCTTTCCAATTATTACTTATAATGAAATATCGTGTATATCTCACACTAAAGGTAGTGATTCGGAAAGGAGCTTACTGCCGTGCATCGAAAACTTTTCCTTCTGCTTTTTATTTATTTTCTTCTTCAGACCAATATTGTGTACGGGGAAGAAAACAAGCAAGATATATATAAGAAGCGAATGACATTATATAAAGAAATGGAAACCGTCTCTCTTATTCCATGGTACTACTTTGCTGCCATTGATCAATACGAACGAAATATTCGTTCCGTACGCCGAGATATTCCGAAAAAGCCAGATGCCACTATCTCGATTTATTTCAAACCAGAAGTATGGTCCGGGCCAGCAAATTCAGACCTCCATGATACAAGACCGTACACAATTTCCTTATTTGGAGGCATAGGGTTAGACGGAAATAACGATGGATTGGCAGACCCAAATAATGAAAAAGATGTTCTCTATACAATGGCTACCATATTAGGAAAACGTGGGGCAAATCGTGAACAGCTAAAAATTATGCTGTGGGAGTATTATCAGCGGGCAAAAACAGTAGAGTTAATATTAGGGTATGCCCGTATGTACAAACATTACAATCGAATTGATTTAGAGGGAAATGCCTTTCCTCTGCCCATTCACAGCAGCCATAGCTACCGTAGTACATTTGGTGCGAAACGAAGCTTTGGTGGACGTCGTATGCATGAGGGAACAGATATTTTCGCCGGGCACGGTGTACCTGTTCGTTCTACTTGCTATGGCATTATTGAAACGAAAGGATGGAATCGCCTTGGCGGCTGGCGCATCGGTATTCGTGATTTATACAACAACTACCATTACTACGCACATCTGGGGGGATTTTCAAAAGAAATACAGCTTAGACAAATCGTTGAACCTGGAACTGTCCTTGGATTTGTCGGCAGCACTGGCTACGGCCCTCCTGGGACAGCTGGTAAATTCCCGCCTCATTTACATTTTGGATTGTATAAAGATAACGGCTATACGGAGTGGGCATTTGATCCGTACATGCATTTAAGTTTATGGGAACGAAAAGAAAGAATGAATTCAAAAAAATAACAGAAATTATTGTAAAAAAGCGGCTCGTTTCAGTTAGCCGCTTTTTTCTCGTTCTTTTCTGGTACAACAACTCCGCCGCTTCCATAATAACCGGGCACCTCACCTTGAACAATGCGCGTGGCTATTGGAATATCTTGCTTCACAGTTACTTCTTTTGTATGAAACGGAATAATAACCTGAAGCGCCACTTCAATTTCCATCACAATTTTAATCGCCGTATTGTTAATTCCTTGCTGCTCAAAATCTTGTTTAATATTTGTGGATACATGACCAATTGTTGTAAACGTAATCGGAATATCTGGTCCTATATTACCGAGCAATGCATTATCCGTAATTCTTCCGAGAGGAACAGATAGTGCCGCTCCGTCATCTTCTGATAATCCTAACGCCTTCGTATCTCCTTTTTCAACCAGGTGTAAATATTCTTCTATGTATGTTGTTGTCGTTGTTAAAATTTCATTAACTGCTTCTGTATTTAAATCCATTGTAGAAACTTTTCCGTTCTTATCAGTTTGCACTTTCATTAATGAATCAACGTTGATGCCTTGCGCAACCCTATCTTTCACTGCCTTCGTCATCACAACTGTGGCAGTCCGCTTCGTTTGCATTTCTGCATATTTCATTAACGTTGGCCGAATGCTTTTATTCACAAGCCATAAGCCTTGTAAGGTAAGAAAAATAAAAATAGCAAATGAAATAAGCAATACGTAACGAAATGGCAATGGCCCTTTCCGAAACCGAGAAGTTCGGGGACGAAACGCACGCATAACAAAATCCCTCCTTCTTACACATGTATATGCAAAAAAGAGGGACGATATATTAAATCATTTTCACCAATGCTTCTTTTCCAATTGTACCAGTTGTAATTCCTAATCTTTCTGCCTCAATCGTAACCGATTCAAGCGGTGCTTCTAACAACTGCTCAATTGTCCTAACCCCAACGGCACGCCCCGCAAGGATACCGCGATCGCTTAACTTTTCATTTAACAAAGCAACATCCAGCGCCCCGCACATAATATATCCTTTATCGCTCATAACAGCTAACAGATTTGTTTTCGGAAGCTGTACACTCACTGCTATAAACGTGTGTTCATTTATTATAATTGGTTCTACATTAACCATAGTTCACACTCCTCTCTCTTTATCTGTATGAAAAGAGAAAAACGAATGTGAATACAAAAAGCCTACTGCAATGCAGCAGGCTATAATTTTACAGATGAAGCATATGTCAGTAATGTATTTGTTAAAACATCACGAAGTAGTTCCGGCATATAGTATTCTTTTTCTGATACAACAGCAAGCTCTGGATACAAATAGCCAAATGTGAACATATCGATCGTCCCTACTGTGTAAATTCGTTCTAGATCTAATGATTCTCCGTTGATAATGACATCTTCGAGTAATGTTTTATTACCCGGAATCGTATCCGGGACAACTTCAACGCCCGCATATATCATTTTCCCCATGACTTTTCCGCGAAATCCTAACCCTTTTACTTCAAGCTGCTCCATGTTTGGACGACGCGCTTTCAAAATCACATCTCGCAAGGTTTTTCCTTTCATCTGCAAGCGACATGGGTTAATTGGATGTGGACAAATGCGATGAATATCTCCTCGTGTAACTACACCTTCTTGCAGTCCTTCAAGTAATACACCCGCATTTACCATACCGATTTCAGCATCGCACCATTCTTTGAGAGACTCGGCAAGCATATGAGCCAATTTCGTTTCTTGAAACCAATTCATTTCTAACGATTCTTTTAAAGTTACAACAGGCTCCGTCATGATGAGATTACTATCTTGTTCAAGCTCTTCTAATAAAGCATGCCGCTCTCCATATGCTCCTAATCGTTTCGTGCTAATTGCCCGTCCATCTTTTTTCATCACTTTCTTTGTCTCTAAATCCACCGTAATTTGGACATGTCCAACATAATGCCCCCACTTCTCCCCGCAGCAAAGAAGCGTTCCATTCACCAATACACCACGCTCAAATAAATGATGAGTATGTGCACCTAAAATAACATCTAGATCGTAATGCTCTGCCATATATTCATCTGCATTTTTCCCTAAATGAGATAAGACAACAATGACATCTACCTGCGAGCGCACCTCTTCTAAAATCGTTTCCAAATGTAGAAATGGATCTTCAATATGCCAATCTAACTTCGCATAAAAATCAGGATATGCAACTGTTAAACCAATGAACGCAACGGTAATTCCGTTATCAAGCGTTTGCAGTACATATGGTTTTACCCACTTCGGACGCGTTTGATCTTTTTTAAATAAATTGGCAACGAGCACTTCAAAATTTGCATCGTCATATAGATGATCCAACTGCTCGTTAGCAAGTGTAATCCCTTCATTGTTCCCAATCGTTACATAATCGTACAACGCTTCGTTTAATAGCTGCACATTTCCTTTTCCACTCGTTGCCTCAGAAATCATATGAAATCGATCAACATGATCGCCAATATCTAATGTAAAAACCGCTTCACCAGTAGCAAGACGACGCTTTTTCTCTTCTAACACAAAACGCGAAATCTGCGGCCAATTTTCAAAATGACTATGTATATCATTCGTATGATAAAGATGAATTGTTACTTCTTGCAGAGAAAAAACCTCCTCTCAATTCCCTACTTCTTGTTTACGCTATATGTAAGCTTGAATCCTGTAAATACTTTTCGTCTTTTCTTGCTATTTTACATTGTACTCTCATTGAAGGAAAAAGCAAAAATTTCTCCTTAAAAATTTTCTGAAAAAACGTTGCATTTTTAATACAAAATATATATATTGTATATAAAGTGTATATACAATATGAATACCAAGAGGGATTTGCATGCAAATAATTATTTCAAACAGTTCTAAGGAACCGATTTACGAACAAATTACCAACCAAATAAAATCACTAATTTTGAGTGGTGATTTAAAAGAGGGATCGCCACTCCCATCAATGCGCCAGCTTGCAAAAGATTTACAAGTCAGTATCATTACGACAAAGCGCGCGTATGAAGAGTTAGAAAAAGCAGGCTTTATTTATTCGATTGTAGGTAAGGGCTCTTTTGTTGCTGAACAAAATTTAGATGTAGTACGTGAGAAAAAATTAAAAGTTATTGAAGAACAGTTAGTGTCTGTCATTACTAATAGTAAGGAAATTGGGCTACCCTTAACGGAACTCCGAGAATTATTAACTATTTTATATGAGGAGTAAAATGTATGGAGAATATAGTAGAGCTACACAATGTTAGTAAAACATTTCAAGGTTTTTCGATAGAGCAATTAAATTTACAAATTAAAAAAGGATTTGTAACAGGCTTCATTGGCGCAAATGGTGCAGGGAAGTCGACAACCATTAAAATGATAATGAACTTATTAAAACCAGATGCGGGTGAAGTTGAAATTTTTGGCTTAGACTATGCAACGCACGAAAAGGAAATTAAAGAGCGCATCGGTTTTGTTTTTGATAGTAACGTATTTTATGAAGGCTTAAATCTAAAAGATATTAAGCGAATAGTCGCACCCGCTTATAAAAATTGGGACGAAACGATATTTAAACAGTATGTAGAACAGTTTGAACTGCCAATGAATAAAGCGATTAAAGCTTTTTCAAAAGGTATGCAGATGAAGGCTTCACTAGCGCTTGCGCTATCACATCATGCCGAGTTGATTATTATGGATGAGCCAACAGCAGGTTTAGACCCAATATTTAGACGTGATTTACTCAATTTACTGCATGAATTAATGCTTGATGGCAATCGTACAATATTCTTCTCTACACATATTACGACAGATTTAGATCGCATCGCTGATTTTATTGCCTTTCTAAAAAGGGGGAAATTAATCTTTAATCAATCGATTCATGAGGTAGGGGAAAACTATGCTCTAGTAAAAGGTAGTACGGATTTATTAGACCGCGATACAGAAAAAGCCTTTGTAGATATTCATCGTGCACCGACTGGCTTTGAGGCATTAACGAATAATGTAGCTGAAGTTGAACTAATTTTTGGTAATGAGGTTATAATTGAACGCGCCTCATTAGAAGATATTATGTATTACTCGAAAGGAGTAGGGCATCATGCTTAATTTAATCAAGCGCGATTTAATTTTACAAAAGAAACAATTGCTAGTTTATTTAGGCTGTATCGTCTTTTTTATTGTGATGAACACGCACCCTATTTTAATATTTACGATTACAAGTATTTTTATTCCTTTTAATACACATGCCTATGACGAAAAGACCGAAACAAATATTTTATTAAATTCTTTACCATATACCCGTAAGGAAATTGTCGCTTCACGTTATATTGGGACAATTGTTTACATGCTATTGGCGATTGCTGTAACAAGTGCAATGCTTATCATCTTCCAAAAGTCATTTACTGTAGAGCATATTGTAATGGGCAATGCATTATTTTTGCTATTTGCAGCCATTACATTTCCACTATTTTATCAGTTTAAACAAAATCATATGTCTTCCATTGTGATGGTTTCATTTCTAGTATTAGCACATTTTGGTCCAGCCGCTGTACAATTTCTTGTAACAAAGTTTAGTACAGTTACCGATGCTATTTTCAGCTTATCTGTCTCTGCATTGTATACCATAGCTACGGTTATTATTGTATGTATTTATATCATTTCATGGGGAGTATCATTAATTATTTATCAACGTAAAGCATTTTAATTTTAAATTTTCCGTATTATAAAACATAAAATTTAACAGGCTATCCTTGTTAAAAGAGAAAAATCCGGTGAGATTTCATCGGATTTTATTTATGTACGAAAGTTAATTTCAAAATATTTTTTGTATAACATATCTAATATCAGTTTAAACGATTTGTTAAATTTAAAATTAAGTTAATTTGATAAGTTGCGTATTACAGGGTATCATTCTACTTTAAATCCAGAGGAGCTTGTAACTGAAATTCAGATTCCGGTTATGAAAAGAAGAGTGAACTAAAGATTTTAAATTGCTCTATTAAACAGGGCACTTTTTCATTTTTCTTTATAACCATTACCTTGTAACACGACATATGTCGTGTTACAATCTCACTATAAGGTGGTGACCCATAAAATGGATAAAGAGATATTAAAAGGAAGTATCGATATTTTACTCCTTTCTATCATTCAGCAACATGATACATACGGTTATGAAATCATTCAAAAATTAAAAGAAAACAGCAAGGATGCTTACAATATGAGCCAAGGTACACTATACCCCGCGCTCAAACGTTTAGAGCAAAAAGAACTCATTACTTCTTATTGGGGCGAATCCGAAACAGGGATGAAACGAAAATTTTATCGCATCACTGCAAATGGAGAAAAAATACTTCAAGAAAAACTCACAGCATGGGATCAAATTACTACTTTAATTAAAGTATGTCGGAAAGGAGCCTATAGCTGATGACACTTGAAGAATACATCAAACACATTATTAAAAACACACATGTACCGAAAAATGAAAAAGAAGAGTTATACCTTGAACTATACGACCATCTGACAAGCCTACAACAAGAGTTTATCGAGCAAGGAAAATCAGAAGAAGAGGCAACGCAATTAGCAATTCAACATTTTGGAGAGGCTGATGTACTGGGAGCAGAGATTGAGAAGTCGATGAGTCCTTCTCATAAATACATACAGTGGGTTGCTTGGGGACTATTTATTCCATATTCGCTCATCTTAGTATTTCAACTTTTATTAAGCAGACCGCTTTTTGATTACTTCCGCAATGTAACATACTTCTTAGAAACAGGTAATTGGAACGCGATTAGCCATCTAGTAAATGTGATACCTTTTGCAAGTACATTTAAATACCTTACAAATTTCAATCATTATAATCTAGATATATGGCTCATGAATACGATAGGGAATATTATAATATTTATTCCTTTCGGTTTCTTCATTCCTCTCTTATTCCCGAAAGTAAACAACTGGAAATTAGCTTGCAAACTGTTTATTAAAATCGTTTTCTTTATCGAATTACTACAATTAATAACCTTTACTGGTATCTTTGATGTGGATGATATTATTTTGAACGTAGCTGGCGGATTAATTGGCTACAGCATTTACATCGGCATGAAAAAATTATGGATTCGCTATAAGCGTACTGATAAAGCCACCTCATTTTAATGATGAAGTGGCTTTTATGTGTTGAACACAGTTGAAGGATCTTTATATCGTATCGAATCGCTGATATATTTGCAACCAAGTAAAAAAGCGCCCTGTAAACAGGGCGCTTTCACTTTTAATTAATGATTAATATTAGCTCTTGGGTATAATGTTGTTCCTCCAATTGAAACTTTTATTTCATTTGTTAATGGAACATTTTGTTCATTAATAATTGTTCTCCACCATTCCCATGCAAGACCTGTACATTCTTTTGCTAGGACTTTTACATTTTTCGCATTCGGTGGTAGTGGGATTACTGTATTGAAATGAGCAGTTCTGTCTTTTCCATTTCCTTCCCAAGTTTTATGGGATAGTACTTCTTTGCCATTTTCATCATACGAGAATTCATCCCAAGATACATCAAATTGAGCAACATATGCACCAGTATGATCAAGCGTCACTTTCGCACTAGAATATTCTGTAGTTGTAGTCTCAATATAATCTGTATTGTTATGAACAGCAGCAGTTGCGTTATCTTTTAAGAAAGAGCTAGTATATGAAATTGGGTATGCTGGATTTTTAGAACTTAATTCTGCATTATCTTTAATGATATTTCGAATTTCATCAAAATCTTTTGTAACAACCTTGTTATGCTCTTTTGCATCTCCGCCTAATACTACAGCAGTAAAGGTACTGTCTTCAAAAATATCTTTGTACTGTCCACTCGCTTCAACGCCTTGCCCCTTAATTAAAGCTTTAAAAGCAGCTTGTACATCTTTGCTCTTAGATGATGTTTCTAGTTTCACATAAACTGTTCTACCATAAGCTACATTTGACACCATAACAGGCGGAGCTGTATTACTTACCCCTTTACGAGTTAACTCATCAAACGTAACACTATTATCAAAAAGATCTGATGGATTGTTAGGTAGTTCTGCACTTACGGTATAAAAGATTTGCTTATATGCCGCAACCATCACTTTTTTCTCTCCATTTGCAATCGCATTAAAATCAATGTTCAGTGAATTGTCAAGATATTTAGCGTTAACATTAAGAGCACTTGCTATTTGAGATTTACTATACACCATAGATTCTGTATACTGCATTCTTGCAGGTAACGTATGTGTTTTTGAATACTTTTCATTCCAAGTAGATACTAATTCATCTACTGCTCCAGACACATTACCATATGTAGGATTTTGAACAGTGATTGTATTGTCTTTTCTCATGCCAGGTAAGTCTATACTAATATTCAAAGGTTTTCTCTTAGCTACTAATAAATCAGGTTGATTGTCTGCAAAAGCTTTATTTGCAAGTTGTACTGCTCCTGGATAAGTACGATTAGCCACAGAATCAATAATTGAAATATCCACTGGTGAAGTTGTAAGTGATTTTTTCTCACGTTCAACTACTACAAATTTACCATTTGAATTTGTACTTTCTTTCGGAACAAAACTCTCTACTTTATCACCATTTACTGCTAAAACTTCTTGATTATTATACTTTAGATTTGCTATACCAGTATCAATGTCAATAGCTTTTTTTGTTGCATCAGCTGAATTACTTGTTTGTGTTTCAGCGAAAGAAATAGAAGAATAATTAAAAGTGCATAAGCCAATTGATAAACATGCTAGTAATTTTATTCCTTTAACATTATTTAGAACTTTCAAAATAATCCCTCCTTTTTAGAAAATTATACCATACATTTTTGACCCCTGTCTAATTATTTTAATATAACAAAAAATGAATTGATAAAACCAAAGAATACCCGAGAACACTGAAAAATTCCTTACAAGAGAGAAAGAAAATAATTATTTTCTTTCAGGCTGTGGAGAAAGTCTTCTCCACAGCCTGAAAGACCACACTTACAGTGGTCTTTGGTTTTCACATTCAACTAACGCACCCATTACTTTAAGTGTAATCCTTCACAAACATACATTTCGAAAAAAGGGCATTTGTAAAAACCCTATTCTTTTTTCTACTAGGGATAAGCACATACACTAGCAAGATACTATGGCATAAAATAATATAACAATACTAGAAAGGAAGTGACTTATATTGTCTTTTCCAAATATCCCTAATATTACACCGACCATTTCGATTACTACTGCTCAGACTATACCATTACTTTTGGCTTCCATTGCCCTTGAGGAATTAGCTTTGGCTCACATTATTAATGCTGAGGCAGAGAAGATTCAATTTGTTTTAGGAACATTAGACACCGGAACCACATTGTCTCCTCCAGTAGTTTCGCTATCCAATCTTCTTGCTATCGATTCAAGTGTGCAAAGAACCCTTCGTGACGTTATCAAAAAGGAAATGCTCTTGGAGTTCAAATTTGAAAATGTACTGGATCTCCTTGCACAACCGGTTTTATTATCAACCCAAACATTTACTGGTCCTCTTCTCACAACAGTTACAGTTCCATCAAGAGCAACAACAGCTAGGATTACCGCTATTGGTGCACAAGGTGGAAACGGGACAGGATCTACTACAGGAGGGTTAGGTGCATCGTTACAAGGGGACTTTTCGGTTACTCCAGGAGAGATATTAACGATCCTCGTCGGTCAAAGAGGTGGAGATGGCGTTGTTGAAGCTGGTGGTGGTGGTGGTGGTGGTTCTTTTGTTTGGCGTGGAATGGGTGTAGCTGCTTTAACTCTTTCCTCTCTTCTAATTGCTGCTGGAGCAGGAGGAGGAGGAGGAGACGTTGATGACACAACTGGTTTTCCTGGAAGAGATGCAATGACAGGTCCCAATGGGACAGGTGGCAACCCACAAGGGGGAGCAGGTGGAGTAAACGGTATGGGTGGTGGTGCTGGTGCCGAAAGTGGTGGCGGCGCCGGAATTTTTTCAGATGGTGGTGATCCAGGTTCTGGTAACGCACAAGGTGGAACAGCGATTAATGCTGGCGGCGCAGGTGGTACTGGTATAAATCTTGTTGGTTTTATTGGTGGTAATGGTGGTTTTGGCGGCGGCGGTGGTGCTGGTGATGGCGGCGGTGGTGCTGGTGGTTTTAGTGGTGGTGGTGGCGGCAACGCTCTTTCGGGTAGTGATGCTGGCGGCGGTGGCGGTGGCTCTTTCAACGCTGGCAGCAACCAAATCAACATGGCCGGTGGCGGCACTGGAAATGGTCAGGTAACGATAAGCTTTTTTGGTATTTAGCATTTTAATTATATAGGAAGAATCCAAAGAATCATTTGTAATAGCAATATATCATTCACAAGAATGAACACTTGTCCGTTCAATTCAAAATTAGCTAAATAATATTAAGTAGACCACCTACTTTACCTCCAAAGAAGCGTCTAAATGATGCTTCTTTTTATTTCAATACTTTATATTTTAAGAACCAATCTTCCCATTTTCTCAAAAGACATATCAATTTATCCTAATTAATTAAACCCTTGCTTTTTTCATATTTTAACATAAATCTTATTGAACTAATCTGCCCGTTAGCTGAACAAGCAAAAAGACCGCCGCAGCGATCCCAACTTTAACTATTGCACCCCGTTAGTTTATGTGTTATTTCTCACAAACATATGATATTATACAGGCAAATAGACAGACAAATTAGAATTTGAAGAGATAAAGAAATCAATGTATTAAGATGGATAATGGGCAAACAATAAACGATAGAAATATGTTATTTGAAGATGTTGTGAAAGAATGGCTTGAACATAAAAAAGCTAATGTAAAAGAATCTACGTTTACACAAATTGAAGTAATTATTAGAAATCACGTTTTGCCTACTTTTGGGTATAAAAAAATTATGACAATTCATAGACCTGAAATAAAAAGATGGATTGCTGCATTTGGTGAACTTGATAAAAACGGAAAAGAAAAATATTCATTCGGTTCAAGATTAAAATATCTTTCAGTTATGAAAAGCATCTTACATTATGCCGTTCATGAACTTGAGGTGATTGAAAAAAATCCGGCTGATAAATTAAGAGTTCCTGTTCAAGATTCTGTTGCTATAAAGAAGGAAAAAGTGAAATATTTCAGCCTTGAAGAATTAAATCAGTTATTAGATTTCATGAAAACATATAAATATCAACGCTTTCCTGATTATCAGCTTTATTACGTGTTTATGTACTTTTTAAGCAAAACCGGTTTAAGGATATCTGAAGCTTTAGCTTTAAGATGGGAAGATATAAATGGTGATAAAATAACCATAGATAAACAAACAAGTCGTGATGATAATAACAAGGTAAAATTGACAACATTAAAAAATTCTTCATCTTATCGAACTATGAAAATAGATCCTGGTTTAGTTCGTAAATTAAAGAAATTTAAATTGAAGCAAAATGAATTAATTTTAGGAAATGAAAGATTTCACAAAAATGAGGATAGTATCATTTTTCAAAATTGCCACGGACATTATTTAACACCTTCTACTATTCGTGAAACCATGCAGGATTACTGTAAAAAAGCAGGTGTTGAATATAAAGGCACTCATGGCTTCAGACACACACATACTGTCCTGCTTCTTGAATCAGGTGCAAGTTTGAAATATGTATCCAATCGATTAGGGCATAAAACCATCAAAACAACAGCGGATACTTATCTTGATATTACTGAAAAAATTGAAGAAGACGAACTTCAAAAGTTCGCCTCCTACACTAAAAGATAATTTCAAGTTGGCACAAATTGGGCACGGTATAAAAACCTCTCAAACCCTTGTTATCTAAAGGTTTTTTCTTTACTAACCAATAGACCCTTCCATCTCAAATTTGATTAAGCGGTTCATTTCTACTGCGTATTCCATTGGGAGTTCGCGAGTGAATGGCTCGATGAAGCCCATTACGATCATTTCTGTTGCTTCTTGCTCAGAAATACCGCGGCTCATTAGGTAGAATAATTGTTCTTCTGATACTTTTGATACTTTCGCTTCGTGCTCAAGTGAAACGTGATCGTTTTTGATCTCGTTGTAAGGAATTGTATCAGATGTAGATTGGTTATCCATGATTAATGTGTCACACTCGATGTTAGAGCGAGAGTTTGTCGCTTTTGGTCCAAAGTGTACGATACCACGGTAAGTTACTTTACCACCATGTTTTGCAATCGATTTAGAAACGATTGTTGAAGATGTATTTGGTGCTAAATGAATCATTTTCGCACCAGCATCTTGGTGTTGGCCTTTACCAGCAATCGCGATTGATAATGTTAAACCGCGAGCGCCTTCGCCTTTTAAGATAACAGCTGGGTATTTCATCGTTAATTTTGATCCAATGTTACCGTCAATCCATTCCATCGTTGCGTTTGCTTCACAAACTGCACGTTTTGTAACTAGGTTATATACGTTGTTTGCCCAGTTTTGGATTGTTGTATAACGGCAATATGCATCTTTCTTAATGATGATTTCTACTACCGCACTGTGAAGTGAGTTTGTTGTGTAAACAGGTGCTGTACAACCTTCTACGTAGTGTACATGTGCGCCTTCGTCTACGATAATAAGCGTACGTTCGAATTGTCCCATATTTTCAGAGTTAATACGGAAATACGCTTGAAGTGGTGTATCAACTTTTACACCTTTTGGAACGTAGATAAATGATCCACCAGACCAAACTGCAGAGTTTAATGCAGAGAATTTGTTGTCTGTTGGTGGAATTACTTTTCCGAAATGCTCACGGAAAATATCTTCGTTCTCTCTTAATGCGCTATCTGTATCTTTAAATACGATTCCTAGAGCTTCTAGGTCTTCTTTCATGTTGTGGTATACAACTTCAGATTCGTACTGTGCAGATACACCCGCTAAATATTTTTGCTCTGCTTCTGGAATACCCAATTTATCAAACGTTGCTTTAATTTCATCAGGTACTTCATCCCAAGACTTTTCGGATTTCTCAGATGGTTTTACGTAGTACGTAATTTCATCGAAATCTAAGTCATTTAAGTCGCCACCCCATTGTGGCATTGGCATTTCATAGAAGTGATCCAGTGATTTTAAACGGAAGTCTAACATCCACTGTGGTTCTTCTTTCATACGTGAAATCTCTTCTACGATTTCTTTTGTTAAACCGCGCTCAGCACGGAAAATTGAAACGTCTTTATCTTTGAAACCATATTTATAATCGCCGATATCTGGCAGCTGTTTCGCCATGTTCGTATGTCCCTCCTTGGATAACCTTGTTTTTAGGAAGTGATCTGCATTACTTCTCTTCGTTCAAGCCTTTTTCTAGCGCTTTCCAAGCTAATGTTGCACACTTAATACGCGCTGGAAATTTGCATACACCTTGTAATGCTTCGATATCTCCTAAATCAATGCTGTCATCATACTCTTTTCCTAGCATCATATCAGAGAAAATTTTCGAAAGCTTAAGTGCTTCTTCAATTTTCTTTCCTTTTACCGCTTGCGTCATCATAGAAGCGGAAGACATAGAGATGGAACAGCCTTCTCCTTCAAACTTCGCTTCTTGAACAATCCCGTCTTCCACTTTCATCGTAAGTTGAATGCGGTCGCCGCAAGTTGGGTTGTTCAAATTCACCGTAACACTGTCTTCTAATACGCCATGGTTACGTGGATTTTTGTAATGATCCATAATAACTTGGCGATATAACGTATCTAAATTATTAAATGACATTTGTGAAATACTCCTTTGTTTTCGTCAGCGCTTCGACAAATGTATCAATTTCTTCTTTTGTGTTATATAAATAGAAACTTGCACGTGCTGTAGAAGAAGCTTTTAACCACTTCATTAACGGCTGTGCACAGTGATGCCCTGCACGAACCGCAATCCCTTCTACATCTAATACTGTTGCCACATCGTGCGGATGTACTTCATCAATATTAAATGTAACAAGACCTGCACGTTTTTTTGGACCATAAATTGTAACACCGTCTACTTCTGATAGTCTTTCTAAAGCATACTGCGCTAATTCATGCTCATGCTTTTCAATATGATCAAGACCGATTTCTTCTAGGAAATCAATCGCAGCTCCAAGTCCGATTGCATTCGCAATAATCGGTGTACCTGCTTCGAATTTCCACGGAAGCTCTTTCCACGTAGATTCTTGTAAATCTACAAAATCGATCATTTCACCACCAAATTCAATTGGCTCCATATTGTTAAGCAATTCCTTCTTACCATATAATACGCCGATACCTGTAGGTCCGCACATTTTATGAGCGGATAAAGTGTAAAAATCACAGTTTAAATCTTGTACATCCACTTTCATATGCGGTGTACTTTGTGCACCATCAACGACCATAATTGCACCGTTTTGATGTGCGATTTCTGCAATTTCTTTTACAGGGTTAATCGTTCCAAGTACGTTTGATACGTACATGATGGAAACGATTTTCGTATTTGGCGTAATCGTTTGACGAACATCTTCTAATGAGATTGTTCCGTCTTCTTGAAGCGGGAGATATTTTAACGTTGCGCCTGTTTTCTTAGCAACTTGTTGCCAAGGAATGATATTACTATGGTGCTCCATGTAAGAGATGACAATTTCATCGCCTTCTTTTACATTTTCCATACCATAACTTGCCGCAACTGTATTTAACGCCGTTGTTGTACCGCGCGTAAAAATAATTTCTTCCATAGATTTCGCATTAATAAACTTACGAACTTTCTCGCGTGCGCCTTCATACGCATCGGTTGCTTTCGTACCGAGCGTATGAACACCGCGATGTACATTCGAATTGTACTCTTTATAGTAATGTTCTAACGTTTCAATGACTTGAATCGGTTTTTGAGAAGTTGCCGCACTATCGAAATAAACAAGTTGTTTGCCGTTCACCTTTTGATCAAGAATTGGAAACTGTTTGCGTATTTCATGAATATCCATTAGCGAACTTTCCTTTCGATTACCTCAACAAGCTGTGCTTTTACTCCTTCGATTGGAAGCTCATTTACTACAGGTGCTAAGAATCCATGGATGACTAGACGTTCTGCTTCTTTCTTCGGAATACCACGGCTCATTAAGTAGTATAGTTGTGTAGGATCTACGCGTCCTACAGAAGCTGCGTGACCTGCCATTACATCGTCTTCATCAATTAAAAGAATTGGGTTTGCATCGCCGCGTGCTTTTTCATTTAACATAAGAACGCGAGAAGATTGCTGTGCATTTGATTTAGATGCACCGTGCTCAATTTTACCAATTCCGTTAAAGATAGATGTTGCACTATCTTTTTGAACACCGTGTTTTAAGATGAAACCTTCAGAGTGTTTACCGAAGTGAACAACTTTTGTTGTAAAGTTTTGCGTTTGGTTGCCACGGCCGATTGTTACTGTTTTTGTATCAGCAAATGAACCGTCGCCCATTAAGTTCGTTACGTTTTCAGAAATTGTGTTTCCATCGTTCATAAGACCTAATGCCCACTCAAGACGTCCGTCTCGTCCAACTACGCCGCGGCGGTTTACGTAAGATGTCACGTCTTTCGCTAATAAGTCAACCGCACCAAATTTCACTTGTGCGCCTTGTTCTACAATGACTTCTGCCACGATATTTGCAATACCTGTAACAGTTTCATTTGCCACGTAGTTTTCTACATATGTTGCTGAACTATTTGCATCTGCAACAAATAATACATGGTTATAAACGTTTGCTTCTTCGCCGTCTACTAAAAATACAGCTTGAAGTGGTGTTTCAAGAACAACGTTTTTCGGAACGTATATAAACGCACCGCCGTTGATTAGTGCAGCATGAAGTGCTGTTAAGCGATGCTCGTCAACTTTCACGCCATCTTTCATTAAATACTTTTGCACTAGTTCAGCATGCTCAGTTGCAGCTGTTACGATATCTGTAAAAATAACGCCTTTTGTTTTTGCTTCTTCTGCTAAGGAAACGAATGCAGTTGTACCACTGCGCTGTACAAGTACGTTATTATTTTCATCAATTATATTTTTCACTGCTTCCGGAAGTTCTTCTAAAGAACCTACAGGCTCTTGCTTTACAGTTTTACCTTTGCCGATAAAATCCCATTTATCAATTTTCGTTTTATCTGGCGTTGGCATTGGAAGTTCAGTTGCCTTTGCAAGAGCTTGTAAGCGGAACTCAGTCAACCAAGCAGCTTCATTCGCTTCGCTTGCAAATTGACGGATAGAATCTTGATCGAAAGGTAATGTACCAATTGTCATGTTTATTGCTCCTCTCTTACGCTTCTTGCTCTTCTGTTTCGTCTTCAATACCTAGTTCTTTTTTAATCCAGTCATAACCTTCAGCTTCTAAACGATGTGCAAGCTCAGGGCCGCCAGATTTCACGATACGACCATTCATCATAACGTGTACATGATCTGGAGTGATGTAGTTTAATAAACGTTGGTAGTGAGTAATCATTAAGCAACCGAAATCTTCACCGCGCATTTCGTTAATACCTTTAGATACAACTTTTAATGCATCGATATCAAGACCAGAGTCGATTTCGTCTAAGATTGCGATTTTTGGCTGAATCATCATTAATTGAAGAATTTCGTTACGCTTTTTCTCACCGCCAGAGAAACCTTCATTTAAATAACGTTGTGCCATTGCTGGATCCATTTCTAGGAATTCCATGTTTTTATCTAATGTACGGATAAATTTCATAAGAGAAATTTCATCGCCTTCTTCGCGGCGTGCATTAATTGCAGAACGTAAGAAGTCAGCATTTGTTACTCCGCTAATTTCACTTGGATATTGCATTGCTAAGAATAGACCAGCTTGCGCACGCTCATCTACTTCCATTTCTAATACATCTTCACCGTCGATGATGATGCTACCTTGTGTTACTTCATATTTTGGGTGACCCATAATTGCAGAAGATAAAGTTGATTTACCTGTTCCGTTAGGTCCCATGATTGCATGGATTTCTCCACCTTTTACTTCAAGGTTTACACCTTTTAAAATTTCTTTGCCATCAATTGATACATGTAAATCTTTAATCGTTAATGTAGAACCAGCCATCTCTATACCTCCAATAATTCTCTATATACATTTTAAAAATTCCTAAAACGTTCACATTCTCATTTTATTCTCATTCTAATTTTATATCAAATAAAATGATATCGCAAACGTTGAAAAAATGTAACAATTTTTCTACAAATACGAACAGGAATTTTCTGCACATTATATTATGATACACCTTTCTTCCTAATTATATAAAGAAAAAAGGGCTAAGAAATTCCAGCCCTTTTTTCACCTTATTCACTTACAGGAAGCACAGCTCCTTTGTATTCTTTCGTAATAAAATCTTGAATTTCTTTTGAATGTAATACTTCTACAAGTTCTTTAATTTCTTTTCTGTTTTCGTCACCTTTACGAACAGCGATAATATTTGCGTAAGGAGAATCTGATCCTTCAATTGCAATTGCATCTTTTGTTGGATTTAATTTTGCATCAATTGCATAGTTTGAGTTAATGAATATTGCATCACCTTCATTGTTCTCATATAACTTTGGTGTAAGACCTGGTTCAACATCCGTTTTAAATTTCAAGTTTTTTGGATTTTCTACAATATCTTTTTCTGTCGCTTTTACAACATCTACGCCATCTTTCAGTTTAATAACGCCGCCTTTTTGCAGAAGTGCTAACATACGTCCACGCTCTGATACGTTATTACTCATAATCACTGTTCCGCCATTTGGAAGGTCTTTTAAACTTTTGTATTTCTTAGAGTAAATTCCCATAGGCTCTAAATGAATTTTCCCAGCATTTACAAAGTTATATCCTTTTTCTTGGATTTCCTTCTCTAAATACGGAATGTGTTGGAAATAGTTCGCATCAAGATCTTTACTAGCTAACGTTTGGTTTGGTAGTACATAGTCTTGGAATTTTTTTATTTTTAATGTAATACCCTTTTTCTCTAATAATGGTTTCGCTTTTTCTAAAATAACCGCATGCGGTACGTTAGAAGCACCCACTACAAGTGTTTTCTTATCTTTCTCGCCGCTACCACAAGCGGCTAATGCCAATACAAATACAGCAATAAGTGCTGAAAATAATACCTTTTTCATATTCTGACACCCTTTCCTTTTCTTAATATTCCAAATAGTTAATTTATAGAAAGTCTTCGTCTGAGACGAAAACCCTTCTTTATCTTTTATCAAGTCGCTTCGTAAAGAAGTCACCAAGCACTTGAATAATAAATACGATCACAAGCACAAGAATTGTTGCCATGAGAGTTACATCGCTATTGTTGCGCTGGAATCCTTCTAAATAAGCAAGTGTACCAAGGCCGCCTGCACCAACTACTCCAGCCATTGCTGTGTAGCCCACAAGTGCAATCGCCGTTACCGTAATACCCGAAATGAGTGCTGGCAAAGATTCAGGTATCAGTACTTTTAAAATAATTGTACTTGTCTTTGCCCCCATCGCTTTCGATGCTTCAATGACACCTTTATCAATTTCACGAAGAGCAATTTCAACCATTCTTGCATAAAACGGCGCTGCTCCAACAATTAATGCTGGCAGTGCAGCACTTGCTCCGAGAATTGTGTTAAGAAGAAACTTCGTAAATGGAATCAGTAAAATGATTAAAATAATAAACGGGATAGAACGAAAAATATTTACAAACGCGCCAATTACAACATTGACTGGTTTGTTCTCCCATAAATTATCTTTCCCTGTAAGAAACAGTAATAATCCAAGAATAAGCCCCAATACAAATGTTGCCAGTGTGGCAATTACCGTCATATATAGCGTTTCTCCGGTAGCTTCTAGCATTGTATCCCAATCGACATTTTGAAGCAGATTATCCATGTGCAATCACCTCCAGCTCGACTTGCTCTTGTTGAATCGTTGCAATTGCTTTTGCAATCACATCTTCGTCGCCATTTAAGTGGACAATTAAGCTTCCATACGCCCCGTTTGTCGTTTGCGCAATATTCCCTTGCAGAATGCTCACTTCCACTCCATCTTGCTTCATTAAATCCTGTAAAACTGGTCTTTCTACTGCTTCACCAATAAACTGCAGCTTCACGACCTTTCCTTCCGGGTATTTCTCTGCTAAATGCTCAATTGCCTCATCTGCATCTTCAGAATCTGTTATTTGCTTAACGAAACGCTTTGTAATGTCTTGCTGCGGATTACGAAATACATCTAACACGCTGCCGCTTTCAACAATCTTTCCTTTTTCCATAACAGCAACGCGATTACAAATTTTTTGAATGACATGCATTTCATGTGTAATGAGTACAATCGTTAACCCAAGACGTTTATTAATATCGAGAAGCAAATCTAAAATTTGATCTGTCGTTTCTGGATCTAATGCGGACGTTGCTTCATCGCACAATAATACTTTCGGATTATTCGCTAACGCTCTCGCAATACCGACGCGCTGCTTTTGTCCACCACTTAGCTGAGATGGATACGCATCGCCTCGTCCTTCTAAACCAACAAGACGAATTAATTCATCTACGCGCTGACTTCGTTTCTCTTTTGTCACTCCAGCAATTTCAAGCGGGAAAGCAATATTTTCACGAACAGTTCGTGACCAAAGTAAGTTGAAGTGCTGAAAAATCATTCCGATTTCTTGACGTGCTTCGCGAAGTTCCTTACCTGTAATTGCTGAAATTACACGCTCTCCAATCGTAATCTTTCCAGACGTTGGTTTCTCCAATTGATTAAACAAGCGAATTAACGAACTCTTTCCGGCGCCGCTATAGCCGATAACCCCGAAAATCTCGCCTTTTTCTATTTGTAAATTCGCATCATCCACAGCAGTAACATCACCGTGTTTGGAGCGATATATTTTCTTTACATTTTCTAAAATGATCATCGATGTCACCCCTTTTTAATTAAAAAGCGTAAGCGGCTTGCCCAGCTCTGACTGGCTAAGGTTCTCTCGCACAAAAAATGCTTTTTATCTTTTCGTGCGGGAGGTTCTTAGACGCGAAGAGCTAGCCGCTGAAGCTGGATTATAAAAGCGTAAGCGGCTCTCCGCTATAGCCATAAAAACATCTTGTTGTTCGAGTGTCCTTCTACATCGAAACAACAAAAAAACCTTTCTGCTTTAAAAATGAGCAGAAAGGTTTATATACATAAATTACTATTATCCTTTCCTCTCATCTCTCAAAGCATTCGCTTTGCAGGAATTGGCACCATTTCAACATAAGTTGACGGTTGCCGGGTTTCACAGGGCACAGTCCCTCCACCTCTCTTGATAAGAGAAAATCAGATATAAAATTCGTCTGATTTTATCGTTATGAAGTTTTCGTTATTTTATGTTTTGAATTGTATCAACGCATGAAATAGATGTCAACAGAAATTTTAGCGAAAAATAAACTTTCTGAAAGTTAAGCGCCAACTCGTAGCGGTTTACAAATATGAAATACAGATTCTAATAATAACATCGTTCGATAAGTCCCTTTATATGTAATCGCATTTCGGCGCAATAGCGACTGCAAGCGAACTTGACCTGTAATCAACAACCGCAAATCTATTTCTTGAGAACAAACAAGCCCTTCTGTTCCCACCACGCCATTTATAATTTCAATTTTCTCTCTTGAAATATTCAATGAATAACATTCATCTTGGAAAGTAAAACAAACAACCTTTTCGAATTGTGGTAATAGTGGTTCTAAGTGATATTGCGTATTGGCATATGTTACAAATGATTGAAGCAGTGAATACAATTTCATCTTCATCACACTCCCCATATCACGTTTTACATATTACCATTCCATTTCTATAACACGCTCTCCTGTGTCATTCTCTCGACAAAAGCTGTATGAAAAATCATTTGTTTCTTACTATTTCCCAAGAAATATGTCGAGGCGGCAAAATTTTTGCCGCCTATTGTAATTCCATATATAAATATTCCACAGATTGAAATGCATATATTTTCTTTACAAGTTGATTCTTCTCAAATATAAGTAAACACGGAACACTTTCAATTTCATACTCCCGTGCAAAATGCGGTGCATAATTTACATTCAGCATCCCAATTTCTAAATGAGGCAACGCTGCTTCAACAACCGTTAACATTTTTTTAGCTAACTGACACGTACCGCACATTGGCGTATATACGTATAACACCGTTTTATCTTGATCTCTAACTGCAACTACTGCTTCATGTCCTGTCCAATCGATCATTGTACCCTTCCTTACCGTAAAAATTCTGTATAGACGTCAATGTCAGCTCCCCATAAAACGTTCGCTAAATGAGACGATGGTGCAGTCGCAACCTCTCGATACGAACGATCAATGTAAATATGTTCAGCCCGTGGAAATTCGCGACGAAACTGTTTGCGTAATTTCTCTCCTGCATCATCTGCGTCCACAAGAACATACACTTCTTTATCGTACAGCTGGTCAATGAGTTCATCCATTTTCGACAAACCAATTGTACCATTTGTACAAACAATTTCCACCGGTTCTCTAATAATCGCTTCGATCTTTCTCTTATCTGACTTACCTTCAACAATAATTACTTTGTCCACATAGACCACTTGGCATCACCCGATCACCATATACTATGATACAACCTTCCCTTTAGTATATTCAATATTTCAATGTTGTTTCCTGTTTATTTTTGTGAAGAAAAGCGGAAGGGGCTTGGTCAGAACAGGAGGGTGTTGGAGCTCCTGACATAGAGGCGCTTTTTGCCTCGGAGGAAGAAGCGCAGCCACCGAACATTCTAGCCACTCTAGACAATGATTAAAAGCGGAAGCGGCTCGCTCAGAAACATATCTAAGACAATCTCCATTCCTATCATCTCTAAGTAGAAAAAATTCTATGTTCTATATACATCCATTTTAATTTCCCAATATCTAAGTCGCTGCTATGTAGAACAAAGATAACCTATACTCACTTTCTCCCTTTGGTTTAACCCTTGCATGTGGCAGGAAAAGGGCCTGATCGCTTCTGCACATAGCCAGATGCTCTCGCCCACCTAAAAAGACAGGTTTTTTTGTTGGTTTTTCAATTGGCATTTCGTATAATACAAATCAACTAAAAAAGGACAGCTCATAGCTGTCCTTTACAAATTAGTCTTGATTAATCATTTCTTCGTATTGCTCTGCAGTTAATAAGTTATCCACTTGACCTGCATCTTCAAGCTCAACTTTAATCATCCATGCACCTTCGTATGGAGATTCGTTAACAAGCTCTGGCTTGTCATTTAATTCTTCGTTTACTGCTACAACTTTTCCTGCTACAGGTGCGTATAATTCAGAAACTGTTTTAACAGATTCTACGCTTCCAAATGGCTCGTCAGCTTCAATTGTTGCACCAACTTCAGGAAGTTCCACGAATACAATATCTCCTAATTCGTGTTGTGCGAAATCTGTAATACCAATAATAACTTGGTTGCCTTCAACTTGTACCCATTCGTGCTCTTCAGAGTAACGTAATTGTTTTGGAATGCTCATGTCTGTACCTCCAATGAATGTATTAATTATGTAAAAGCACCTTATTGGTACTTTTTCCACACGCTTTCAAATTGCTCTTCATTAAAGCCAACCGTTACATCATTACCGCCTGTTACAATTGGTCGTTTGATTAACATGCCATCAGAAGCGAGCATGTCTAACATTTCCTCTTCGCTTGCATCTTTTAGCTTGTCCTTCAACCCAAGCTCACGGTAACGCATCCCACTTGTGTTAAAGAATTTTTTTAATGGTAATTCACTACGTTCATATATACTACGAAGTTCTTCCTTAGAAGGTGGATTTTCGACAATATGAACCATTTCATATACTACATCATTTGCATCTAACCATTTTTTTGCCTTTTGGCATGTTCCACATTTTGGATATGAATAAAATATTACTGACATACACTCACCTACTTTTCACTATCCTTATCATATAAAAAATATCTTTTTATTTCAAACTTTAACTTATTTCGCTAAAAATTTCTTTTCTCCTGCAAAATCTTTGTTTTTTCGTACATTATTAAAGCAGTTTACTAATCGGAAAAATACCTTATTATAATATCCGCAATAATGACTCTTAATTTCCAGTCCTATCCTAAAACATTAATTAAACCTTTATATTAAAATACTAAAATTCTGATCATCTTAAATGCAATATATTTAGACTTAGCAAAACAATTCACTCTTTAAAAAGGGTGTTACTAGTTTTCAAATAAAAGAAATAGAACATTCCTTGCTCATTTTTAATATGCAATATTGCATATTAAAAGGGATTGCTAATTTCATTATTTTAAAATACAATAAAAGTGTAATAACTAAATATTCTGAAAAGGGAGGAAATGGATATGGCAATCGCTATGGCAATCTTATCATTCCTAGGTGGAATAATTCCATTGGTACAACAGCTGTTAAAAGCATTTATGTAAACACATTTTGCACTTATTTTTAATAACTATCGCACAAATGATCTGTATATCAAATGAACAAAATTCTGATATAAAGATCATTTGTGTAAGTTTAAAAAATTAAGAACAAGACACTAAGATTTTTTGAAATGAGAGACGACTTTACATTAGCCGTCTCTCATTTTTTATTATGTTAATTTTTATTTTTAAACTTTTTATTTATATAGATTGATTTATTGTTTCTATAATTGATGATTCTCGCATTTGAATAGTTTGATTCATACTATGAAGTCGAACATATGCCTTAAACAAACGTTTGATTAAGACCACAAATTCGAACATACGTCTTAAACAAACGTTTGATTAATTGTACTTTCCCTTACACGCACCTATATCGGCAACTTACAATACGATATATATAAGTCACTGTTACGCAGAACAACCATGATCTGCACTCGTTTTTTCAATTTGTATTCATACAGTGACAAAACTGTATAGTTATTTGTAAAAAATGTTATAAAAATTGATGGTTCATTTGCAATTTATATATTATAATTTTCAGGTTCCATATTATTACATTAACAAATAGGAGAATTACTATGAAAAATAACAAGTTTTCGGCCTTTATTCCATTATCTTATATACTCCTGCTCGTACTCGTAAGCCTTCTTTATGACGTACTAAATCACTTAACAGTAGGTGCTGTAAATGTAACAACCAAAGCAGACGAATGGATTCCATTTACTAAAGAATTTATTGTTCCATATTTACTTTGGTTTCCCTATTTATATGGCGCTCTTATTTATTATTGTTTTGCTGATCGAAAGCTCTATTACGTTACATTAAGTAGTGTACTATTAGGTAAACTCACTTCCTTTAGCATCTATTATATGTGGCAAACAACAGTAACACGCCCTGAAGTGATTGGCAATGATGTGTTTGCTAATTTAGTGCGCTACATTTATAGTATCGATCAACCGGTGAATTGTTTTCCTAGTATTCACGTACTCACAACATTTGTCATTATGATTACAGCCTATAAGCGAAAGGAACAAAACAAATGGGTATACGTCCTGCTAACGTTTGTTGGCGTGCTCATTATTTTATCTACTTTATTTACAAAACAGCACGCCTTTGTAGATGCGGTAGCAGGGGTCGTACTAGGAAGCTTCCTCTATGCCGCTATGTACTATGTATTTGAATTACGTGAGCAAAAAGTTACATTGCGAACCGGACAATCGTATAATATATAACAACAAAAGCAGACTGTGGCTTCTTCAGTCTGCTTTTCTCTATGTAAGAGGAGATTTTCAAATTGGCATATTTTTAAATACTCTTACTAGTCTTTAAGATTGCGGTACAGTCATGTCCCCATGTTTAATGCGACCCGCTTTTTTCAAAATTATATACAGTATATAAGAAACAGCTACTGGAATTACGATATAAGTAATCACCATCGCTGGAACAACGCTCAATCCTTTGCTTGAAATCAAGTTAATTGGTGCGATTAAGGAACTAAGTCCAAGACCTGCAATTTCTTTTCCTGCTGTCATTTGAAATACAAGCGCTGATACAGGACCTACAATTGCACTTGCAACAACAGTTGGTACGAGAATCATTGGGTTTTTCGTAATATTCGGGAGTTGTACTTTCGGTGTACAAAGAACTTGTGCTAAAATACCACCTAAATTATTTTCTTTCGCAGAAATAACAGCGAATCCGATAAATTGAGCGACGCATCCTGCAAGTGCAGCACCACCCGCCATACCATCTAGGCTAAGTGCAATTGCTAGAGCTGCTGATGACGCTGGAGACATTAATAACAATCCCCAAGCAACTGCAAGTACAACAGACGCGATAAATGGGTTACCAGCTGAGCTATCTTTAATAAATGCACCAACTGTATGTAAGACCGGACTAATATTATGAGATAGCCACATACCGACTAAACCTGAAACTAATATTGCTGCAAACGGAACGAGCATCATATCTAAAGCTGTTTTTCCACTTAACCGTTTACCGATATAAACCGCTAGCGTCGCTGTTAATAACGCACCGATTGGTTCACCAGTTTTAATCATCAAACCGGCTGCAGTAATCGAAATTGATCCAGCTCCAATCGCTCCTGCAACCATCGCTGAGAAAATGACAAGTCCATTTGCTCCGAGCATAAAAGCAATCCCTGCTCCAATTGCCGGCGCCATAAGTGATTTCGCAACAACTCCGATTGTAATTAACATAGGAATATCAACGATTCTTCCTATATTCTCAATCAGTAGGCCAATTCCAAGAGATACGAAAATACCTTGTGCAATTCCTGCAGACCCTTTAAATATACGAGGCATGATATATTCCTTCATCTGTTTTACCTTCTTCTAATCTAGTAACCAATTATTTTCATATAGTCCCGTAAAATATCATTTGATTGTGCAAATTGGCTTTCTTCAGCTTCTGTTAAGTTCAGCTCAACAATCTCTTTTATACCATCTCTTGTTATGATAGCTGGGACACCTGTACAAATTTCATATTCACCATATTCACCATCTAGAATTGTTGATACAGCCATAACACGATAATCATCATTAAAAATAGAACGTGCAATATAAGCTAAGGAGTTCCCCGTGCCGTAATAAGTTGTTCCTTTTCGTTTAGAAATTTCCAAACCCGCTTTTGCAGTTTGTTCAACAATCGAATCTAAATCAATATCCGCAAATCGTTCTTTTTGCTCTTCTAAAATTTGGAGAATTGGTTTTCCGCCAACTGTTACGTGAGACCAAGCAACCATTTGTGAATCGCCATGTTGTCCTAATGAGTAACCGTGAATACTACGCGGATCTACCTCAAATATTTCAGACAAAATTGTTCTTAAGCGAGAAGAATCTAAGGATGTTCCAGTACCAATCACGCGATTTCTCGGAAGACCGGATAACTTCCAAACTTGGTAAGTCATAATATCAACTGGATTAGAGGCAATTAAGAAAATGCCTTGAAATCCGCTTTCCATAACCCCTGATACGACACTTTCCATAATTTTTGCACCTGCTCTTAAAGTATCAAGACGACTTTGTCCCGGTTTTGGAGTAGGTCCTGCTGTAACAATAACAATATCCATATCCTTACAATCTTCATAAGTTCCTGCATATATTTTTGTTCTTGTATTTGTAAAATTCATGCAGTGTGATAAATCCATCGCTTCACCAACTGCTCGTTCATGATTAATATCAATTAACACTAACTCTTCACAGATTCCTTGATTCACAATAGAATACGCACAGCTAGATCCAACTAATCCAGCACCTATAATTGCAATTTTTCTTGTACTTCTATTCATGACGATCTCCCCTGCTTCTTAATGTAGTCTTCTTTCTTTTATGTACCTTACACGTTTTATTATAGAAGTTTTCAGCATAGAAACCATGTACAACTTGTGAAATATTTCACAAATAATGTAGACATTTTATGTCCCTTTGTACATAATTTCGACAAAGTTCCATATGCTTTACTTTCACATAAAAACGAGTAACGTCTCAATCACGTTACCCGTTTTTTGATTCTGTTCTTATCCCGCATTAACGGGCAGTAAGACCCCCACCTCACGCTTGAGAGAGAAACGAAGAAGATAGGTGGGGGATAACTGCCCATAAAAGCCCGATTGGTTCAACTAACCATCAGTGAGAAAAGCGTCACTGATAGAAGTTTCACTTTATTGCATACTTAATTGACTCTTCAATTGCTGAACAATCGTTGGATTTGCCGGAGCTGCTGGTTGGTAATAATTCTTTTGCTTCGCGTATTCATACAAATTACGCTGACGCAATTCGTCTTGATTACGAATTTGAATTAACGTTTGATACAATTGCTCGTTATTCGTTTGAGCAATGTAATTCGCATAGCCTGTTAAACTCGCATTTAATTCAGCTAAATAATCATTTACCATATCTTTTTCATTCATGTTCTTTACACCCCTATCCTAGAAAAGACATTAATCGTTGCTTCGTATTCTGTGCATCTTGTACATCTTTTTGCAGCATCTGCTTCAGCTGCGGATCCGTACATGCCTGTGCATACTCTTGTAATTTGTTAATAACTGTTGCATGCCCACCAATAAGATGACGTAAATTTTCCACCTCAAGCTCATTTAAATTTTGCATCGTAACAGCCTTCCTTTCTTTCTTCATTCAACATTTAGTATTTATTTCTTTTCAGATTGTATACATCTAAAAATCCCCACAACGCAAAAAGCCTTAGAATTCCTCTAAGGTTTAACTTTCAAACTGTAAATCCAAATACGTCTATAATTGATAAACATATAATCCTTTTATAAAATTTCCTAACAATAGATGTAAACTCACATCTAAATCCATCGGCAAGCCAAATCCACCTTGCTGTTCAATCGACGCAAATCCATGACAAATACTTCTCAGTCCACGCGTCGCATGAAGTGCATTTTCTCCTTCTAAGCCGTATTGCTGTAAAATATGGAGGCAAAGCTCTACAATCCCATTACCAGCTTGTCGCACTTCTTCATCTCGTAAGAAAGTTGCTTCATACAATCCAGGATGTTTTCGGACAAACGACACGTACGCTTCTCCTAATGCATGAATTGCTCCATCCATGCTTTTATCCTCTACCGCCTCTTTCAGCGCCCCATGCAGCTGTTCTATTCCGTAAATACCAAGATTTTTTCGTACGTCTTGTAACCCTTTCACATGATTATATAAAGAGGGGGAACGTATTCCCAGCCTTTGCGATAATGACGCTAATGTTACTTCTTGTATCCCATTTGTATCTGCGATTTCTGCTGCTGTATCTACAATTTTCTGTAATGTAAGTCCGATTCTCGGTGACATAAATTAACCCTCTTTCATACTTTCTACATTTCGCTTTGCTTCCTTAATAGCAAGTTCTATTGCAGCGCCTGGATCCTTTATCATTTTCCCATGTCCTGCCGCAAGCAAGGAAGGCTCATATTCTCTCAGCTTCTCTGCACTCTGTAATGCTATTTCTTTATTCCACGTTGCCATTGCAGGAAACGGAAACCAAAATTTCATTTGTCCCGAAACAGCCATGCCCCCTCTTGTTTGAAATGCATCCCCGGCAATAAGAGCGTTATTTCGCGTATCAAGAAACGACATGGAGCCTGGTGTATGTCCCGGCGCTACTATCGCAAGAAGCGAACCAATTCGGTCCCCATCCTCTAATAAAACATCCGGTCTTGTTTTCACTTTTTTCGGTACACCGCCCTTTATCGGCGTATTCGGTTCATCCCTTTGTAACGTCGTATCTCCTTCTAACAAACGCGCATCACGATTCGAAATGTAAACAGGAACATCTGAAAGTACTTCCTTTAATGCATCTAGCGCACCGATGTGATCATCATGTGCATGCGTTAATACAATATTAGTAATCGGTTTCCCTATTTTCTGAGCCGCTTGTAAGATACCTTTTGCGCTATATGGCAAAGCCGCATCAATTAAAGTTAAACCGTCTTCTTCCTCCACAAAGTAACAATTCACAGGAAACACTTTTGGTAAAAATGACAATTGATATACTGTTTTTTCGTGCATCATCCTCATATTTCCAGCTCCCTTTCCCAAAAACTAATGTCGTTAGTTTTATTATACTAATGGTATTAGTTTTTGTCACTAGAAATTCCATTTTTGTGCAAAAAAAAGAAGTAGTCGTTTTATATGACTACTTCTTTTTTCTTTTTTCACCTATCTCTTCAAATTCCTAATAAAATTATTCCGTACAATCCTGGTATGCCTCGTACCAATGATACGGCTGTATTTCTTGTAACGTTTTAAAAACGAGTTTTTCTTCTCGAGAATAAATTGCGGCTTTCACATCTGATCCCCAGTAAAATAAACGTTCTTGGCAAGTACCGCATGGGGTCAATACCTTAAATTCGGCATGTTCATCATCTCTTGCGACGCAAATACTATGCGTGACTCTCTTATTTAACTTATGCGCCTCACATATCGCCCCTGTTTCCATGCATAATTCAGTTGAAGCATTAATAACTTCAGGGGCAACACTAATCAAAATATCCCCATCTTCCGTACACATTGCCGCAGCTCCTCCCCAGCCTGTGGGATAGCGCTTCTTAACAAACTGAGTAGCTGCTTCATATAGTTCTTGTTCAATTGACATGAAATCAATACCTTTCTATATTGTCTCTTTCTCTAAAGGCCGTTCCCTCATCACGTGAGATAAAAATGAGCTTTGTGTAAAGTACATTCCCGCTAACAATAAAGTAATTGACTCGATGATATACAAATGAGATGACTGTACATAATCAGCTAATACTCCTCATCCATACTTACTTGCAATACAGTTTTGTACGATCGCCCGACGTTCCGCATGTCAAACATCGTCGAAGAATCTTTATCCTATGTCGAATCGTCGATATATTGTCAAACGCGAAAGAAGGAGCTGCCCCCGTGGCAGCTCCTTCTTTTCCATCCCGCATTAACGGGCAGTTCAAGCACGGGGAAAAAACTGCCCGTTAAAGCCCGATTGGTTCAACTAACCATCAGTGAAAAAACGTCACTGATGGAAGTTTTATTTTATTAAACTGTATAACGCTCATCCTCTAACACTTTCGCTGCAATTTCACGTTTCTTCGGAATAACGTTAATTGGTGTATGACGTGTTAGTTTACGAAGTGCAGATAACATCATGCGCAGCATATCGCCATTTTCAACAGCGATAATTGTTTCTTTTGCATCTGCTTCGATTTGGTTGAATGCTTCTTGGCAGAATACTTCTGTGTAAAGAACTTTTTGTTTGTTCTTCTCAAGGCCTGTTACTTTGATTGCTTTTTCTGTACGAAGAACAGCTGATTCCATTGCGTATAAGTTATTTACGATGTCTGCAATGTTCACAAGAACTTCTTGTTCTTTGTCTAAGCCTTTACCGTATTTTTGAACCGCTAAACCAGCAACCATTAAGCCGATTTTCTTCGCGTTTTTCACTAAATGTTTTTGAAGTGCTAATGGCTCATCGCCTACTTCTTCTGGCATCATCATCATTAACTGTTCTTGTAATTTTTGTGCTTCTTGTAAAAGTGGTAATTCGCCTTTCATTGCTTTACGTAAGAACGTACCTGGTACGATTAAGCGGTTAATTTCGTTCGTACCTTCGAAAATACGGTTAATACGAGAGTCGCGGTACATTCTTTCAATCTCGTACTCTGCCATAAATCCGTAACCACCGTGGATTTGGACACCTTCATCTACTACGTAGTCTAATACTTCAGAACCGAATACTTTGTTTAAAGAGCACTCAATTGCATATTCAGCAATAGAAGCTGCAACAGCTTTTCCGTCTTTTACTTCTTCTTCGGATAATGTGCTCATGCGGCTTTCAAATAAACCAACTGTACGATATACAGAGCTTTCCGCTGCATAAATTTTTGCTGCCATATTTGCAAGTTTTTCTTGAATTAATGGGAAGCGAGCAATTGGTTGTTTAAATTGTTGACGTTGATTTGCATATTGCGCTGAAATTTCTAACGCACGCTTTGAAGAACCAACTGTACCAACACCTAATTTATAGCGGCCAATATTTAAAATGTTAAAGGCAATGACATGACCTTTACCAATTTCACCAAGGACATTTTCTTTCGGTACTAATGCATCTTCTAAAATTAATGTACGAGTAGAAGAACATTTAATACCCATTTTCTTTTCTTCTGGTCCTGTCGATACGCCTGGGTATTCTTTTTCTACGATAAACGCTGTGAAATGTTCGCCATCTACTTTTGCATATACAACGAATACATCAGCGAAAGCAGAGTTTGTAATCCATTGTTTTTCACCGTTTAATACGTAGTGTGTGCCTTCTGCATTTAAGCGAGCCGTTGTTCTTGCACCTAATGCATCAGATCCAGAACCTGGCTCTGTTAATGCGTATGCAGCTAACTTTTCACCTGTTGCTAACGCTGGTAAATATTTTTGCTTTTGCTCTTCGTTACCGAATAATACGATTGGTAACGATCCAATCCCAACGTGTGCACCGTGCGTAATTGCAAAGCCGCCTGCACGAGAGAATTTCTCTGCGATTAATGCAGAACTAACTTTATCAAGACCAATACCGCCGTATTCTTCTGGCACATCAGCACCTAATAAGCCAAGCTCGCCAGCTTCTTTTAATAAGCGAACAGAGCGATCAAACTCATGTTTCTCTAAATATTCAAGCTCTGGCAATACTTCATTTACGATAAAATCTTCTGTTGTTTTCGCAATTAATTTATGCTCATCGCTATAATCTTCTGGCGTAAATACTTGCTCGATTGTAATATCATCAATTAAAAAGCTACCGCCTTTTAATGCATTTCCTACTGTTTTTTCCATAAAAAATTCCTCCTTCATATTTTCATAGGCTGCTTCTCTTGTTATAAGAGAAGCTAGCCTTCTTTTTTGGCATACACTCTTTATCTATCTAAGTCCATTTTTATATTATCCAGTTCCAGTGGCTAGAACAGTCGACTCCGCTTTTAAAGTAATTCAAACACTCCAGCAGCACCCATTCCGCCGCCGATACACATTGTTACGATACCGAATTGTTCATTGCGGCGTTTCATTTCATGAATAAGAGACAATGTTAATTTTGCTCCTGTACAGCCAAGCGGATGTCCAAGGGCGATTGCTCCGCCGTTTACGTTTACTTTTTCTTCATCTAGTCCAAGTTCGCGCATAACTTGGATTGATTGCGATGCGAATGCTTCATTTAGTTCAAATAAACCGATATCAGATAACTCTAAACCTGCTAATTTTAATGCTTTCGGAATCGCTGCAATTGGACCAATTCCCATTACTTCTGGCGGTACACCAGCTACTGCAAAGGAGCGGAATTTCGCAAGCGGCTTTAGCCCGTCGCTTACTGCTTTTTCACGATCCATTAGTAGTACTGCTGCTGCGCCGTCACTCATTTGTGATGAGTTACCAGCAGTTACAGTGCCGCGTACGTTAAATGCTGGGCGAAGTTTCCCAAGTATATCTAGCGTCGTATCTGCTCTTACTCCTTCATCTTGTGAGAACACCATTGTCTCTTCTTGCAGCTTGTTATTTGCTCCAATAGTGCGAAGCATTACATCAACAGACACTGTTTCATCAACAAACTTTCCTTCTGCTAATGCTTTTGCTGCACGCTGATGACTTCTTACCGCAAAGGCATCTTGCTCGTCGCGGGAAATGCCATATTTTACAGCGACTTGTTCTGCTGTATGTCCCATGCCCATATAATATTCTGGAGCTGCTTCAACAAGACGGCTATTCGGACGAACAACATGCCCCATCATTGGTACTAAACTCATTGATTCAGCGCCGCCGGATAATACAGCCTCTGAATGACCAAGCATAATACGCTCTGCACCGTAAGCAATACTTTGTAATCCTGAAGAACAGTAACGGTTAATGGTAATAGCCGGAACGTCATAAGAAAGTCCTGCTAGCCCGCCAATATTACGTGCCATATTTAAGCCTTGCTCTGCTTCTGGCATCGCACAGCCGAAAATCAAATCGTCAATTGGACCGTCATAGTTATTCGCACGTTTTAACGTTTCTTTTACAACTAATGCTCCTAAGTCATCAGGACGTACTGTTTTTAATGATCCTCTCTTCGCTTTCCCGATAGGCGTTCTTGCCCCTGCAACAATAACAGCTTCTCTCATGAACAATCTTCCTCCTTAGTTACGTAATGGTTTTCCTTTTACAAGCATGTGCTGCATTCTTGCTTGTGATTTCATTTCGCTCACTAAACTAATAAACGCCTCACGTTCTACATCTAATAAATATTGCTCATCCACTTCTGTTCCGTATGGGACTTTTCCGCCAGCAATGACATATGCGAGTTTTTTCGCAATATGCAAGTCATACTCGGAAATGTAGCCAGATAAATGCATTGCTTCTGCTCCAAGCGCCAGCGTTGCATATCCTGTTTCCCCAACAACCGGAATCTTTTTACGAATCGGTGCTTTATAGCCTGCTTCATATAAAGTAAGTGCCTTTTGTTTTGCATCATATAGTAAGTGATCACCATTGACGCTAATGCCATCTTTATCGCCTAAGAAGTTATGAGAAACTGCTTCTTGTGCAGATGTTGAAACTTTCGCCATCGCTACTGTTTCAAACACTTTGTTTGCGACTTTTTGCAAATCAAACTCAACACCATTTGCCATTTTGTTCAGATGTTTGATATATAGCTCTTTATTACCGCCTCCGCCAGGGATTAAACCAACACCAACTTCTACTAATCCCATATACGTTTCACTAGAAGCTTGAATACTAGCTGCCGGTAAGCAAACTTCTGTACCGCCGCCAAGTGTCATACCGTAAGGCGCTGCCACAACTGGTTTTGAGCAGTATTTAATTTTCATCATTGCATCTTGGAAGTTTTTCACGACCCACTCAATTTCAAAGTAGTTGTCATCTTGCGCTTCCATTAAAATCATTGCAAGGTTTGCACCTACGCAGAAGTTCTTCGATTGGTTCCCAATAACAAGTCCTTTATAATTCTTCTCTACTTCATCAACAGCGTAGTTAATCATTTGCGTAATATCCATGCCAATTGCGTTGCTCTTAGAATGGAACTCTAAGCAAAGAATACCGTCTCCTAAATCAATTAGGCTCGCACCGCTATTTTTCTTTAATACGCCATTTTTCTCTTTCAATTGTTTTAGAGAAATTGCCTTTTTATTACGAACGATTTGTTTGTATTCACCGTTATCATAGTAATAGCTCTCGCCATTATCATGTTTATAGAACGATGTAACACCTTTCTCAATCATTTCTTTTATCCAAGCTGGAACAACCCCACCGTTCTCTTCCATCTTCTGAACGGACTTCTCAACGCCAATTGCATCCCAAATTTCAAATGGACCTTGCTCCCAACCGAAGCCCCACTTCATTGCATTATCAATTGCGACAATATCATCAGCAATTTCTTTTGTAAGCTTCGCTGCATATAGAAGAGTTGGTGTAATAATGTTCCATAACAATTCACCAGCACGGTCCTTTGCATATACAAGCGCTTTCAATTTATTCGCTAATCCTTTTTCTTGTTTACTTAGCTCAATAGAAGCTGCTTTCAATTTTTTACGTGGTTCGTATTCCATCGTTTCAGGATTTAGCTCTAAAATCTCTTTTCCTTGTTTTAAGAAGAAACCTTGACCTGTTTTACTTCCAAGCCATTTTCTTTCTAACATATCGTGCATGAAAGCTGGTACTTTGAAGACTTCGCGCTCTTCTTCTTGTACATTTTCATATACGTTATTTGCAACGTGAACGAATGTGTCTAATCCGACAACATCTAATGTGCGGAACGTTGCGCTTTTTGGACGACCAATCAACGGACCTGTTACAGAATCTACTTCTCCAATGCTATAGCCGCGTTTTACCATTTCTTGTAGCGTCACAAGCAGTCCATACGTACCGATGCGGTTTCCAATAAAGTTTGGTGTGTCTTTTGCAACAACAACACCTTTTCCAAGTACATCTTCGCCAAATAGTTTCATGAAGTTTAACACATGTGGATCTGTATCTTTTGTCGGTATAATCTCAAGAAGTTTTAAATAACGTGGTGGGTTAAAAAAGTGCGTTCCTAGGAAATGTTTTTTGAAATCATCTGAACGCCCTTCAATCATCTTTTCAACGGAAATACCCGATGTATTTGAGCTCACAATAGAACCTGGTTTACGAACAGCTTCTACCTTTTCGAATACTTTCTTTTTAATATCTAAATTTTCAACAACAACTTCAATAATCCAATCAACATCAGCAAGGCGTTCCATATCATCTTCCATATTTCCCGCTTCAATTAATGCTAAGTTTCCTTTTACTGTAAGAGGAGCTGGTTTTTGCTTTAACAATTTTTGCAGTGCTCCGTTACTGAAACGATTTCGTACACTTTTATGTTCTAATGTAAGTCCCTTCGCTTCTTCCTCTTTCGTAAGCGTTGGCGGTACAATATCAAGCAATAATGTCGGTATACCGATGTTAGCTAAATGTGCAGCAATTCCAGAACCCATTACACCAGAACCAAGAACTGCAGCCTTTTTAATTTGGAACATCCAATTCTCCCCCTTATTCTTGAATGAATGCTCATTCAATTTTTCGACAAACGTCGCAATCTATGAATGAGCCTCTACTAATAAATATATGATATCATTTAAATTTTCGCAATATATTTAAAAATAAAATTTTCTGAACTTATTTCTTTTTTTATTTTTGGGGCATGATATGTAGTGAACTTCCTTTCTTAAAATAATTGGTTAAGCGGAGGCATAACTTATGGCTAAAATTAAGAAAAATCCTTCAAAAGCAGGTATTAGTTCGACAAGCGTAACAGGAAATGCTGGCCCAGTTGACCGCGGCATCGAAAAAGGCCGCCAAGGAAATAATCAGCAATATAAAAAACAAAACATGGGCGAAAAATAAGAGTACTAATATAGGCAGCGAACATGGCATAATAAAAAATGGGCTATATCGCTGCCTATTTCATACATAAAAGAGGGTCCAGAATGAAACGAACCATTACACTACTTGTTATTACAGCTACATTATTTATTGCAATGATTTTTTCTTTATATACGCATAGGCAAAAAGTTAAGGCCAATCAGCCTGATATATCTGGGAAATATGGCGTGACGATTGATGCAAATACAGGAGAAGTTTTATACGGAAAACGTGAACATGAACGTTCCTATCCAGCGAGTGTAGCGAAAATGATGACCGCTCTCCTTTTACTGGAGAATGTAAAAGAAGATGAAGAGATTACCGTGACAGAACATGCGATAAAAACAGAAAGCCAAAGTAAAAAAATCACACTACATGCCGGAGAAAAGTTAAAGCGTAATGAGGCATTAAAGCTCATGCTTGTCATTAGCGCCGATCCAATTGCCGAATCAATTGCAGAGCATATCGCCGGTTCCAAAGAAAAGTTTGTAAAACTGATGAATGAACGAGCAAAACAACTCGGAGCAAAACATACAACGTTTAAAAACGCAAGCGGAGCTGATGCTCTTGGAAATAAAATTTCACCCTATGATTTAGCACTTATTACAAAAGAAGCATTAAAGTTCCCAGAAGTCTTGCAAGATATGAATACCATTCATACAACAGTAAAAACATCAATACAAACGAAAAAAATCGCAAACTATGGACGTGAAGAATTGTACACTGATCCACATGCGATTGGAAGTAAGAGTGGTCTTTCTGCGTTAGCAGAATATACAGTCGTTACAATAGATGAAAAAGACGGGAAAAGAGTGATTAACGTTGTCCTCTCTACTGGCCGCAAAACAGTGTATCCCGATGCCAAAAAGATGGCAGAATATGCTTTTGAACAATTAAAATAACCAAGGAAGTTTAAACTTCCTTGGTTATTTTTTAACCATTCCTTTTAATACGAATGCTACGTTAGCTGGACGTTCTGCTAAGCGGCGCATGAAATAGCCATACCAGTCATTTCCATACGGTACGTACACACGCATTTTATATCCTTCTTTCACAAGCTCAAGTTGACGCTCTGTACGAATGCCGTACAACATTTGGAATTCAAACTGATCACGCGAAATGTTATATTCTTCAGCAAGTTTTTTTGTATATTCAATAATTGCATCATCATGTGAAGCGACTGCTGTATAATTACCATTTAATAAGTGCGTTTTAATAATTTTTTTATAATTTTCATCTACATCTTTCTTGTCTGGGAATGCCACTTCATCAGATTCTTTATACGCCCCTTTTACAAGACGTAAATTTGGATGATACGCATTCAAATCATCTATATCTTTCTCTGTTCGATATAAATACGCTTGAATTACTGTACCAACATTATCATATTCTTCTCTTAATTTCATGAAGATGTCAATTGTTTTTCCACAACGTGAATAGTCTTCCATGTCAATTGTTACAAACACACCGTTTTCTTTCGCTGCATCTAAAATACGGCGCATATTGTTCATAACTAAATTTTCTGAAATATCCAGACCCATAGAAGTCATTTTTAATGAAAGCTGAGAATCTAGCTTTTCACGACCAATTGCACGAATTGCTTCAATTGATTCATCCGCCATCTCATTTGCCTCTGCCTCGTTATCAACAAATTCCCCCAAATAGTCGATCGTAACACAAAGGTTTTGTTTGTTTAAATCTTTAATAGCAGCTACCGCTAAGTCAATTGTTTCTCCCGCAACAAAGCGCCCTGCTCCAAAACGTAAGCCGTACTTTTTCGCTAGTTTTGTTAGCGCTTTATTTTTTGATAAAAACAGGAAAGAATTACGCATTAATTGTTCCATGTCTTTCACCCCTATGACTGTACTTTGTCTGTTTTTTACCCCTCTTCTAAATTATATCATTGTTTAAAATTATTTGATACAAATAATTATTTAGATAATTAACACAATAATACGAGAATGTTTGCATATTTGAATTTCAAAAGGAGAAAACACAAAAAAATTTTTCGACATAAAGAAATGTTAAGAGATGAATAGCCAGGTACATCTCTCAGCAGTAAATTCGACAAATGTTTTGAGTCCCCTATCCTCTCTATATTCAAGACGAAAGTACTTCTTCGCTTTCATACAAAATTGATATACAAGTAAACATTATATAAAAATAATTCATTGACATTTCCACTTGCTTTCTCCCTGCATGTGGCAGGAAAAGGCACTGACCGCTTCCACACACGGTCAGATGCTCTTGTCCATCTAAAAAGAAAAGTTTTTTGTCTACGTTTCAACTTGTATATAATTTTCTTTTTTACTTCTTTTGTCTATGTTCGTCATTCAACTTTTTAATTTCTGCAATTAACTGTATCATCTCTTCTTTTGCATCCGGATACGTTTCATTCCAATGCTTTACAAGAGCTGGCATCGTTTTAGCGATATACGAATACAATGCCCATTTTTCAACCTTTTGCTTATATTCTTCATTGTCCTCTCCTAATAAGAGCTCTGTATACTTCTCTAACAAGCCATCAAACTGTTCTTGAAATTTTTCGTTCATTCCTCTCATTCCTCCTTCGTATTTCTTTAAAGTTGATAATAAACAAGTGTCTTATCATTCGTCAAAAAAGAAGCAGCCTCATTTAGCTGCTTCCCTTGCACTTTATCCCGCTATTTGTGGGCAGTAATACCCCCACTGATTAAAGTTTCACTTTATAACTTCGACTGTACAGATTGTAACTTCTTCTCCATTGAGCTAACTTTATCACGGCGATCATCAACGCGAATATTTGTTACTACGCGGCCTGCCCCTTTAGAAAACGGAATTTCATGCATTTGCTGAATCACTTCAAATAATACTGAAAGTTCTCCTTCAATAATTGTATTCATTGGTGTTAATTGATACTTCACGCGATCTGCATTTTTCTCAAGTACTTTTTGTATTTCTGCAACATACTCACTTACACTTGTATTACTTGTTCCAACTGGAATAATGGTAACATCAACGATTGCCATGTTTGTTCACCTCTTCTATAGATTCCTTATTATTGTACAAAATTTTTTTCCTAATTAAAAATATATCGATGCTTCGACACAATATACGACACGAAACGATTTTTCCTAAAATAGCAAGTATCATTAAAATAACTGTACTTGTATTCCGGTGAAGAGTTATTTATTCTTAAGACACAAGAATTTTTTGTTCGGGAGGAATTATGTTACAGAGATTCGGTTTTTCACAATATGAAAGTCAAGCATATGAAGTTCTCGTTTCAAGCGAAGAGCCGCTTGATGCAACAAGCATCGTAAAGTATTCCGGTGTTCCAAAAGCAAAAATATACGAAGTATTAGTACGCCTTGTTGATAAAGGCATGGTGATGGATTCTGTTTCGGAAAAGAAAAAGCTATATACAGCTCTGCCACTGCAGCTCGCTATTGAAAAATTAACTGCAGAATTTCAAGCAAATATTGAAGAGTTACAAAACAACGTATCGAAAAAAATATTTACAGATGACCGTGTATGGAGCTTAAAAGTACAATCTTCTATTCATGCGCAAAGTAAACAACTTGTGCAAAGTGCGAAGAAATCCATTCGGATGTCTGCATGGAATGATACATTTCTAGAGTATATGCCACTTCTAGAAGAGAGGAAAAAACAAGGCGTTGAGATAGAAGCACTTGTTGTAGGAAGCCTTGATACAACATTAGAAAAAATCCATCTCCTCATCCCAACAGAAGAGCACCATGCGCTTGAGCGCTTTTTACTCATCATTATTGATGATCGCGAAATTTTATTTGCCGGCGCTGAGCAAAACTCATGGCAAGCAATGAAAACAATGTCCCAGCCATTCGTTAAATTTTTCACGGAATTTTTCTATCATGACGTTGCCCTTGCGAAAATTACCGAGAAACATCATGATTTATTTATGAATGATGAGGAAATTCGAAACCTCTTAATGAAACTGCGCTATTAAAAAACGGACATGTATCCCTATTCATGTCCGTTCTTCATTTTGCTTCTTAATATCCGATAAGAGTGAGATTATTTGCTCATTCTGTTTTATTTGTTCTTCTGAGTTTATATACATAATCCGAATCCAGCGAAAAACAAAGGCAAGCAACAAAGCAGGAAGTATCATAAATAGAAAACCAATCATAGATGATACCATCCTAACTAGCACCTCCTCTTTTTATATAAATTTTTTTTGATTTCTCGACATACAAGTCACTGCTATGAAGAATACAACATGCCCGCTACTTGCTTGCTCCCTTTGTTTCAAACCTCGCGCGTGGCAGGAAAAGGCCCTGACCGTTACTACGCACGGCCAGATGCCCTGGTCTCCTCCCTAAAAAGAAAGGGATTTTTATATCGATTTTTAATTTGTATATATAACGAACATATTCCACAATCTCTTCCCATATCCTTGCACAAAAAATAGACATCTCCAAAAGATGCCTATTTAAATTCATTTTGATTTTTCAACATATAAGCCGCTGCTATGCAGAATACAACATAACCTGCACTCGCTTTCTCCCTTTGTTTGAAGCCTCGCACGCGGCAGAAAAAGGCCCTGACCGCTTCTCTGTACGGCCAGGGGCTCTCGTTCTTCCCAAAAAGAAAGAGGTTTTTTGCGTTTATACATTTCAAAAATCTCTATTCATTAACTTTCTTCTTATTTAAATACCAATATACTGGTAATCCTGTTAACACGATACCAATTGACAAGAAACATCGCTTTGGCTCACTAATAATTGCACTTCCAATTACAAATAATGATCCTAAAATTGCTATTACCGGTACGATTGGATATAAAGGAACACTATATTCACGCTTTTGTCCTGCATTACGCTTTCTTAAAATGAACACTCCGATAAATGTCATAACATAGAAAATATAAATAATAAATACGGAAATCTCAGACAGTTCATTCGGATCGCTAATCAGCATTAAAATAATACCAAGTAGAATTTCAACAAAGATTGCGTTTACTGGTGTTTGAAACTTATCATTAATTTTTGAAATAAATTTTGAAAACGGAAGTTGGCCACGCTCTGCCATTGATACTGGGATACGTGGGAATGTTAAAATTTTTCCATTTAAACATCCGAATATCGAAACAATAACACCTATACTAATCAATTTCCCACCATATTGACCTAATAACATATCAGCTGCTGTCGCTGTTGCATTCTCACTGAGAGCAACAATCTGCGTCGCTGGTAAAATTTTTAACAATGCCATATTAATTAACACATATGCTGCTGTTACAATAAGAATCCCAACTGTCAATGCTTTTGGTAATAGCTTCGTTGGATTTTTCATCTCACCGCCGATAGATGCGAGTAGAATCCAGCCATCATATGCAAATAATGTTGCTAAAATTGCCATCCCTATACTTTGATTTGCAGACTCTGGTACAACAACGTTAAATACATCGCTATTCCCTTTCCAAAATCCCATCACAACAATAAGCACAATTGGAATCATTTTCCCAATTGTTGTTACAGTTTGAACAATGCCCCCATATTTTGTTCCCACACTATTTACAACACCAAGAAACACAACTGTTCCAATCGCAATTGGTAAATTCCATACTTTATCAATATGAAAAAAGTTTAAAAGCAATGAGCTAAAATACAATCCCAATGTCCCAATAATTGCTGGTCCATATACAAGTGTTTGCATCCAGCCAGATAAATAACCCCAAAACTTACCATAAATCTCTTCTAGATACGTATACAAACCACCATTTTTCGGAATTTGCGCTCCGATTTCTGCAACCGTTAAGCCACTTGCTAAGGTTAAAATACCCCCTACTACCCAAGCAAAGATTGCCATGTTAGAACTTCCTGCATAATCCAATACCTTACCTGGCTTCATAAATACGCCAGATCCGATAATTGTTCCAACAACGATTGATAATGCGACTGTTAGGCCAATTTTGTTTTTGTCATCGTGATGCATAACTGTGTGTCCTCCCTCTAATCCTAGTTTAATTTAAATAAAAAACACTCATCCCTATAAAAGGGACGAGTGTTATATTCGCGGTTCCACCCTTGTTCCAATTGGCATAAAAACACAAAGCACCAATTTCTCAAGTTTCAGATAACGGCGCTTGCCGGCAAACAATTACTAGATATTCGTTCACTGCTGCAGTTCAAAGGTGGTAAACTATTTTTTCGTATTAGGAAACTCACAGCCTAAGGCTTCCCTCTCTGAAAATCGTAAAAAACAGATCATGTCCTTATCAATACTTTTATAATGTCGAATTTTGTTATTAATGTTCATTATATTGAATTTTTGAAAAAAAGCAAGTGTGTTTTATAGTACAGAACAAAATTATTTTAGTATAATATAACAGTTATTTAAACTCACCGAATCGCTTCCTCCCTTTATTTTAAACCTTGCACATAGTAGAAAAAGGTACTGATCGCTTCTATGCACGGTCAGGCGCCCTTGCCCATCTAAAAAAGGAGGAGTTTTTATCGTGGATTCAATTTGTATTTATATCTTTTCTACTTACCTTATACATAAATCCATTTTGCTTTTTTCAACATATAAATCGGTGCTATACAGAAAAAAATATGACCCGCACTCGTTTCCTACCTTTGTTTTAACCCTTGCACGTGGCAGAAAAAGGTACTGATCGCTTCTATGCACGGCCGGGTGCTCTCGCCCATCTAAAAAAGGAGCGTTTTTTATCGTTTTTCACTTTGTATTTATATAGAAAAAGAGTTAACCTAAATCCTGCTAGAACAGTACTTTAGGTTAACTCCTTCCTTATATCATAACAACAAGCTTCTCTTATGCCTCTTGTAGTTGTCCATCTTCACGATCCATCACTTTCTTTAATAGCACAGTTTGAATAACAGTAAATAGGTTACTTGTAATCCAGTACAAAACAAGTCCTGACGGTGCCGCAAATCCCATAAATAAAATCATTGCCGGCATCATAAACTGCTGAACTTTCAATGCTTGACTTTGATCTCCTGTCATGTTGGACTGCAATATTTTCATCTGTAGAAATGTTGCCATAGCAGCAAGGGCAGGTAAAATATGATATGGATCTGCATGTCCTAAATTCACCCATAAGAAAGAAGCTGAACGAATCTCTTCCGTATGACTAATGGCATAGTACAATGCTGAGAAGACCGGCATTTGAAGTAACAATGGTAAACAACCCATCACCGGGTTCACACCGTTTGTTCTCATTAAAATCATCATTTCTTGCTGATATTGCTTTTGTTTCTCCGGATTTTTCGTCGTATCGCCATACTTTTCCTTCAACTTCTGAAGCTCTGGCTGCATTTTCTTTGTTTTTAATTGACTGCGATATTGCGTAATCGTCAGCGGCAATAATATCGTACGAACTACAATCGTAATGATGATAATGGCAATCCCAAAGCTATGATTCGGCAAATGGTGTGCCACAAACTGCAACATAACAGAAATTGGATATACAATATAGTGATTCCAAAATCCAGGACTATTCGCATCAATTGGTGCTGCATTTGCATTCGCATTTGCATTACCACACCCTGATAAAACAACAACAAGTAATAATGATAAACTTACGAGCCAAGCTCGGTATGATTTGAACATATATATTCCTCCAATGTTTCATAATTCGTTAGCGAAACATTGGTATATACGGACCTACATCATCACTCTCTCCACTTGCTTCTTGCCTGCGGACTGAGCGGGCCATTCCGTGTTTATAAAAGATAGAGAAAAACGAGATATTCCCTATATGCTTCTCGCACGTTTCAACAAATGCGAAAGCTTTCTGTCTCCCTCTATATGTTTGCTGGCGTACAAAACGCGAAACATTAGTGAGAAACAAAACTTCTAATAAACAAAGTGCCGTTGTTACAACAGATATATATAACATTGCATCTTGCAATAGAAATTCCATCTCTTCACATCCTTATGACAGGATTATATCATACTGTTTCAACATGTAAATTCCTTATATTTTACATATTTATGTTTTTATACATGCGTTTAAGTTGTAAAAATTTTATAAAATTTTTGCATAATAATAAAACTATTGTCAGTTGTTGAAAAAAGCATTATCCTCTTCTTGTAATCAAAAACGAATATGGAGATGAAAATAGACATGGGCCAACTAGGAGACGCCGATTTCGTTCCCGATACCGCCTTTTTATCATTCCCAGCTGCAAAAACATGGCATTTAGAATTTGTAATTCAACTTATTGTTATTTTAGTTGCTTCAATTTTCTATGCGGTTTCAATGAATATGTTTTTTATTCCACATCATATGATTAGTGGCGGCTTTACTGGCGTTGGGATGATTATCGGTTATTTAATGCACTACAACATTGGTGCACTCATCTTTTTATTAAACATTCCACTTCTCTTTCTTAGCTATTTTTATTTAGGAAAGAAAACGACTTTTTTAACAGCATACTTTGTTACTGTATCGACGCTTGCTATGAACATCATTCCCGTTCATCAAATCTCAGATGATATTTTATTATCTTCTGTCTTTGGCGGTGTACTGTGCGGGGCTGCAACAGGAATCATTTTCCGCTTTGCTTCTTCGACAGGCGGATTCGATATTATTGGGTTAATTGTGGCAAAACATAGAGATATTTCGATTGGATCTATTATATTTGTCTTTAACCTCATTCTACTTGTAATCGCTGGCTTTATTTTCGGTTGGGATATTACACTTTACACACTCATCAGCCGATTTGTAGCAAGTAAAGTAATCGATTCCATTCATACAAAGCACATTAAATTAACAGTGATGACCGTTACAGAAAAAGGAGATATCGTTAAAAATACATTGCTCCAAAACGGGATTCGCGGTGTAACAATGGTTGATGCTGTCGGTGGATATACAAATCATAATAAAAAAATGATTTACACAGTTGTTACGCGCTATGAACTAGGAGAAATTAAACGTCTGATAAGGCACGTTGATAGCTATGCTTTTATTAATATTACAGAAACAGTAGAAGTAGTCGGACGATTTAAACGTATATAACAAAGCGCAAGGATGATGTCCTTGCGCTTTTATTTTCACTTTATAAAAAAGTAAAGCGCTTTGCTGGATAACGTATACCAAAATTCAAAATATCTGATAATTATTTTAATTCGAATCTAAAACATGTTATACTATGAGTAAACAATAAATAAGATTTAGGTTCTCCTATTCAAATTATGATGATAAAGGAGTAGAACATATGAACCAAAAAATAAAACTTATTATCGCAACATTATTTGCCATAGCAGGCGGTCTCTTATGTTTTTGGACAAATACTCATATTGGTAAAAATTTATATATTAATGGTATTGATTCCGTTGTAAGCGCTTCCGTTTTAGGCTCGTTTATTTTCTTCTTTTTCAACCAGGCAGAAAATGCTAGAAAAACGACGCTTTTAACAATGATCGGTATCGTCGGCGCTTGTATATCATTTTCAACAACGAATTATGACTTACCGCTGCAGATTAGCACAGCCTTCTTCCATGGTCTTTGGACTTGGTTTATCGCATTTTTCATGGCAGATATCTTTCAGTTGCTACAAGATGACAGTCATGTTCAGGCGGAAAGTAATTCTTAATAGCAAGGCTGTTTACCGCTAATTATAGAAATAAGAGGAAAAAGGCCATCCTAACTCAGTTAGCTTTGAGGAAGGGTGGCCTTTTTCTATTGTTTTTTTAACTGAATCGCTATAAATACAAGTTTCACCATTCTATATGCCAACAAGTTATGCATAATCTTATCAACAACAGAAGCTTGTATATCACTCTATAAACTTGGCCTTTTCCTTTTAACAAACAATTCATAACAAAAATGTGCTTGTATTATTTTTCATATCATCATTTTTTAACGTATTTACATATTCTATAATATAACTTACAATAAAAGTGTAAAATTACACTTTTATTATGAAGAGGAGTATGTATTATGGCATTATTACTTTTGTCGATTATATTATTTGCACTTCTATTAGTAATTCAAGGTATTCGTGATAGAAGTATACCCTTTACCCTGCTAGCTTGTATTCCCTTTCTTATGGTTTTGACACCTATTTTGTTCCTCATTCTTGGAATACCTGAAGAGTCACTGCCTATTACAATTTCTATCAATGCATTTTGGAGTATTGTTATCATCATTTACAGCTTACTTTTTGTTATAAGTGTATTAAAAAAGAATGTAGTAGCAATTACAATGAGCTTTATACAAATATGTACTACCGCTTTTTGGTTCTCTGTTATCTCTGTTTTTTGGGTCTCTCCTACCTTTGGTTTTATATTATAACTACATACATTTCTGTTCTTACCGATAATGAACAACACACTAGCTTACCTATACAAAAAGGCAGCGCTTCTCTCAACAGAAGCACTGCCTTTCTCAACATGAAATGGATCATTTTAATTTACTGTGTGTGCAAACACACGCTTAATTTCTTTACGGAATCGGACAGCTACACATACCGCCACAATCACCACAATACCAATAATAATCTTTCCGATATGATCTTCAAGCAATCCAAAAATTGCATCTATGTTGCCACCTAACCAATAACCGCCTACTAAGAAGAACGTTACCCAAAACAAAGCCCCGCTATAGACTGTTACCGCAAAGCGGCGAAATGGTAAATTAATAATTCCTGCAAAATATCCTGTAAAATGACGCACACCAGGAATAAAAAACGCAATAAATATTAAGGAATACCCATACTTATCGAACCACTTTCGCGTTAAATCAATTTTGCGCTGCGTTAGAAAAACATATTTGCCATACTTTTGAATAAATGGCATACCAAGCTTGTTCCCTAGAAAATATTGAATTGTCATCCCAACACTTGTCCCTAAGAAGGAGAAGAAGATTAATAATGGTAAGTGTAACTCACCTGTATGCGCTAAATATCCCGCATAAGCTAATGTTGGCTCTCCCGGAAACGGAAGTGCAATATATTCTAACAGTAGTCCAACAAGTACAACATAGTAGCCGTACTGTTGAAATAATTCGTGAATCCATTCCATGTCGACCTCTCCTTTTCCTGCTGATACGCAATCTTCTATAACGTACTTAGTTTGTATTTTTATTGTATAAAAACTTCTAGAAAACTGCTATTGTAATAACTTACAATAAGCTTACATTTTTGTAAGGAGAAAACATTCTGCAAATTACTAAACAATACTTATCTTCATTCGTTTATTGCACAAACGTTGAACCAAAGCGAGTTCCACTTCTCATCTATCACGAAAAGATTCGTTCAACTTTTTCACTTCTTCCTCAATTTTCTTCACATCAATGCGTTCAAATAACGGTGACACATTCAAAATACGAACTGGGCTTTCCACCGTATAATTCCATCCGTTCTGGGAAACTCCTAACATTTGTTGCACTTGTGCAGACGAAAACGGAAGAAACGGTTTTAATACTCGGGCAAAATTCACGATAAGGTGAATACAGTTTCTCATTGTATCATCGCACGCTATCTTATCCTCTTTTATTTGCTTCCACGGCTGCCTTTCATCGAAATATTTATTCGCGTAGCGAATATGTTCAAAAATCGTCTCTAGCGCTTGTTTAAAATGCGCTTTTTCAATAGACTCTTCTACTTCAACGTATAATCCCTTTAGCTTTTCTTCCATTTCCTCATTCACTTGACCAGTCGGTACAGTATTCTCATAATATTTTTCAAGAAACTTCAACGTTCTATTTACAAAGTTTCCATACGCTCCTAACAATTCACTATTATGACTATAAATGAATTCCCGCCATGAAAAATCCGTATCTCGATTTTCAGGTGCGTTTATAGTTAAAAAATAACGGATCGAATCCGGATGATATTCCTTCAAAATTTCCGGAACCCAAACAGCCCAGTTTTTACTCGTCGATAACTTTCTTTTTTCAACTGTTAAATATTCATTCGAAACAATATATGCAGGTAATGCTTTCACTTGTATTCCCTGCAAAATAGCTGGCCAAATAATTGTATGAAACGGAATATTATCTTTGCCGTGCACATAATACGTTCGTGTATCCTCTTGCCAAAATGGTGAATCATCACTGTTTGTTTCTTGTGCCCATTGTTTACTTGCTGAATAATAACCAGACACAGCCTCGATCCACACATACACCTTCTTATCCTCGTATCCAGAAACAGGAACTCTCACACCAATTGGTAAATCTCTTGAAACAGCACGGTCTTGTAAACCTTCTTGTAGGTAGCGCAGTGTTAATTGCAGAGCGTTCTCACGCCACGTACCGCTTTTCTTTACTGCTTCTACATATTCTTCTAGCTTCTGTTGTAATGACGTTAATGCAAAATAAAAATGCTCTGTCTCCTTAATTATCGGCGCAGTGCCGCACAGTTTACATGTTTTCTCTAGCAAATCTATCGGATCTAAAATAGCAGAACATGCATCGCACTGATCACCACGCGCACCTGCACCGCAATGCGGACAAATCCCTTCGACATAACGATCTGGCAAAAATTGTACACAAGTCTCACAGTATGTTTGCTCTACTGTCTTTTTATAAATCAATCCCTTTTCTAAAAGCTCTAAGAAAATGCTCTGAACGACTTGATGGTGAGAAACAGAGTCAGTACGAGCATAATAATCATATGAAAAACCAAGCGCTTGAAAACATCGTTTAAATTCTTCATGATAGCGATCCGCAATTGTTTTGACACTTACCTTCTCCTGCTTAGCGCGAATTGTAATCGGTGTACCGTTACAATCACTTCCCGATACATATAACACATTGTCCCCTTTTAACCGATAATAACGAGCTAAAATATCTCCTGGCAGTAAACCAGCAATATGACCAAGATGCAGCGATCCATTTGCATATGGCCAAGCGCCTCCAATAAAAATATTCATCCTACATTCCTCCTTTAAAAATAAAAAAGCCCCGTCCTTATCTTCTAAAAAGATAAGGACGAGGCTGTATATACAGTCGTGGTACCACCTTATTTCGTCAATTGCTCACACAATTGACCTCTACAAGTACGGAGCAATCATTGCTCGTATACTGTGACTTTGATAACGAGAGTCAACGCTCGTCGCCGCCTACTATTATCAAGTGATAAGTTCAGGACGAAGCTCAGAGGCCATTGTTCAAATGATCATTCTTGCTTCTTTTCAGCTCCCGAAGCTCTCTGGAAAGAATGGGGTCATTCTACTTTTCCTCTTCAACGCTTTTCATATGTAATATACATTGTATGAAAATTGTACAGAAAAATCAAACTTTTTGTAAATAAAAAGCAGGATTTTTCACCTTTATAAGGAAACTATATACCTTCACAGAAAGGAGCGATAGGATTGAATCAACAACAATTAAGTGCAATGAATAAAACAGGATGGAACAAATCAGCTTATGAAGCTTGGACAAATCGCCACGGAACGCCGTATTCTTACGGAAAACAAATACGAGAAAATCCCGCTGCTGAAGTCGCTTATTATTTGCCTTACATAGATGATGTACGAGGAAAACGAATTATAAATCTAATGGGATCAAAAGGGAGTAAGGCGGTTGCTCTGTCATTGCTAGGAGCAGAGGTAACGGTCGTCGATATTTCAGAGAGCAACGCAAAATATGCGAGAGAGCTTGCCGCAGCTACCAAAACACATATTGAATACATTGTGTCTGATGTGCTCCATATCAAAAAAACAATCGGCTCATTTGATGTAGTATTACTCGAGCTTGGTGTGCTCCACTATTTCATAGATTTAAAGCCTTTATTTACAATCATTTCTCAATTACTAAAACAAGGTGGAACATTTATTTTACGCGACTATCATCCACTGTACACAAAACTAGTGCAAATAGAAAATAACGAAGTAGTTGCAAGTGGCAATTATTTTCATGAAGATGTAATCGAAGTAGATGTAGCCTACAGTATGCTCTTATCAGAAGCAGAGCGTAACTCTTTACCCAAAAACATGATTCGCAGATGGACATTAGGCGAAATTGTAACAAAAATTGCGCAATCGGGACTCCGCATCGAGGAGCTCACAGAAGAATGCGGTCCAAAACAAAAATGGGTCTTCCCCCCTCATGCTCCGAACGGAATTGAAGATCGTATCCCTGGACTTTATACACTTATCGCCAAAAATATATAGAAAGGCATTCCTCATAACACAGAATGTTTTTTTCTATATGAAAAATACTATGAGCTAGATCACTGCATCTTTATTGCAAATCCATTATAATGAGAACAAATATCAATTATTATTAGAGGTGCTTATATGTCTCAAACTTTGGAAGATAAAGTATATGCCAATTTAGAAGCTGTTATTGATCCTGAGCTTGGCGTCGATATTATAAATCTTGGGTTAGTATATGATGTTACAACTGACGAACAACATAATACTGTTATTACAATGACAATGACTTCTATTGGTTGTCCAATGGCTGGACAAATCGTATCTGATGTCAAAAAGGTATTAGCAACAAATGTTCCTGAATTAAATGAAATTGAAGTAAATGTTGTTTGGAATCCGCCATGGACAAAAGATCGCATGTCCCGATTTGCTAAAATTGCATTAGGCATTCGTGATTAAACGATAAAAAAGACCTGATATGAAATCAGGTCTTTTCGTTTCTTACCCCGCATTAACGGGCAGTAAAGGATAGGAAAACCAGGAAGAAAACTGCCCGTAAAAGCCCGATTGGGCGGGCTTTCCATCAGTGGTGGATGAAGAATCCCCACTGACGGAAGTTTCACTTTATTTTACACCTACTGCATCGTATGCTTTCTTTACAGCTTGTACTTCTTTAGAATTTTGGCCATATAAATCTGTAGCCGCTTGAATTGCAGCTTGGCGCATCATGCTAAAGTTTGAGTTTGCAGTTAAATATTTTGTAAGAGCGCGGTAATAAATTTTTTCTGTTGCTTCGCGGCCTACACCATTTACAGTAACATCGTAATGCGTACCACCTTCAGAAACTAAGTATGCCGCTTTGTTGTTAATGCTGCTATTAATATGAACACCGCCATTATCAATCGTTCCTTTGTAGCGCTTACTATAATGATCAGGGTAGCCTTCACTTGGCTTTAATGGATTTGGAATAGAAGCCGGATTACTTAAAGAACGCAGTACAGTTCCTCGCATCTCTGGTGCATAAATATCTTCTCCCATATCCCAATCATCACGGTCAACCATTGCACCCATAATATCAGATAACGATTCATTTAATGCGCCAGATTCATTTCTATATTCTAGATTTGCAGAGTACTCTGTTACTGCGTGAGTGAGCTCATGCGCAATAACATCAAGTCCTGCTGAGAATGGAATAAATTCTTTTCCATCACCGTCTCCGTACATCATTTGGATACCGTTCCACCCTGCATTATCCCAGTTCTTCCCTACGTGAACAGTAGAAATTAATTTTGCCCCTTCATTATCATAAGAATTACGATTAAATGTTTTCTTATAATAATCGTATACTTTCGCAGCGTTAGCATGAGCATCGACAGCTGCTTTATCCTCAAAGAATTTGTTTTTGCTTTCAACTTCATACCCTGTATATCCGAACCATTGCGACAGTAAATCAAATAAATATGGATTCATATTTTTCGCATCGAATGTATGAACACCTTGTCCACGCGTACCATCAAATAAGTGAAAAGCACCTGTTTTTTCATTTCGGGACATTTCAAACATTGTGCGATTTCCTGATACACCGTAACCAAACCCAGTAATATGATCAATCGCATTATACTTCTCAATTACATTTCCGTTTGTTGCATCAACAAAATAATGCCAATAGCCTGGTGCTGGATTTGAAGTAGATGCTTTTACAAGATAAGAAAGATAATATTGTCCATCTTTTTCATATACATATAAATCTTTCTTAATACCATCATAGTTATCTACTTTTCCAATTTCTTTCTCAATACCGGCCTTTGCAATATTTACGGCCTCATCTTCTGAAATGCTCGCAGATGATGGGATATTTTTATTTTCTAAATTCGGAATAACTTGTCCGAAAAATGCTTTTACATTATTATCTTTATCTAGCGTTACTGTTTGATCAGATCCATATACAGGAACACCATTATGTTTTTCAATAAGCTTCACATGTGTTGTTTCTGCTTCTGCATCTTTTTCTTCGCTAACGACCTCAAAATGTTTCTCAATATTTCCCGCTAATTTAAACATATCTTTTTTACTTTTTAAATACTCAAACACCGTTTCTTTTTTATCTAATCCTTCCGGTGCTTTCCACTCTTCCCCAATATAAGATGGTGTCTGGAACTCTTGGTTGTATTGAATTTTTTGCTCATCTGCATATGTACGTGACGTACCTAATGTCGCAAATGCTCCTAAAGCCATAGACAAAGCTAACGTTGAAGATAGAACCTTCTTTTTCAAAAACAACACTCCCCATCCCTAAATTGTTTTACACTTTTATACAGTTCTAGAGAAATTAGCAATAACCTTTAATTGAATTTTTAGAAAATTTCGACAGAATATTCAAAAAATAGTAGCGTCCTTTTTAGACGCTACTCGCTTATTACAATTATTGTTTCTTCATCTCAATTACCAAATAATGAGCTGTTTCCGTTGCTTGAATGTGAATATCTTCCGCAATTACTTCTGCTGCATCTCTCGTCCCTAATGTTTCACCGTTCACAACGCCGCCTCCTTCAATTTGAACCAAATAAGCTTGACGCCCTTCACCAACTGAGAACACAATCTCTTTTCCTTTTTCTAAAGCAAGAGAGTACAAGTTTGCATCTTGATGAATTTCAATCGGTGCACCGCCATCAATTGGTGAAACCATGTGGAACCATGTATTCTCACGTTTATCCCAATCAAATTTAAATTCACCATAATTTGGTGTATGACCAGCACGGTCTGGTAAAATCCAAATTTGCAGCAGACGCAATGTTTCATCGCCTAAATTGTGTTCACTATGGAAGACGCCTGTTCCAGCACTCATATATTGCACATGTCCACGCTCAATTGTTCCGCGGTTTCCCATACTATCTTGGTGTGTTAATGCCCCGTCTACTACATAAGAAATAATCTCCATATCACGGTGCGGATGCATCTCAAATCCTGTTTGTGCTGCTACTAAATCATCGTTAATAACACGAAGTGCACCGAATCTCATATTATTTGGATTGTAGTAATCTGCAAATGAAAAATGAAAATGTGTATTTAACCAACCGTGATTTGCTCTTCCCATTTGTTTATGATCAATTTTTTTAAACATATTTTTCACCTCATATTATCTCGAATTTGAGATATTTATTTGAAATTTTTTATAACTGTAACTTTCTTAATAATTCCAGCAGTTGCTTCTGCTCCTCACGAGTGAGCTTACAAAATTGGATTGCTTAAAAACTTTCTTACGGGGGAACTACTTCTGTATGTCCCCTGTCCGATTTATACTAATTCATTAAATTGTGCAGCAGACAAATCTCATCTTTTACATGTTGATTCGTCTCACTAAGCTTTGTAACTACAGTTTAGAACTAAACTTAATAAATGTCAATTACTTTCTTTTTGTAAGTTAAAAACTAAAACATAGTATATACTATGTTTTAGTTCACATACCTTCTCCTATATTCTCTCAGCTTTCTCTTCGCAAATACCCTTGCATCTTTTTCAATCCACCGCTTTTCATACATTTCATCCCCAACATACAATAACTTATGTTCATGCTGCATATCATGCCGAAACTCATGCAACAATGTTTCTAATACATTCTCATACTTCTCCCACATACAAACAAAAATGAGCCGCTTTTCTTTATGATAAAATCCGCTCAAAGGAAATAAAAATTCTTCTTCCTCTTCTCCTAATCGTATTAACACATCATTCGTTTCGCACGTATCACAGAAAATAACAGGTACCTCACGTCGTTCAATTAACGAGAAAACATCTCTCTTTACTTGATTTATATCCCATGGAAAATCGTCATCAAGTACATACCAGTTCCCAGCTTGTTGATATATCCTTTGAAATGGGAGCTGCATTTTCATTCTCCTTTCTCTTTACTCTTTGTTACCTGTATGTCACATTAGCTCTTATTTTAAACATACATGTGCGTTACAAAATATTTTAAAATTATATATGCAAAAAGAGTTGATTTTATACCTGTTATTACATTATAATTATTATAAATTAGTAAATAGTATAAAATAATAATTTAAAAAGAAATTGACCACATTAACAAACAGTATAATAATTTAAAAGGGGATTGATTACATGAACACACAAGTAATTGAAGTATTAAACAAACAAGTAGCAAACTGGAACGTTTTATTCACAAAATTACACAACTTCCACTGGTACGTTACAGGACCTCAATTCTTTACACTTCATGAGAAATTCGAACAACTTTATACAGAAGCAGCTACGCACATCGATGAAATCGCAGAACGTATTTTAGCAATTGGCGGCAAACCAGTAGCAACAATGAAAGAATACTTAACATTATCTTCTGTTCAAGAGGCAGCTTACGGAGAAACTGCAGAAGGGATGGTCGAAGCGATTATGAAGGACTACGAAATGATGCTAAGCGAACTAAAAAAAGGCATGGAAATCGCACAAGATACAGACGATGAAATGACATCTGACCTACTACTTGGCATCTACACAGAACTTGAAAAACACGCATGGATGCTGCGCGCATTCTTGAATCAATAAGAAAAGCGGAGCCGACTGTTTAGCCCCGTTGGCTAAGGTTCTTTCACACAGAAGGTGCTTTTTACCTTCTCGTGTGGAAGGTTCTTAGACATGAGGGGCTAGGAGGTGAAGCTGGATCATAAGAAAGGCGGCGCCAATATATCGGCGCTTTTTCTAATATTTGACAAGAAAAATATACAAAAAAACCGAGTGGGACACTCCACTCGGTTTTTCATCATGTTAACTGTTTCCACTTATTACCCATAACTGGTCTTTTGTAACTCTTCATCTCCACAAATAATTCGTTAGCTGTTTGTGCAGAAACAAGCAATTCTTTATTTGATGGATTCATAAATCCTTCTGCTGCTGCACGGTCCACCATTTGTAATAATGGTGTGTAGAATTCTGCAATGTTGAGCAATCCAACAGGCTTTTCATGAATCCCGATTTGTGACCAACATACAACTTCAAACAACTCTTCAAATGTTCCATATCCACCTGGCAATGCAATAAATGCATCAGCAAGTTCACTCATTTTCGATTTTCTTTCATGCATTGTTTCTACTTCGATTAGTTCCGTTAAACCGTGGTGAACAATTTCTCCTCTAAATAACCCACGCGGCATGATGCCTGTTACACGGCCCCCTAGCTCTAATACTTGATTTGCTACTTCTCCCATTAATCCAACACAAGAGCCGCCGTATACAAGCTCTATATTATTTTGAACTAGTATCTTTCCAAGCTGACGAGCTTCTGTTTGAAATTCTAGACGCTCCCCAACATTCGATCCTGCAAACACACAAATCCGTTTCATTCTTCCACCCCAAAACTATATATTGTTATGCTACAATGTAATCATACTACATATTGGGAGGATGAGAAAAGGATGGATACGAATGAATTTCAAAGATGGGTGGAACAATTTTATCATGAGCGGGGCTGGGCCCAATATAATTCTTTTATTCGCGTTAATTTTTTAGCGGAAGAAGTTGGCGAAGTTTCTCGCGTTGTGCGTGCTATCGAAATCGGCCGCGATCGCCCAGATGAAACGACGAAGAGCGAAGAAGAATTAACAATAGAGTTGAAAGAAGAACTTGGAGATGTACTAGGAAACCTTATAATTTTAGCGCAAAAATATAACCTAGATTTGCAAGATATTATGGAAACACACGTGAAAAAACTTTCCAAACGATTCAAATAATAAATGAGAATTATTTTCAACTATGATATGATTATATTGTAATAATATGAAAGGGGTCTTTTTATGTTATCTCCAAAATTACGTGAAGCACTAAATGATCAAATGAATTTTGAATTTTACTCAGCCCATGTGTATATGGCAATGGCAGCATACTGTACATCAGAGAGCTATGATGGATTTGCAAATTTCTTTCTTGTACAAGCAGAGGAAGAGCGTTTCCATGCTATGAAGCTGTACAATTATATTAATGATCGCGGTGAGCGTGCAATCATTACTGGATTTGATCATCCAAATAACGAATACGAATCGATTTTATCAGCTTTTGAAATCGCCCTTGAGCACGAGCGTGAGGTTACAAAACGTATTTATAACCTATCTGATATTGCATGGGATGAACGCGAACATGCTACCATCACCTTCTTAAAATGGTTCGTTGATGAGCAAGTAGAAGAAGAAGCATCTTTCGATAGCATCATTCAAAAATTAAAACGAATTACAAGCGATTCAAACGCATTGTTTATGTTAGATGCCGAATTAGAAAAACGTACATTTACTCCGCCTGCTGAGTAAACAAAAAAAGCAATGAGCCCGCTGCTCATTGCTTTTTATTTTATCTTATAGCATAACCCCAACGATAATCGCTGATAAGACACTTACTAATGTTGCACCGTATACAAGTTTTAATCCGAAAGAAGATACAACATTTGCTTGTTTTTCATCGATACTCTTCGTTGCACCTGCGATAATTCCGATAGATGAGAAGTTTGCAAATGATACAAGGAATACAGATAAGATACCAACTGTACGAGGTGTTAAACCACCAGCTGCTTTTCCTAAATCAAGCATCGCAACAAATTCGTTTGTTACTAATTTTGTTGCCATAATTTGTCCAGCTGTTACCATCTCAGATGCTGGAATACCCATGATGAATGCTAATGGTGAGAACACATATCCTAAGATCGTTTGGAATGTGATACCGAAAATAGAATCAAATAGACCGTTAATTGCTGCCATCAATGCAATGAATCCGATTAACATTGCTGCTACTGTAACTGCAATTGAAAATCCTAACATAATGTACTCGCCTAGCATTTCGAAGAACGTTTGGTTCTTGTCCTCTTGTAACTCTAAAATATCATCCTCTTCTTTTACATCGTAAGGATTTAAAATGTGAATGATAATAAATCCACTAAATAAGTTTAAAACAAGTGCTGTTACAACATATTTAGGGTCAAGCATTTTCATGTAAGAACCAACGATTGACATGGAAACTGTCGACATAGAAGATGCACAGAGTGTATATAAACGATTTTTTGGCAATTTACTTAGTTGATCTTTAACTGTAATAAATACTTCCCCTTGGCCAACAATTGCCGCTGCTACTGCATTATAAGATTCTAATCTTCCTAAACCATTTATTTTACTTAATAAGAATCCAATTGCTTTAATAATGACTGGTAAAATTCTAAGATGTTGCAGAATTCCAATTAACACTGCTAAGAAAATAATTGGAAGTAATACAGAAAGGAAAAATGTGAATTCTCCCTTATTTACCATTCCACCAAATACAAAGTTAATTCCAGCGTCCGCAAATTTTAAAATTGTACTAAATCCATCAGAAATTCCTTTAATTAAATAGTATCCAATCTGTGTATTTAATAAGAAATATGATAATCCTAGTTGAATAACAAGCATAATAGCAATTGGCTTATATTTAATCTTTTTCCGATCGCTACTTACAAGAAACGCTAGTATAAATACAGCAATTAGTCCTACAAGAAACATGACAAATTTCATACTTGAATCCTCCATTTTGTAGTTTGATTTACCAAGATGCAACAGTTGTCTAACGATAGACGTCTGACAATTCAGATTAAAAAGATAAATACCTTTACATGCAAATTACTTCCTATATGAGTAAGCGTTTGCATTAGACGAAATTCTATACTGAATAATTATTGTGGAATATGAGAATGATATCATTTTGTTTCATCCATAAACTGATTGTAAGCGTTATCTTTACAAAAAGCAATATATTTTTCAAAGGGAAAAATATACAAAAAAAGGAACATAGAGTCCCGCCTCTATGTTCCTTTGCGTTACTAACCTAATTGTTTTTCTTTTTCAATTACTGGATCTTCCCAGCATTCTGCATTTTTTAGTCCCGGGATAGAACTTGCATGGAATACAGGATCTTTCCCTTGTTTCTTCTGCTTCATATAGTCTGTAAGTGCAGCAAATGCAAATTTACCAAGAAACGCAATCGCAATTAAATTTATGATAACCATAAAGCCCATAAATAAATCAGCTAAATCCCATACAAATTGGATCTTTGCAACAGAACCGAATACAATCATGGCTAACACGCTTATTCGGTATACCATCAACCATACTTTACTATTGTTTAAGAATCGAATATTTGTTTCTCCGTAATAATAGTTACCAATTAACGCACCGAATCCAAATAGGAAAATAAAGATAGCAAGACACCCTGATGCCCAAGAGCCGACATGTTCACTTAATGCTGCTTGTGTAAGTGCAATACCATTTAGCTCTGGTTGTTTGTATGCATCAGAAAGTAAAATAATAAATGCTGTGCTTGTACAGACAATCAGTGTATCCGTTAATACACCAAATGCTTGAATAAGTCCTTGTTTCACCGGATGGCTTGTTGTTGCCGTTGCGGCAACGTTTGGCGCACTTCCCATACCAGCTTCATTTGAGAATAAACCACGTTTAACCCCATGCATGAGCGCTGCGCCGATTGAACCGCCTGCTATTTGTTTAAAGCCAAATGCGTTTTGAACAATAAGAGAAAGAACTTCTGGCATTTTTGTTATGTTTGTAACTATAACAAATAATGCAATACCAATGTATAACACCGCTAGAAACATCACTTTGTATTCAGCCATTTTTGCAATACGCTGCACACCGCCAAAGATAATCGCAGCGAAAGCAAGAGCCATAATAATTCCTAAAGTTAAACGATCTGTACCGAATGCGTTCTCAAAAGCAATTGTAACGGTATTTGATTGTACAGAATTGAATACAAGACCGAAAGTGATCGTAATTAAAATGGAGAATAATACTCCCATCCAACGTTTGTTTAATCCTTTTTCCATATAATAGGATGGACCACCGCGGAAACCATTTTTATCTTTTACTTTATATATTTGCGCTAACGTACTTTCAACAAAGCTGGATGCTGAGCTAATAATAGAAATAATCCACATCCAGAATACCGCTCCAGGACCGCCTAATGCAATCGCAATCGCAATTCCTGTGATATTTCCAGTTCCAACGCGAGCAGCCATACCAATACAGAACGCTTGAAATGGGGAAACTTCGTCTTTAGAACCAGATTTCCCTTCCATTAACACACGGACCATTTCCTTTAACATTCGAAACTGTACAAATTTCGATTTAAACGTAAAATAAATTCCGAAAGTAACAAGCATAATAATTAACAATTTAGACCACAGAAAATCATTTGTTAATCCCAATAGATCCGACAAAAATTGTCCCATATCATCACCTCATATCAAAATTTAGTAGCCCTAATTCATATAAAATAATCTTATTTTTCCGACATAAATAAGCTCGTCTCATACACACATGCAACACAGGTAAAAATTTTCTATGAAAATAGTATTTCCTCGTTTATGCGAATATCCATAACATGTAACCGTACAGCTAACAGTTGCACCATCATGCTTGTTCCGTATGCCGGATTTTTAAATTGGACTTATATATAACGTTCAAGACCAAATGCATTCTTAATTCTTCAAAGCAAGTGTAACTGTATTTGCTTGTACAGAGTTGAAAATTAGTTCATAACTAATTGTAATTAAGATAGAAAATAAAATTCCCATCCAGCGCTTATTTAAACCTTTTTCCATATAGTAAGCTGGACTACCTAACGAAATCGCTAGTGCTCCCCTGCTAAGTTACCAATCCCGATGCGGGCTGCAGAACTTATACAGAAAGATTGGAAAGAAGAAACGCTACCTTTTTTACCCGCCATTTCCCCTAGATGACGAATTTGAACGAACTTCAGTTTAAAAGAAAAATAAAGACCTAAGCCAATTAACATTGTAATAATTACATAAGTCCATAGAATATTATTTGTTGTTTCAACGGATTTTTCTAAAATGCTAATCATGTTGTCCCCTCCCTTTTTTCTTACATAAATTCAATTGTAATTTAAATCCATTCAAAAATCAACAATTTTCGACAAAACAACAATTTCATATCGCATTATCTCTCAAATTCTTTGTTTTTCTTTAAAATACTCTTAAATACAAACGCTTACAAGAAATGAATACATGTTATCTTTTCTGACATGAAAATATAATGCATAAAAAAAGCACAATTCTCTTTAACCGAATTGTGCTCTATGACATGATTTCGAATCTTTTCTCTCTATAAATCGTTTAACAGTCTAATATTATATTTTAGAGTCTACAATAAAATATTAGACTGTTAAAAAATATAAGAACTCCGTCATTTTCATTTAAATAATATTGGCTACAATCATCTTCGTACGACTATCCACTACTTCATAATAAATTTCTAACCCTTTTCGAGTGCCCGAAACAATTTTAGCAGCTTTTAATTTCGCTAAGTGCTGACTAACTGTACTTTGAGGCATTCCCAACTTTTCATACATTGTTGTTACATTCGTAGGGCCTTTCGTAATCAATGTTTCAACTAAATTTAAACGCACAGGATGCGCCAATACTTTTAATATTTCAGCGATATCTTCATATTTTCCTATCATTTTCATTTTCTCCTCTTTATATAATTATGTTTATAACTTTCCACTATATTATTCGAAAGGACATATGATTTTATGTCCGTCGTTTTAAAAAATTTTAAAAAAGTTTTAGAAATGAAAATAATAACGTTTTATGCTAACGCAAAACGTTGAGCGAAGCTACTCCCCTTTATTTTCAGAGGGTTCTAAAACAAAATTTGTTATAATAAATAAATATATTTAGCTACATGATAGATTTATACATACCATTTCACACAAAATGAAGCAGCAATATAGTAATGATTGTGCGTAATTGGGTGAAACTAAAAGACATATACAATAGTTCTTATTGCAGATGAAACGGATGGTGATCACAAATAGAACAGCACTTAAATTATGTCATTTCGCATTATGGATATTTCGGACTAATCATGGCGTTAGTTGGGGGAATTATTGGATTACCAATACCAGATGAAACGTTATTAACTTTTGTAGGATATTATATATTTCAAGGGAAAATGCACTTCTTTATCGCCTTATTAAGCGCATGGTTTGGCTCGGCAGTTGGTATTTCGCTTAGTTACATATTAGGAAAAAGACTTGGGCTTCCCTTCTTAAAGAAATTTGGTCCTAAAATGCACATTACAGAAAACAAAATTGCTCGGACACAAGCTCTCTTTCAAAAAATCGGTCCTCCTTTACTTATTTTTGGCTACTTCATTCCAGGAGTGCGGCATGTTACTGCCTATTTAACCGGCATTTCCAGTCTGCGTATTCGGACATTTTGTCTGTACGCTTATCTAGGAGCATTCATATGGAGCTTTACTTTTATTCAATTAGGATTACAATTCGGGAAAGACTGGCATCTAATCAGTCATTACGTTCACCGTTACGGGCTTATTTTATTAGTTGTATTAATTATTTTTTCCGTTCTTGCCGCTTTGGCTTTTCTATACATTCGCAGAAAAAAAACAAATGCAACGCAATGAAATCAACAAAACCCACCTTCCCAAAAAGGTGGGTTTCTTTTTTATTTATGCGTTTTATTCGGCTTTTTCTTGCCCGGGTTTCCGTTACCTTGACGCTTTTTATTTCGTTCCGCTTTCTCCTGTGTATCGTGCAGTTTCTCTACAAAATTACTACTGTTATCCATAGTTGCAGCCTCCTTGGTTATCGTTCTTTTGTTACTATAACCAAGTACATGTAAAATCATGAGGTGTAACCTTATTTTACTTTAATCTGAACAGGCGGTAATGTTTTATTTGGGTGATACGGCGACATCAGCACCTCTAATACGTAATCCTTTAAACTGAAATTCTCCACACCATATTTCCCATCTAATTGAAACGTTCCTTCAAATTGAAGTTTTTCCTTATCTAGTACTTTCACGGTACTTCCTTTTACATTATGTCCACGCGGTACGATATCTTGATCCATGTACGAAGAATCAGTTAGATTCATCGCCTCGCCAAAATTGATTAATTCGTCCATAGATATATGTTTTGTATCGACATTTTGAAGTGTGTAATTTACAATTAGCCGCTGATTCTTATGCTGGATGTGGTTAACAATTATTTTGAAATCACTGCGCGTGCTCTTCATTTCAAATGGTGTTTTTTCATCTAGCTTCACAATTGCTGGTTTTTCTGATAATCGTACAAAAGGATATATTGTAATAAATTCCGCACTATCAGGAATTTTCTCGAAAATAGAACGCTCTGCAGATTCTACATGATCGCCTACTTTTTCTCTGCCAAATTCAATCCCTGAAGTAGACATATCAATTTCGTTCCCTTTATCATCTGTTATTTTGTGGATTCGTGCTAAGTCGTTCTCGCCAACAAGCGGATAAATTGCTTTGTAGTCAATCGTTGTTGCTCCTTTACCGATTGTAATATTTTCAAAGTTAAATGTATGCTGCTGATCCTCACTGCTAACAGACTGCTTCGAGTTAATTTTTTTATTTTCTAATTGTTTCACGGGAATATCGAACTTCCAAAATCCTCTCGTTTCACCGATAGATGTAATGGTAATTGGTAATGTTGTATTTGGAGGTAATTCTTTTTCAGGGTAATCAATTTTGATATTTCCAAACCAACCATTCTTTGTTACTCTCCCGCCACCCGAAGCGCTTTTCATCCACTTTGGACTTCCGTCAGCAAGCTTATATGTATAATAAAAACGATCATGAGATACAGCATTTTTCGCGCCTTTATCCGGATTATCAACCGTAAACGTTATCCCAATCCGGCCGCCATCATAATACACACTTTTCATCGTTACACTAACTCCATTACTTACTGCTTGTTGATTCAATTCTGTTACGAGTTTACTCGCAAACAGATTTTGACCCATCGTATCATGAAAATAATCATACACTTTTCCTATAAGCGGAACTTCTGCTAATACACGATTCATTTGCGGGAAAACAAAGCCTGAGCCTAGCACACCTATACATACTGATGCAGCAGCTAACCATGCAATCTTTCTTCGTTTATATTTTCTTTTTGTCGGTTTTTCTTGCTTTGCTCTATTCACACCTTTTTTTATCGCTATCTGTAATTCTTCCCGAGGAACTTCGATTTTGTTTATTTCATCATTAACCCACTGTTTATCCAATTCTCATCACTCCCTCCTAATAATTTCTTTAACGATTTTCTCGCCCTATGCAAATACGTTTTGACAGTTCCTTCAGGTACATTCATATGCCAAGCAATTTGGTTTATCGGAAGATCATAATAATAATGTAAAATAATAACAGTTTGATAGTTTTCATCTAGTTTTCCAATTGCTGCTTGTAAGTCAATGTTTTGCTCAATTCGGTTTGCCACGTTTCGTACATCTTTGCATTCCCTGCTATCTTCTAATTGTTGAACCTTCTTCTTCTCATTTAATACTTGGTAAGCGTTATGTATTAAAATACGCGTCAACCACGTCAGAAAAAAGTTTGGTTTTTGTAATTGCTCTAAAGATAAGTACGCTTTATAAACCGTTTCTTGTACGATATCTAATGCATCTTCTTTATTTTGCACATACATATAAGCTGTACGATATAATTGATCCTGATGAAGGCTAATGAGCTGTTCAAACGCTGCATCATCACCCTTTTTTGCTTTTTTCACTAATTTTATTTCATCCATCTTATCCCTCCTTCCACTTATTAGATAGGATATGGAATGTTTTGGTTTCAAAAATTTATATTTCCTGCATAAAAAAAAAACGTCCCAACAAAGCTTGAGACGTTTTTTAAGACAAGTCTGTTCATCTATTTCTCTAAAATTACTTCTAGCTGTTTCACTTGTGCCGCTACAAAAAGTTATTCACAAAATAAAACTTATTTTAATTTAAACACCGCACTTACCGGATTATGATCACTATTTTCAAACTTCAGATCATTTCCATGTACATTTACGATTTCTACATTTGGCGAAACTAAAAATCCATCAATAATCGTAACGAAATTCTCACCTTCTACATATTTCTTCACATCATCGCGAACGGTCCAAACATTAGGATCTACTGCCCACTGGAATCCACCGTCCGTGAAATCTTTTGGCAATTGTACTAACCATTCAGGCCATACTTTTTGAAACTTCGGATCTTTTAGCTGTACATCAGAGACTAGTTGATTCCAATCACCACCGAGTATCACATAATCACCGTTTTTATAGTGTTCGTTCATATACTCTTTCAAATAATCAACTTGCTGCCTTCTTATTTTTCCGCCTTTATCATAAGCAGATAAATGAAGATTAACGAGTCTTAAATATTTCCCATTACTCACAGGGATTTTATGCTCAACGATTGCTCGGTCTAAATCAAATAATTGTTTTGGCCAAGGCTCTTTCCCTGGCAGTTGAAATCTTGTTGCTGTATCAATCTTATACTTAGAAAATGAACTCATTCCTGAATTCGTATATCCCATTGGATTAGTAATCGGAACAGGTACCCACTGTGCATGATAGTTATATCCGAAAGAAGATTCATAGTTTTTCAAACCGTTCTTAAATACGGCATATTCATTCACATCAAATGATCTTGAAGATTTCGTATCCACCTCTTGCAATAAGATAAAATCAGAATCTTCTTTTTGTAAAAAAGATAGCATGTTGTTAAGATTCTTTTCTGTTTGTTCTTTACTGCTAGAACGAGAGCCTTCTCCCCCGTCCATAAAAAAGTCTTGATCTTTATCCAAACCAGCATAACCTACGTTAAAAGTCGTCGCTGTAAATGTGTCTCCCTGTTTTAAAACCTTGTCATTCTTATTTTCTACATTTAATTTCAGAACACTAACAGGTTTCTCATCTGTAATCATAATATAGGCTAAAAATACAGCTACACTACCGCCCACTAATGCTACTAGTAATAAAAGTACTTTAAATATTTTCTTCAAATAAATAACTCCTTTTTATATCAAAATAAATGTTTCTCAAAAAATATACTGTAAATCTCTCCTCTCTTCAATAAAAAAAGATAATTAACAATATTCTGTATTATATTCCAATAAATAAATACGACTTATTTCATAAGGAAACAAGATTATTTTACCACATTAACAATGTTTGCATGATTATATAAGCATTAACAAGTAATCATATTATCCACTTTTTTAATCATTATATAAATATAAAAAACGCCTCTAATTTTTGAGACGTTTTTTCTTTAAGTATAGTCATAGTCCGATTTTTAAGTTGAATCCATTCGCCATAATGACTGCGTGTTCCCTATTCAGGAAATCATTCGCTTTTCTTAATAAAATTTAACTACATCTTCATAAGCTAAAAACGTTCTTTCGCCTGGCTGCTCATCCGGCTCACCAAATGGCATTTGTCCTACTAGGCTCCACTCTGCTGGAATGTTCCAAGTTTGTTTTACTTCTTCATCAACAATTGGGTTGTAGTGTTGCAGAGACGCTCCGATTCCTTCTGCCGATAAAGCCATCCATGTTGCATATTGCAGCATTGCACTTCCTTGATGAGACCAGAATGGGAATTGCTCTTTGTATAACGGCGCGTTTTCTTGCATTCTCTTCACAGTTTCTTGATTTTCAAAGAATAACACTGTTCCTACTCCATCACGGAATCCTTGCAGTCTTGCTGCAGTTGCCTCAAAATTTTCTGCTGGAACAAGGGCACGAAGCGTTTCTTTTACGATATCCCAAAACTTTTCATGCTCTGCATCCATTAATACAACGAGGCGGCCACTTTGCATGTTAAAAGCTGATGGTGCGTATAAAGCAGTTTTTAAAACGTCACTAATTCTTTCTTGCGTAATATTTTCGTTCTTTTTTACTTTACGAATAGAACGGCGATTCATAATTGCATCTTTTAAATTTGTTGTAGTAACTGACATGTTTCATTCCTCCAATACCTTATATGTTGATTATCATCCAATCTCTTATTAACAATATCCATCTACATTACATTGCATTCCATCTAATTCATTTTCCTTACTTTTTGCTAGCTCTTGATCGATTGCTTTTGCTAATCTTTCTTTGCTCGCTAATCCTTGAATCACTTCATCACCAATAACGAATGTTGGAACAGCCATAATCTGTGCTTCTTCGTAAGCATGTTGCAACGCTTCTTCTTGTACGTCTTTATACTTTCTTGATACTAATGCTTCTTTAAATGCTTCTTTAGGGAGTCCAACTTCCCCTGCCAATTTTGTTAATACTTCGATATATTCAATATTTTGTTCTTCTTGGAAAAAGGCAGCAAACACTCTATCGTGAAACGCATTTCCTTTTCCATGTTCCTTCGCAAAGTGGTATCCCTCAAAGGCAAGGTTTGTATACGGGTGCGGAGAAACACGAGGTAAACGCATTTCTACTCCTAATTTTTTTGCGGTAGGAACAATAAATGAATCCCATGAACCTAACTTATCAGGCTCTTTCCATGGATCGATTTTTGGATATGGACTTGGGCGTAATTCAAATGGCATCCATTCTACTTCTACATCTTTCCCCTTTACAATCTCATCCAAAGGAGCTTTTCCTAAAAAACAAAATGGACATATAAAATCAGAATAAGCTTTAATTTTTACAGTCATGTTTATGTTCCCTCACTTTTCTTTTCGTTGTAATCAATTAAGTTACAACTAAGTTAAAAAAAATTACTTTGCAGAATGTATTTGATTTACTAATGATATAACTAATTTCTCCATTGTTATGCTTTCCAATACGAGCTCAAGCGCTTCTTGTGCCTGAACTAAAATCACTTCTAAAACGGCTTGTATATTTGCTCCTACCGGACAATTAGGATTTGGATTTTCATGAAAATGAAATAACTTTTCCTCTTCCACCACATCTACGGCTCGGTACACATCTAGCAAGGTAATCTCACACAACTCTTTCACGAGGTAAGCTCCTCCTGCGCCGCGGCGTACTTCAACAAAACCTGTTTTTTTAAATACGATAGTACTTTCCGAATAATTACTGGATTTGTATTTACACTTTCCCCTATATACTCTGAAGTACAAATAGAAGGTGGATTACTTTTTAGGAGAGATAAAATATGCACAGCAATCGTAAAACGGCTACTAATTTTCATATTTATCACCCCTTCGTCGTAATCATTATAGTTACAACGTAAACAGAAGTCAAGTGGCCTTAAAAAAGATTTTTTCAACATGATATCCATTTTAAGCGTTCAGCATATAAGTCGATGCTATGGAAATTATACTATGACCTGCACTCGCTTTCTTCTTTTGTTTTAAACTTTGCATGTGGTAAAAAAAGGCCCTGACCGTTTCTATGCGCGGCCAGCTGCTCTCACCCACCTAAAAAGGAAGGGGTTTTATGCCTATTTTTTAACTTGTATATATCGTTCATTTCAGTACTTAAGAAATATTACAAAACTGTCATCTTTATGTAAGGTTATGAGATAGTTACTTTACTGTCTCCATGTAATAATAAGAACATAAGAAATAACAATAAACTTTTAGAGATTATAGGAGCGTGTTAATCATGATCGTAACAACAACTAATACTATTCAAGGTAAAGAAATTATTGAGTATGTAGACATCGTAAACGGTGAAGCAATTATGGGTGCAAATATCGTTCGCGACTTATTTGCTTCTGTTCGTGACGTTGTCGGCGGCCGTTCTGGTGCATATGAAAGTAAATTGAAAGAAGCTCGTGACATTGCGATGGAAGAAATGAAACAACTTGCAGCTCAAAAAGGTGCCAATGCAATCGTTGGTATCGACGTAGACTACGAAGTGGTTCGTGACGGAATGTTAATGGTTGCGGTAAGCGGTACAGCTGTACGTGTGTAAATATATATAAAAGCACCTCATTGGAGATTGAGGTGCTTTTTCTATCTATTCACTCAAATAATCTACGTATGATTTTTACCCAACCTAAGTAAGAAAATCCTAAAATGATGGACCACAAAAATGCTAAACGGATACTCCTCGGGATTGATATCCATAACTTCAAGATTCGCCAAGACATATCATCTTTGTTGTCTTTTTTCATCAGCATTCCCCCGCCACAACCGGCAATACAATAATAAACCGAACTATCCCATCTGCATATTCCGCTCGAATTTCTCCACCTTCTAATTCCACAATGCTTTTGGCAATCGCAAGCCCAAGCCCTGAGCCTTCTGACACTCTACTTCTTGATTGATCCTTTTTATAAAAGCGTTCAAATAGATTCTCTAACTCTTCTTTTGTAAACTCCTCACTCTCATTTGCAATAGAAATGCGAATGTTACGGCGTTCCCTTTGAAGTGAAACGATAATTTCTCCCTCATCTTTACTATACTTAATGGCATTCATTAATAAATTATCAAACACACGAACCATTTTTTCTGAATCCAAGGAAGCGTATAGACGATCTTCAGGAAATTCTTTCACAAATGAAAGACCATGTTCCTCTGCTTGTGGTACAAGTTCTTCAATTAATTGATCAAGTAGTTCATTTATGCATACTTCTTGTTTTTCTAATATAATCTTCTCATTTGTTAGCTTTGTGTATTCAAATAAATCTTCTATTAAATTCTTTAACTGCTCTGACTTGGAAAAGGCGATTCTTACATACTCATCATATTGTTCTTTATCTTCATATTTACCATCACGTAATAAGCGTAAGTACCCCATAATCGAAGTAAGCGGTGTTCGTAAATCATGCGATACATTTGTAATTAATTCATTTTTTTGCTTCTCTATTCTTCTTTCTTTTTCTATATTAGAAAATAATTCTTCTGCCATATGATTAATATTCTCTGTTAATAAGGCCATTTCATCTTTGCCCTTTTCTTCAATCCGATATGCTAAGTTTCCTTTTGCAATCTCTTTCACACCTTCTGCCATCGCTTCAATTTGCTTCATCTTTCGCTTTGTTATATAGAAGAAAGAAGCTAAAAAGACAACAAAACCAATCAAAAATGGGAGCGGACTATCATTCTGAACTTCAATAATATCCCCTTGTGGTATACCACTTGCGATTAAATACATGTTTTTTTCTTGAATAGTAACAGGATAAAACGTTGTAAATTCTTTACGCTTGCTTTCATGTATTACATCTTGATCTTCATAACTAGAGCGATTTATTTTAAAACTCATGATATTACGAATGGTACTATGAAGATTAATCTGTTCTTCCTGAGCACCTTTTGTCTTATAGACAACTTTTCCACCCTCATCTACAATTAAAACTTTCAATGTTCTCTGGTACTCTGGCCATTCAAGAATTTCTTGTACATGAAAAGTACTCTCTCTTGTAATTACCCCAACAAGTCTTTCAGCGGTTGTATCGATTCCTCGCATACCCGACGAATAATCAATGACAGCGTGCTTATTGGCTCCTTGAAAAAGTGGAGACGAAGCCCACCCTCCTATCACACCAAGCAAAATACAAAAAGCAAATGTCGTTATCAGTTGTACACGTATACTCTGTTGTACCCCTCTTACGATTTTATATATTATTTTTTTAAAAGTTCGAATCATCCAACCAATCGGTCTGAATATGTTTTTAAATATCTTTCTCAATCTTATATCCCACTCCCCAAACCGTTTTTATATAACGAGGCTTCCTTGGATTTTCTTCCGTCTTCTCGCGGATTTTTCGAATATGTACCATTACCGTATTATCAGATTGAAAGGACGGTTCATTCCATACCCGTTCATAAATTTGATCCGCACTAAATACCATCCCGCGATTTCTTGCCAGTAACTCTAAAATAGAGAATTCCCTCGGTGTGAGTTTCACTTCGTCGTGTCCCACAATTACTTCATGCGTCGCAACATTTATTTTCATATCACCAATTTCAATTTCATCTTCGTTTTGGATAAAGCCTCCGCTCATTTTCATATACCTGCGAAGCTGCGATTTAATTCGCGCAATCAATTCTAATGGATTAAACGGCTTCGTTACATAATCATCTGCTCCAGTTGTTAATCCTAAAATCTTGTCCATATCTTGCGTTTTTGCGGATAACATAATAATTGGCATCTCAGCTATTTCTCTTACTTTCATACACATATGAATACCGTCTAGTTTCGGCATCATAATATCTAATACAACTAAATGCACTTGTTGCTTTTGTAATATCTCTAATCCCTCTGCACCATCCCCAGCCTGCAACACTTCATATCCTTCATTTTTTAAATAAATCGCGATCAGATCGCGAATTTCTTTTTCATCATCTACGACAAGTATTGTTTCTCGACTCACAATCTCTCCTCCAACATTATCAATCTATTATTTCTTATTATATAAATATTCTAAAAAACGAGATTGGAATTTTGTTAAATTATCCCTTAACCTCTCTACCTATATAATACACACCACATGCCGCTGCAACAACAATCCCCAAAAACAAACCGTACTTCGTTGTGAGCGCTACAATACGCTCGATATTACCTCCAAACATATACCCGAGCATAAAATACAATAACGTCCAAACAAACCCTGTCATATATGAGTACAAAGCATACGTTTTAAATGACATATTGTTGATTCCAACTAAGTAAGGAATAATATGTCTCACTACCGGTATAAAGTAGCTGATTACTAATGCATAATGTCCATATCGTTCAAGCAGTGCCTGTGATTTCCAAAGATACTTTTCCTTCTTCTTTTTCATCAATGCATCAAGAATTTTCGAACCTACTGTCTTTCCAAGGATATATCCTAAAGAGAGTCCTGATACAACGCCGAAATACGTTAGCAGAAATGCTGGAATTGGCATTAAGATATGCATAGATGAAACCAATCCACCGCTCATCACAATCATTTCATCCGGAATCGGCATACCAACAATTCCTAACCATAAGCAAAAAAACAAGGCACCGTAACCGTAATGCTGAATATATGATAACAATTCATGTAACTCCATACATAACAGCACTCCCTACTTCTTTTCTACAATCCAGTACATAAGCTGGCGGGAAATTAAACCAAACTTTTGTAACAGATACTTGCGGGAAAAAATTTTGTATAAACGATTTCCGTATGAGCGAATATTGAAATGTGATAAACTCACCATGTTCTCGTAACACATCCATCACATTACTTAAAATACGCGATGATACTTCCATCGGTAACGAGGTAAACGGTAAACCAGATAATACATAATCGACTTTATCTATCTGTATCTCTCTCATGTACGTTTGTATCTTTTCAGCTGATCCGTGGATAACGAAAACACTTGGATCATCCCCAAACCGCTTCTGTAAATCTCTCACAAAAACTTCATTAATTTCAATCAGAATAAACTTGGTATGTTTCTTTTTTCGTTTCATAATTTCTCTTGTAAAAACACCTGTGCCTGGCCCTAATTCCACAATGTACCTTGCGTCTTCAAAATCAATTGCATCCACCATTTTTTTTGCTAGTATTTTCGAACTTGGTGCGATCGCTCCAGTGTGTTTAGGATGCTTGATAAACTCAGTTAAAAATGTAAAGAGTTTCATAAAACATCTCCTCGTTTAATCAGTATTGTATAGGTCTCAGTATAAGTAGCATTTCTTAACAAATAGCAGGGAGGTTTCTTAAGTTTTTCTTAAGAAACCTCCACCTATAAGAATTCTCTTTACCTACTTGATTTACGCTTGTTAAAATACACCTCAAATTCCCCTACCGATTTATCCCGCTATTCGTGGACAGTAAGGCTCCCACCTCAAGATTGAGAGAGAAACGAAGAAGATAGGTGGGGGATGAAGAGCCCCACACTGATGGAAGTTTCACTTTATTCTTTCCAAATGAAAAATGTCCCCAAAAGATAGTATCTTTTGGGGACATTTTTAAACAATTGTATATTATTTTTCAGGAAGTGCTTCCATTACAGACGCCACTTCTGCAACAATGATCTGGCTTCCTAAAATTGGTGATTCTTGCTGCGCTTCTTTAGAGCCTGGTTCTGGTCGTTTATGCGCTTCTTTAAACGCATCACTATTTCTCCATTTCATAAAGCTCTCTTCATTTTCCCAGTACATATTTACATTTAATTCGTCATACTCAGTTAAGTTTTGTGTAATTAACACTTCAACCTTCATAAAACCTTTCATTTGCTGTAATGCACCTGAACGAGTGAATGCTGGGGCCATTTTTTGTGCAAATCCTACTTTTGTTTTTATTCTGTTTGTAACAACGATCATCCTCAAAAACCTCCTTAATGTTTGTGAAAACTTCCTCGAATGAACTATCTGCATGACATCTATGCTTTTTTCATTCATCATGCTTTACTATAAAGTTTTATTGCTATGATTGAGTGAGTTTATAAGTTTTCGAACTCTTCTCTCCTGACTAGGAGAATCATGTAAATCACTCTTTCATTTTAATTAGTCATGTGTGACTAATTAAAATCATTATATACACAGCTATTTTATTAGTCAACTATGACTAATAAAAATGTGACTATATAAATACAAATGAAAAAGCAACATAAAAATCCCTGTCTTTTTAGGCGGACAAGAGCATCCGGCCCTGCATAGCAGTAAATTATATGTTGCGAAATAAAAGTAAATTTATAGATATTATATTAAAGAACCTACTATACAGAGGTTCTCTTTTTGAACGATTCACTTAGAACTAAACGTTTTAACAGTTTTTTCAAGAAACGCAATTTCTGCTTCTAACATTGTTATTTTATGCTCTATTGCCAGATTGACCCCAACTCTCATCTCATGCACTGGAGTTTGTTTAAAAATATGAATTAATTTCTTATTTTTATTTAATCGTTCCTCTAAAGCTGGCAAATATTTTTCTAATGGAAGAAAATCCATAAACATGAGTCCTATATCACCTTGATAATTAACGCTCTCAGCTGAAGATAAATTGTTCAATAACAACTTGTAAAAATATTGTTTACCCTTTTCATTAATAGAGTACACTTTTCGAGATGGTCTGTTTCCTTCTTGTTCCAATTGAACATCAATGTATCCCTTTTTATTGAGTTTATCTAAAGTTGCATAAGCAGTAGGTTTTTTCATATCTGTAACTGTACTTAAATTTCTTTCAATAAATTCATTAATTTGATATCCATGCTGACTTTGGCTCATAAGCAAACCAAGCAGGACGAGTGAGCGCTGTTCCATAGAGATCATCCTTTCTAAACCATATTATATCTGATGATGGAAATGAGAACTAGACAATAACTCAATTACGTGGATTGTTAGCAATTATTATACGACAAATATGTATAGGAAAACTATCTCTTAGCGCCCACTCTTTCTTTTATAAGCTACAACTTCAAAGCGTCTGTCCATTATCAATTGTAAATATCTGTCCCGTAATCGATTCTTGCGTCAATTGAAACAGAATCGCCTCAGCAATTTCATCAGGTGTTGAAATTCTTTTCAGTGGTATGTTCCCAGCAAGTTGATGCATCTTCTCTTCATGGTTCGCCCACCATCTTGTATGAACTGCACCAGGAGCGATACTATTCACTCTAATCTGAGGTGCGAGTGAAATCGCTAACGATTTTGTCATCGTATGAATGGCCCCTTTTGTTACTGCATACGGAACAGACGAACCTAGTCCCGTTATTCCAGCAACGCTGCCTATATTCACGATCGCACCCGCTCCTTTCTTCTTCATATGAGGAACAACAGCCTTTATACAATAAAACATCCCTTTCACGTTTACATTAAAAAGAGAATCCCACACTTCATCTGTTACAGACTGCAAATCATCCATCGGTATTTGTGCCGTTATACTTGCATTATTTACTAAAGCATCTACCGCTCCAAAAGATTTCACAGTTTGCAGCACCATGTCTTCCACCTCTTTTTCTATGGCTACATTAGCTTTCAAAACAAGTGCTATACCTCCGCGCTTTACAATTTCGTCCCTTGTTTCTACTGCTTCTTTTTCCGAACGGCTGTAATTTATTACAACCTTTGCCCCTGCATCTGCTAGTTTCAAAGCCGTTGCCTTTCCGATACCAGTACCGCCGCCTGTTATAATGACTACTTTATCTTTTATCTCCACTGCCTTTTCTCCTCTTCTTATCGTATTTATTATCCCGCTATTCGTGGGCAGTAAGCCCCCCACTGATGGAAGTTTCATTCTATCACTCATTGTATCCTTGCTCTTGCAAAAGGTATAATACTGAATAATGAAGTTGATATCATTTCAAATGATATCAGTGGAGGGATCTATTTTGGAAAGTCATGACTTATGGATTTTTAAACATGTTGCCGAATTACAATCTATCTCTAGAGCCGCTGAAAGACTCGGATATGTGCAGCCAAATATAAGTCAGCGGATAAAAAGCTTAGAAGAAGAACTAGGCGTTAAATTATTAAGACGTAATAACAGAGGCGTAACATTGACTGAAGACGGAAAAATTTTGTTGCATTATACAAATCAAATTATAATGTTAATGGATGAAGCAAAGTCAAAAATAAATCCTAAAAAGTGGCGAGAATCTTTAATTATTGGGGCACCGCAAACTATTTCCGCTGTAAAAGTTCCCAGCCTACTTTCTTCCTTTTTACAGTCTAATAACAACATTGATGTAAAAATAAAAACGAATCATAAACTAAAATTACAAGAAATGCTTGCTTACGGAGAGGTTGATGGAGTTTTCATAAGCGGTTCATATAACGATTCGCAGTTCGAAAGTGTTTACCGTTATTTTGAAGACATCATACTCATTTCTCCAATTGAACAGCATCATCCAACACTACTTGTGAATAGCGATCCAAGTTGTATATATAGAAATAAATTGTTGGATTTTGCAGAGAAACATCATTTCAATCAACCAGCTATCATAGAATTCGATTCACTTGAAGCCATTCTCCAAGCGGTTCATGCCGGACTTGGGATAAGCATCCTACCAGCAGATGTTATACATAGCCGAAAAGAAATGAAGTCCACTCATCATCAAGAACTACGAGACAAAATGAAGATTGATTTTATTATTAAACATGGAAAACAAAGGTCACAAAGTTTGGAGAAGTTTATTTTGTTTTTGAGGACATTATAATTCTTACAATAATGTAAGAAATTTGTTAGGCAATTCGATGTTTCCGCTTCTTAATTCAATGTAAGCTAAAGTTAAAAGATATGACAAAGGAGCGGATTCTTATGAACGAAAATCAAGATTTATTATTCACCCAAATTGTTACTGGCTCTTGCTTAGGCGGCTTTGTATTATTCTCTTGTATTGCTGGTTTAATCAAAGTCGTTCATCATTTTTTCATGTAATGATAGAAATCTCTTAAAGGAGTTAGACTTCGATGTGTACAAGTTCCTCGATGATTAAAAAAACAGATTAAAAGGATTACCTCGTATGAAGAGACAAGGTAATCCTTTTTAATTTCTATCAATACTTTATGCTTTTTTCACAAATTCAGATTTTAACTTCATCGGTCCGAAACCATCGATTTTACAATCAATATCATGATCGCCATCAACTAAACGAATATTTTTTACTTTCGTACCAATTTTTACAACTAATGAAGTTCCTTTTACTTTTAAGTCTTTAATTACTGTTACAGAATCACCATCGTTTAAAACATTTCCGTTCGCATCTTTTACTACTTTTTCATCTTCACTATTTCCCGCTTCTAACGTCCACTCATGCGCGCATTCTGGACAAACAAACAGAACTCCATCTTCGTAAGTGTATTCTGAATTACATTTTGGGCAATTTGGTAAATTTGACATAAGTTTATTTCCTCCACTCGCTATATATACTTTTATATACTGCCATAGTCTTCTTTTATTGACAACCCTACCCGGGTACAACAAAAAAAGGAAGCATAACCCGCTTCCTTTTTTGTTAACCCCAAAAGAATTGCACTAACTTCATTCCCCCCCACACCCCAACGATTCCCATAATCGCTGAGAAAACTGGAGGTGCAGGAATTGGAAGTTTTAATAGCGTAAATAGTACCCCTACGATTAATCCTGCTAAAGTTGACATTAAAATTTCATGCATATTATCTTCCTCCTAGATGCTTTATTTGCTGTTTTTCTTTCATTTATACATCCAGATAATTGCTAGCACAGCTTGTATTAGCATTCCCTAAAATAGGATATTTTTCGCATGCGTTGAGCTACTATTAAAAAAAGGATAGAACAGGCAGTATGTAACTGCTTGTATCTATCCTTTTCTTTCTCTTTAATAATTCCCGAGCTCTGATTCAGGACTCTGAATAATCACCGGATTCTTAGCTGGATCTAGCCACTTCAAAATAGAAATAACGTCTTGCTGATCCGTGCCAATACAGCCATGTGTATACATATCAGAAACATGGAAGAAGATTGCACTTCCTGCTCCCGGGGTTCTATCTGTATTATAGTTGATAACAAATCCGTAATTATAAGCAGGTATGTCCATATTTTCAGCACTTCTCCATTGTCCCTTCGTCGCACTGCGAGACTGCCACGTGTTATAAAGAGCGCTGTTCGAATCATCAACCCAAACATCATCCGACGTAATCTGACGGAATGGTAATTTTGTACCCGGATTACCATAACGACCAAATGCGGTACCAATAGAATATTTCCCTCTCGGCGACTGCACGACATTTTCACTCATTTGGGATGCAAATCCATCACGGCCAATGTGTCCATTCATATCTAACAGCTGCTTCCAAGCACCATTTACACGTTCAAACGTACGAATGCGTGCTAAGTTTGTTCCGTAACCAGTTGTAGTCACAACAATTAATTGATTGTTATTACCAATTGTATGGAAGCGATCTGCAAGTGTGATCTCGCCCAGACTAACAGCTCGGCTATCAAGCCAACCCTTGCGTCCGTTTTGCTCAATTTGGTACCACGTCACTCCGTTATAGATTGCAGATTGTAACAAATTCAAGTTTTGATTAGCAAAATCCGCTGCGGAACCAACATAATTAGCATGCTGCATTCCGTAAGGCTTCGTCCAAACTGCATTACCCGCTGCATTGGTCACATGCCCTACTTTGTTTAAAGCTTGAATATTCGTTGCACTAGAAATTGCCTTCGCATCAATCCAACCTTCTTCATGACCATCTACTTTAAAATAATACCAATGTGTACCATCTTTATCTAGACTGCGGATAATTTGAAGCGGACGACTATCGTAATTACTTGCAGATCCAACATAGGATGCACCATTTTCACCATACGGCGTACTCCATACTGCATTCCCATCCGTATCTCCAACAAGTGCGATTCGATTTTCATCTTTTATATTCGATACCGTCTTCGTAAAGACACGCGCATCCACCCAACCTAATACTTTGTTGCCTGTCATAATTTTATTCCACGTAACGGTTCCTTTCATAGCGCTTTGGACAACCTGGATGTTTTGATAACTATATTTATTAGTAGAATCAATCCAACTTGCGCCATATTCGCCGTAAGGATCACTCCATATTCCGTCTCCTTTCATGGAAAAACCAATTACAGCAGCGGAATTTTCATCTTTTACATTGGTTAAACCTGACACTGCCTTCTCTCCATCGATCCAGCCTAACAGCTTACCATCTTTCATTACTTGGTACCAAGTTGTGTTCCCTCTCTTTACAGTCTTCACCACCTGAACCGTTTGATAAGCATAATCATTGGTGCTTCCAACATACTGAGCACCTGTAACCCCATAAGGTGTTGTCCATATACCATTATTAGAGCTTCTTCCGATTGTAACCGTAAAATTGGCAGCCTGCGCTTCCCCAGCATTATCTAACGCCTTTTGATCTATCCAGCCCATTACTTTGCCATCTATGCTAAATTTGTACCACTGCACACCACCATATGTAGCACTTTCTACTAACTGAATATCTCGGTAAGCGTAAAGATCCGTTGAACCTAAATAATTCGCACCAGGTATACCATACGGCATCGACCATATACCATTAGCTGCCGTTGCCCCCATCACAGCCGTCTGATTCATTGTTTGGATATTTTTCAAATTACTTAACGCCCTACTATCAAGCCAACCAATTACTTGACCATCTATACGAAATTGATACCATACTACATTATTTAATGTCATCTTCTGAACCAACTGAATATCTCGACCTACATAATCATTCGTAGATCCCACATAACTAGCACCCGCTAATCCATAAGGAAGCGTCCAAATGGAATTACCTGTCGTCCATGCAACAATTTGATTCTCTTGTATACTAGTCGCAGGAGGATTATCCGCTGCTTGAACAGGAAGTGCCAAAAGCAGTACAGCTCCTCCTGCCAGCACAACATTACTATATAACTTGAAATACAATTTCTTATTTCGCAAACCTTGCTCCCCCTAAATTCCCTGTAATTTTCCCTTCTATTCTATCATTATCGATGTACGCGGGATACTAATAATGGGGGCATTCTAAAATATCGGCGATATAGCGATCAATTTTAAATGATGACATTCCACCTAGCACTCCTCTATAGATAAATTGCACTGATACAGTATAGAAAAATCGCCTCACGATACAAAAGGTGACTATTTCATAATCACGATGGACAATTAACAAACTGTGTATTGTAAAGTTATTTTTTTATGATGCAATTAAAAAACATAAGGCAAGTTAATAATCAGCTCATAAACTTGCCGTTAGTTCATATTAAGTACTTTTCATCGGAACCTTTATAAAAAAATCCAATATAAAAATCACCTTTTAACCAAACTAAAAAGGTGATTTTTCGTGAAACTATATTAAAATTTTCTAAGTTATAACTAGTGAATATCATGTTTTGTGAAATTACCGCCCTTTACTTCTGCTACGTCATATACCGTAACAAAGGCATTTCCATCAATTTCATAAATGATTTCTTTCATTTTACTTTCTTCTAAACGGTTAATGACACAAGTAATTTCTTTAAATTGTTCACGTGAATAACCGCCGTAAACTTCATTATACGTTGCACTTCGACCTAAGCGATCTCGAATTGTCTCTACCATTAATTCAGGTTCCTTTGTAATAATTTTAAATGTTTTAGAACCACTTAAACCTACTTCAACGATGTGAATGACTTTTGAAGCAATAAAGTAAGCAATTGCTGAAAGAATAGCTCCTTCAAGACCAAATACTGCCGAGACAAAAATGAAGACAAACATGTTTAAAAATAAGATGAGATCACTTGTCCCAAAAGGTAATTTTCGAGAAAGTAATACGGCTAACATATCAATTCCATCTAATGCACCGCCATTACGCAATGCTAACCCCATTCCAAAACCGATGATAATTCCCCCAACAACGGTAACTAACAATGTATCACCATGAATAATAGTTGGTACTTCGTGCATAAGAATCGTACCGATTGCTAATGAAGCAATACCGATAATCGAATAAATAGCGAAATTTCTACCAATTTGCTTATACCCTAACCAAACAAAAGGGATGTTAATGACTGCAATTAGAAGTCCTAATGGTAATCCAAGTAGTTTTGAGCTAACGATACTTAAACCCGTCACGCCACCATCTGAAACGTTGTTTGGGATTAATACTGATTCTAGTCCATATGCTGTTATAAACGCCCCAATAATAATCATCAGTACTCGTAAAACGATTTTTAGTTTATTAGGCTTGTGCTTTTTGATTTTACTCATGTAATTCCTCCGTTTCAAACTAGTTTCTCTTTTCATTACCATACCTATGAGAATCATTCCTAATAACTATTCTAACATATTATCATCAGAATACTTCTTGATACGTCTTCCCTCTTTAAGCAGAAATCTTAACAACAAATTCCAAAATAGGAAAATTACACAATATTTCACTTTGATTACCGTAAATATTAAGTTTTAAAACATATTCCCATAACTAGTATGAACTTACGACATACTAGTTATAGAAAATTTTCTCTAAAAAAGTTTGTAAAAATACGGACTGTATTTTTACAAACCATCATATTCAAAATTGTCCGACACACCATTTCTTCCAGATGGTATAATCAGGGAAAGGAAGGTGAATGAGCTATGGAAAAAAAAATAGGTTGGAATAATCTGATGCATTTAGTCTGGTTAGGAATTTTCGGGGCAGCCTTATCGGGTTTTGCTAAGTTGATTCCTAACAATACTTTGTCCTGGGGAATCCTTGCTGTTGGAATTGTAATTACATTTGGGTCTTCTCTTACAGGGCTTTACTTACTTAAAAAAAACAGAATATAAGAACGGATAACCCTGATGGTTCACGAAACCAATTTTTCATATAGGAAGAATAGAGCTGCCGTAAACAGAAAGAAGCATAAATTGACCAAAACGGCCATCTTATGCTTCTTGTTATACAATGTAACTTAAACTATATAATGGCCAATAATTAAATCATAAATTGGCCATTTATCAGCTTATATTTAATAAATTTCATAACATATCTTAATTCTTATTAACCATATAATGTTCAAAAACCAATGATTTAACCATATAATGACCAAAATAAACAAAAATTAGCCTTTTCAAGATTCTATACCATAATAAAATAAATCATTTAATTTTAATTTTGTCCGATAACTTAATAATAGAAGAGAGTTTAATGATAATCTATATTTTCCGCGTTCAATTTGCTGAAGCCAATTATTGTCAATGTTTATTTCATAACAAAAACGCCTTCTATCTCCTTGAAAAAAATCCTGTATCCATTTATCTATAATGCCACATACTTGATTATTTTTAGGTATTTTTTGATTAGAAATTTTAATTACCATTTCTCCTAAGTTATCAGCAACCCATACATTCCATTCTTCTAGATCCTTGTTAACAAATTCTAATTCTAAATTTTCATTGATACCAAGCCATTGATTACAAATTTGACAATGTTCTATTGGTAGATTTTCATAACCTGACCACTGAAAGGCCCTACATTCTACATTTGAACAAAACTGATGTAATTTTACATTGTGCCGAGAACAAATATTTAATAAATCTATTCCCCACACTAATGGCTCATAACACTTCATTCCATTATTTTTCCATTCATCTAAACAAATTGGACACCATTTTTTTTCTTTTGTAAATAACTTTGAATAACTAATTACATTTTTCCAAGGTAACATTGTCATATTTTTCGGATCAGGAATTAACCTTAGTTCCTCCAGCGATTCTACAACGAGCCCCATCGTTTTACTCATACCATTCCTCAGTATCGGATAATACATATAAGTTGGATATACTGATTGATTAGGATGTAATTTAATTATATAAGAAACTAAAGCATGTAATGTTACATTATGAGCATTCGCTAACCTTCTTAAATAACTTACTAGCCCTTCTACCCTATCTGTTCCAATTCCTATAGGTTCCAAGGCATAAAACTCACTCCTTTTCGAAAATGAATAAGCAGCTTGTTTTTCTTCAAATATTTTAATACTATTCATCCTTCATTCCGCCTACTTTATCTCTCTTAGGATTTCTAATACCAACATTCTTTTTCTTTGAATTACCCTTTTGATTTACATTTACATTTACATTTACATTTACATTTGCATTTGCATTATCAAGACCTAGCTTTATCCTTACATCCAATATCTTATCTGAATTCTCTATGAAGCAAGCCTCTCCCTGTGAAAGTTCATCAACAAGTTTAGATACCTTATTTATAGAAAGAGCCGTATTTCTGAGATGTTGAATTTTTAATGACTTCTCATTATTTTCTAAAGCTAACCTCAGCGCTCTTGTTAACCAATCCTTTAATATCCCTACACATCCTACTGTTCTTTCGTATAAATAGTCCCAATTTTCCAATAATGAAGATGATGTTTCTATAGGAAGATATTCAAAAAGACCTTTAATAACACCTAAATAATTGATGAAATCTTGTTCATTAGATATGACATACCTAGGGAAATGTATGTCAAAGGTTCTTCTCGCTAGTTGCCCATTTAAATTTACAAAGTTCTTAAGTTCGTATGTACCAACTAGTAATTGTGGAACTTTTGTTAGATTAGATAATGATTTAAGTGAGTCTAACTGATCCAAATACTTTCTTGCTGATGGCACTTTAGTAAAATGCTGAGCTTCATCAACAATAAACACTTTCGGTTTCCGATAATAAAAAGCATTTTCTAATGATCTTCTTAGCTCCGGAGAAGTTAAATAATGCCCCTGTCCCACTCTTATCTTTTCCCTCTTTTTTGGTTCGATATTATTTTCATATATAATTTTCTTTTCAATTAATGGCTCTTCCATAGCTCGCAGTACTCTTACATAAAAATCCTTCCAATTAAAAATACCACTATCAGGAGATATAAGTTCTATAGATACAAAAGGAAGAATAGACCTATCCTTCTCTAATTCATCAAATAAATTATTGATAATTTCTTTTTTCAATTCCTCTATAAGTGTTGATTTCCCAACACCTGATGGTCCCAAAACCATAATAATTTCATTACCAGAAGGTTTCTCTATCAATGATTTAAGTTCCGACATTACTTGATTCATTTTAGGATGGATTATCTTTACTCTTTTAAACTTATTTACTTTCTCTTCTAAAGTTTGTTTTCCTGTAGGTAACATATTTTCAACCAAATTTCCCACCTCTCTTTATTAATATTTTTAGTCTTCAATGACTTTGAAGTTTGGAATGTTATTCACATCAATTTTTCTTGAATCAAAATTGGATTTTTGAGAAGCTATATTCTCTTCCAATCCAATTTCTTCAATAGTAATGCGAGATTTTCGATTTTCTTTCTCTATTAAAGCTTGATTCATTACTTTCTCATGATTTTCAATTGTTGTTATAAAACTTGCTACGTGTTTCAAAGTTACTCTTCCTTTAATATTTAATTTATATCTAACTTCTTCTGTAATACATTGCAGTTGTTTATGCGTTTTTCCATCAAGGAGATAATGATATTCTGATATGCACTTAATCCACCTCTTATTTACATATGCATATAAGATTCCAACGTTAAAAGGATCATACTTTAAATTAACTTTTGTTTTCTCCGTTTTTGGATTTTTAAACTCTTCATTCCAATACCAAACGTTATTAAACACAACTCCTTTACCTGGCTGAACTAAACCTTTTCCTCTAGGCGTAGATGGGAGAGTTGATAAGATGAAGGTTTGATCATATGAAATAAAATTCATTTCTCTCTCTCCTCCTAATGCAATTCCTAACTCAAACTGTTTTTTAGGTGTTATTCCTAATCCAGCATGTATCGTATTTTCATAGTAATTAATCCACTCATAAAACAAAGTATTTAACTTTTCTAACGTCCAGATTGCAGAATTTTTCGGATTTGTACTCTTGGTAACAACTCTTACCTCTTTTGTCAGCTGGGTATTCCCTTGCAAATTGTGTATGAAAGAAGAGTTGGTTGTTCCAAATAAACGTTCTATAACACTTCCAAATCTAGCTTTAGCCGGTGGTCTATTTTTTTTTACTATCCCATTTTGGGCACATAATACATCAAAATATAAGCTATGAAATTCTTTTCCACCATCAACTACAATGTTATGGGGTAATCTAAAGTTTCTTCTTACACATTCTCGTAAAACCATCATAATTGAACGATGACTTGGTGGATCAAACGTTATATAATGCGCTAAAATCCTCCTGCAATATGCGTCCATTAATAACGTAAGATATGGTCTACGAGTGATTCTTTCTTTACCGTCCATTAATACAAGCTCAATATCTAATTCTGTATGATCAATATGTGTAATTCCAAAAGGTCTATCACCATGTTTAGGAGTATGTATCTCTAGATACCAATGCTCCATTGGATACGCAGCTCTTTTACCTTTCCTACTTTTTACTGTTTCATAGTTTGAGTAGCTATTAACGTATTTCGTGAATGTTACATAACTAGGAATACTAAGATCTTTCCTCTTACATTGCTCTTCAAACAAACTATATATAGCTTTTACATTCAGCTGCTTAATGTTATGGTAGTGTTTTTCTATAACCTCTTTTATTAAATCTTGAACAACCTTATCAATTTTTGACATCCTATTTCCTCTATGCTTCTTTTGTGGTAACAAACCTAAAAAACCATTACCATATAACCTTTCAGCTTCTTTAAACGATTTTTCCCATCTTCTTACTGTTCTATCACTGTATTCAGTGTTTTCAGCCCCTTGATTGTGAATCTTCAACAACTCATATCGCCCATACGCTTCTTCAATATCCTTTGGAGAAGCGCCTTCTAATAAAATTTGCTTATATTCCTGTTGTTCGTCTACGCTATTACTCTGGTCTAGAAATTGAATAGCACCTCTTTCATTAAGGGTTTTAAAATTTTTTTGAGAAACGTTAACTAAAACATCTTCTTCATCTACCAACGATATATTATTACTTCCAACATTTATAACGCAGTATATTTTCCCATCCCATATTAACCTAGTACCTTGTTTAAGACGCGTAGATGTTAACTTATATGTTTCTTCACTATTAGTATTTTCAGCAAAAGTCATTTCATATATCTTTGATAAATCTTTATTTAAAAACAAAGGAACCTCATGATGTTCAATTAAAATATACTTGTATAAATCAACATAAATATGATTTTGAGCAATCATATTATAAATGTCATCTATAGTTAAAGTACTATAAGATTTCAAAACATCCTCAATTGTAATACCATATTTTGAAGATAGAATATCTCGAATTAAATTTACTTTTTGTTCATCTATTTCTAGGCATTCTGATGCATTTATGTAGTCCTCAAGTATTTGAATATTTCTCGAAAAATTCCAGTTAATTTCTTTAGAACTCCTTAAATAAAACTTCAAACCAAATCTGTTTGCAAATTTTTCTCCTGGTGGGCACCTCCAATTTCCTTCTAAATCTTTAACATATCTATTAGGAGATTGTTGACTTAATTTTAAAAGTTCTTCTTCTGTTTTCCACTCTTCCCATCCGGCCTCATTTTCTCTTATAACAAAAAAATCCGGAGTAGAATTAACCGAAACCTTACGATTATTCTTAGACATATATTCCAAAAAAACTGTATTAGGTTGGTCATAGTATTCTAAAACTGAAGAATCATATTCCATTTTATATATTGCATTTAGCTCAACCTTATGGCTTTCAAATTGAATAGTCATCCCCATCTTTCTGCTGGGATAAAAACCTGATACATTCCCTCGTCCGCTTTGTACCTTTCTACTAGGCGGGGATGTTCTAATCTTATTAATTAAATCTTGTGTAGGGACAGACAATCCATTTTCCTTACACCACTTAATAAATTCAACCTCTTGTAACATATATTCTCCCCTTCGGAATAATGAATTGTTTTTCTAATTCCACACGCACTTGATAGAAATACTCTTTCATTGGACGATTTTTAAAAAGGAATGGTAAGTTTAATTCTTCCTCTAATAATTTTCTAGTAGGAAAAACACCTTGCGAAAAATAGTTATAACAGACTTCTTGTATCTGCTCTTTTAAAGTAGACAGATAAAGAGACTTTTCTTCAGTTTTTATTTGATAATTACGTTCTGAAATTTTCTTACACTCTTCTGGAAAGTTAGTATAAAGAAATTTCGTACTACATTTTAAGTCTTTAGCAATATCAATTATTGCCTTCACACCAAATTGTTCTTTTTCTGTTTCACTCAGATAAGTACGAACTTCTTCATTACTTAATATGAATTTTTCTTTTTTTTGTGTTGCTCGATTTATATTCCCAACTAATACATTAGGTGTTATCTGTATCTTTTTATGCTCTGTATACAATACTTGCGCTGGAATCTTTAGAGTATAAGCAACTTCTAGAACCTTATTTAACGGTGGAATAACTTCTTTATTTAGCCATCCCCATGCTGTTGTTTTAGGTACATCTATGTAATTAGCAAACTGTTTTATATTTCCATCAAAACTACCATGAAGAATAGAGAATAAGTTTTCATATAACGTATAAATCCTAAATTTATTTTCTTTGTTTTCATCTTTAAAAAAGTTCTCTACACTTTGAGAAATATAATAATCTTTGTAGTCTGTAAGGTGGAGGGTATTAAGTGGTTTAAAAAGTTGTGATTGGCAATAAGGGCATATCCCAGTCCTCGACTTTCTGTGTAAGAACGGGATTAACTTATTACAAGTAGGGCATTTTTCTTCTAAATAAATTTTATGATTTGTACATATATTGTAAGCTGTCATACACCAGATTAATGGGTAATACAAAGAGTCCTTCTCCATTAACTCATTCAAACATTCAGGACACCAAGCCAAACTCTTTCTTATTAAGTTCCTAACAGGGAAAATCTCTTTAAATTTTGACAGAGTCAACATCTCTAAATTCTTCGTTCCCGTAAGACATTCTAAAGTAGTTACCATATCTTTTGCATTCTTTTCTGTACCATTAATCGTTCTGGCACCGTCATAAAAGCGATTACCACCTCTATCTATGCTATTTAACAGATACGTTTTCCCTAACACAGGAGCTATCTCATAAGCTAATAAATCTCCTAAGCACACAGTATGTGCTTCCGCTAGTCTAATTAGATAACTCGATAATGATTCTCCAAAAGGAGTCCCTATTCTTTTAGGACACAGACCATATAATCGGCTTCTTATTAGCTCACCAAACAACCTGTTACCTCCTTAGATTATATATATTAGAAATATAGACAATTTTTGAACCCTTTAACCATATAATGTCCTAAAATAAAATATGCCCAAAACAAAAAATATAATTTCTTTTGTTTTGGGCATATAAAAATATATTGGTCTGACTGAGAATATTACAATATCTCTACTCCAAACCTAAATTTTTGAAGTTCTCAGATGCTTCCAACAATGACCTATATAAACTTTTCTTTCACTCTACACTAAAATATAAGTAAACCTCAAGTTCAGATTAATATCCAAAATAAAAAGCAGGCGCGTAAACATCTGCTTTTCGTCCATCAGGCTTTTATCATGGCTGGGTGATTGGTGATAAAATGAGAAAAGTTAGTATCTGTTTTTAACGCATTAATTTTCGCTTCTAATATTTCCAAGAAACTTAAGCCATTAGCAATATCATCAAAATCCTGAATATTAAACTCAATGATATAAATTTTATCCTCTATCCTCTCTCTTGTTAAAAAAAGTTTTTTAGTTAAACCAACAGCATCATTCCATCCTGTTCCTGTTAAACCCTTATAAGAGAATAGGATTCCTAACTTACAACTTTGTACGCTTAATAAAGAATAAAACTTACCAGGCCAAGTTACTCCAATCTTACCATCATAGTTTTTACATTCACTTAAAAAATGTTCTCCTCTAATGTCTAAATATCCTTCTCTCTGAAATTCCTTCCCCGTACTATTAAGCAATACTAGTTGATCAACTTCATTACTAGAAGTATGTATGTTTTCTTTCACCTCAAAAACTGAGGATTTGTTCAAAATGAAACTTACTATATCTTCTAATGATTTCCCGATTTCTTTATTAGAATAGTCTTTTCTATTTTTATTTACCTTTTTTAAATTTTCAAGTAAGCCAATATACGTTTCTTTTTCTGCCTGACTCAATCTTGTTATTTCTTTAAAAACTCTTTCTTTATCCTTAAGACATTGTAAAAAATATTCCTTAGCACTTAATTCTCTATTGTTCTCCATCAATAATCACCTTGTATATAACAATAGAGTTAACTAACGGCTTTAATTCTATCCCACATCCCTCACAATGTAGGTCATTTGGCACCTGCGAAAACGTTTCATATATCGTTCCTTCAAATGTATTACATGTGTGGCAATATAGTTCATAATTAACTTCAAGAACCCCAATATCCTTTAAACTATCTAGTAACTTATAAGCATTAGAAGATGTAATATTTAATTTTCTAATTAGAACACCCGGGTATAACCATTCACCCTTTTTATAACGTTTTAATAACAGCATAAATTTATCTAGCTGACTATCAGATAATAACGAATTCTCCTTAAGCTTTTCCTCAATTTTCAATAAGATATTTGGTAACATAATTCATTCTCTCCACCTGTGTTTGACTTCCAAAATATTGAAGTAAACTATAATCTGCCCCCATATAACGGTGTTGGAATTTAACTATAATTTCTTTGGCCTTCACATCATTTGTCCAACGTAAAGCTATCCACGGTAAATCTGCAGTTTCTTCCGTATCAGAAATAAAATCTTCTAGCAATTCCTTTATTTCCTCGCTCTCATCAAATAAGAGTTTGTTTCTTTTCATCAGTTCTTTAAGTTCACCTAATATAGGGAGTAAATTATCAGCGTTACCGCCTACTTCTAATGTGGCTTTTCCACCAGTTCTCAAGCTCATACATTGAGAATGCACAACAACATTATTAGTTTTATCCTTACATATGGATTCTATTTTCGGTTCAAGATTAACATTTGAAATATTCAATTTCAGTATATTTCTTAACCAACGATGTATCATACTAATATTGTCCACATACAGTGTGTCTTTATCCTTATAAGAGTTCTTAATTTTATCAAACCTAATTTCAAAGATATTCAGTTCTTTGAAGAATACCACTAAGATAGGATATTTTAATTTTGTTATCCTTCCCTCCTGAAAAGAGTTAAATTGATATTTAATATTAAATTTTAGAAAAAGAAACTCATCCGTTTCATATTTAGTAGGTTTAACTGATTCAGCAAATTCCATCTCTCCAAAACCATTTCTCTTTGTCGATACTAGTTCATCAAATGAATCGTTAGAAGATGTAAAATTTAAAATTTCACCTTTATGTATTGCTGTTGAAAGGATTTTTTCATCAAAACTATCACACTTAAAGACAATTGAATATTTATAGTGTTTAGTGAATTCCCACTCTTCTATAAATTTAGCGACTTTTGAACTTTGTTGTATACTGGCAGCAAGTTTTTCTTCATCTGGTAATTCAGATAAATCAACACTATCATCATACAATGATAAGTTACCATCATCTTTAACAATTTCTTCCTTTTCTAATCCCTTTAAAATATGATTCTGTATATACTTAGGATATACTTCATTTGTGGTCTGTATCAATAATTGTCTATATTCTTCCAATAACATGCTTTCCTCACAGCCTTTATTTATTTAGGATATTTAGGAAATGTATTTTATATCCCCCTTACTATAAAATACATTAAATCCCACAAATTGTATATAAAAAGGGATATAGCCTACCCCAAAAATTCAACGCTCTAGAAGCCATTTTGAAAAAAGATTGATCAAAATGGCTTCTTATCCAGCAGATTTATGTTTCGGTTTTATAAAAAAGTTTAATCATTTTCTATCTGTATTGCTCCACAATCGCGCCCGATTGTTGAAGATCAAAGACTGTTGAAGCTGGCTCGTACTTATTTAACTCTAGTATACCTGTTAGCCAACCATGCACCACAGATTATGAAAATAGGAAATTAACCCTTTTTAGTTGTTGCACCAGCAAAGCCTACTTTATCTTGTGTTTCTTTTTTAAGCTTTACTAATTTTATTCATTTTTTATTCAATTTTAGTCGCAACCATTTTAAAAAAACTTATTGGCTGGTATTTCAGACTAACAAAATTTAGTTAAAAATACGCTATGAATGTTGATTTACCAATAACATTTATTTTAATTTTCTGAAAAAAGATTAATCAAAACATTTAATTTTACTGAGTTTCAAACTACATATTTTAGAATAAAGTTTGATTAAAAATGTTCTATAAACTTTGATTTATCAACGTTGTTAAAAAATACAATTCATATTTTAATCAAACTTTTTTACAAATTATCAGTCTTTTTTATAAACAATCAGACTTTATTATAAATCATCAAACTTTATTCAAAAGCAACAGCTGGGTCCACTTTCATATTGTCTTTTTCCTCTTTTTATTTTCACGGGAGTTTAAGTGCAAAATTTCACAACCTGCTGACACGTTAGTGCAATAATAAAGGATCGTAGCAGCGCTCCCCTTATTTAACTCCTGCCCCCAATTGTTGAAGAAGAAAAATAAATTGTTTCATTTTATTACTGGTTTCCCATCCTTATTTTGCAATGGGGTAAGTCCTCCAGCATAGATCCTTCCTTTTAGAAGGAAAGTTAAATAATAACGGCTAGGCTGTTAGAATCGGCAAAAAGAGCACTATCTACTTAAAATCATCAAAATAAATTTTATACGTTTCCATTCAAAACTGAAATTGAAATTTTTGATATAAATTTAAATTATGATTTTTCAGGGGAGAAATTGTCATACTAAGACGGTTGATTAAAACAAAAAGAAAGGAGTGTTTATAAAATTGAAATCTGAAATATATAAAGGAATTGAGATTGCTGTAAAAAAAAACAGTACCCATTTATTTATTGATGGGAAAGAAATAGGTTTTTGGTTAAATCCTAACACTGGTCAATATTTTACCTATCGTTTACCTTATTCACAGTTCCCTTCACTGGAACTTTTAGCTGAAGCAGTTATTGATTACGTACCTTCATATCAAGCAAAAATTAAAAAGAAGTAGAGGGGTAACCTTATGATTACAATCTTACGAAGGATTGCATGCAGAAGAAATGCACGCACCTTAACCGATGAACAAAAGAGAGATTATGTAAAAGCTGTATTAGAGTTAAAATCGAGTAGTCAATATAACCAATATGTTCTTACACATAATCAGGCAGCAATGCGACCGACTCCATCAAACGGCGATCCAAATCAACGTAACGCTGCCCATAATGGTCCTGCATTTTTCCCTTGGCACCGTGAATTCTTAAGAAGATTTGAACAAGATTTACGAAATAAAGTGCCTGGGATTGCCATTCCTTATTGGGAATGGACGATAGACCATGAAAACTCAAGTATTTGGAACAATGATTTTATGGGAGGTAATGGAGACCCTGGGGATAACAATTTAGTGAAAACAGGGCCATTTGCAGTTAATAATTGGACCACTATTGATGAAAACGGGAATCCAGCTGGAGGGCTAAGCCGAGCGTTTGGTCAAAATCCTAGTGCTTCATCTTTACCAAGTCAGACTGATTTAGATGGGCAAAATGGGGCTTTTAAAGAGACACAATATGATTCAGCTCCTTGGGATTTAAATAGTTCTCAAAGTTTCCGTAACCATTTTGAGGTACAATTACATAATTTGGTCCATAGGTGGGTTGGTGGTTCGATGCTCCCAATGACTTCTCCTAATGACCCTGTTTTTTTCCTACATCATTGCATGGTGGACAAGTGCTGGGCAGATTGGCAAAAACTGTTTCCTAACGCAGGATATGTACCGACAGGAGGAGGTCCGGAAGGACATAATCTAAACGATGCCATGTTTCCTTGGCCAACGAGACCTGCGGATGTACTAAATCACCGACAACTTGGTTACCTATATGATACTGATCCTCCCTTCGTGCAACTAAAGACTCCAAACTTGGTTTTTAATGATGTTCCTGAGGGAGTGACAACAGTTCGCGCTATTGTTTTTGAAGTAACTACATGCAAAATGACAAGGCTTGAGATTGTATCTGGTCCAGGAACGGGATTTGGCACGCCAGAAAGTACATTTGAAATTGTTGACCCTGGTGCTGAAGGTGTGGTTGCAGAGGCTAGAATATGGATCTCATATACGGGAACACGGAACGGAGATAAGGCTTCTGGAAGTGTAACTTTACGAGATGTAGAGACAGGGGAACAGTGGACTGTACCAATTAGCGCAAATACTGTTACACGCCCTAAGGCGGCAGCAGTTTTAGTTCTTGACCAATCGAACAGTATGAATTTTGATTCTGGTTTTGGGCCACCTCTTAAGACAAGGAGTGACGTACTTAAATATTCATTAACACCGTTTATTGAACAATTACAGGACGATAATGGTATTGGCATTGTACGTTTCGATCAGGATGCGTTTGATATAATGCCTGTAACTACGGCAGGACCAAATACTACCGGTGTAGGACGTACAACAGCATCATCTGACATTCAAGCTTACGCCCCCAATCCTAATGGTTGGACTTCTATTGGTAATGGAATAGAACATGCCCACACTTTACTAACTCAGGCAACTGGGTATGACGTTCAAGCCACAATAGTATTTACTGATGGTGAGGAAAATCGACCAAAGTTTATTGCAGATGTTAAAAATTTAATAAATGAACGGGTATATGGAATAGGTTTAGGAACTCCTGAGCAGATCAACCCTGCCGCTTTAACAGCACTTACGAATGGCACAGGTGGTTATTTACTTTTAACAGGAGCACTTAATCAAGATGAAACATTTCGACTTTCTAAGTATTTCCTACAAATTTTATCAGGTGTAAATAACCGCGATATTGTTGTGGATCCTGAAGGATGGTTAGGACAAGGCCAAGTGCATCGTATTCCATTTCAGCTCGTTGAAGCGGATATAAGCAGTGATATTGTTTTATTGAGCCCTAATCCTAATCCTTCTCTTATCTCCTTTAAACTAGAGGCACCTGACGGATCTATCATAGAACCTAAAACAACAGGAATACCAGGCCTTAGCTTTGTAATTGGAGATAATATAAGCTTTTATCGAATGTCTCTTCCTGTATTAGTTAACGGTAAATCCGAGTATGAAGGTACTTGGCATGCAATTTTGGAAATCCCAGAAGAAGTAATTCATGATCCAATTCCACGACTAGGCTCTGAACCAATAACTTTGATGGGGATACAATCCCACGGACTACACTACAATCTTAGCGTAACAACTTTCTCTAATTTGAATATGCGGGCCTATCTAATCCAAAACAGTTACGAACCTGGAGCTACATTTATGCTTCGAGCAATCCTTACGGAATATGGTCTACCAGTAAATAATCGCTCAGATGTCAAAGTGGAACTTATTAGGCCGGATCAAACAAAAACAACTTTAACAATGACAGAAACTGAACCTGGTATATTCGAGATATCACTCTTGGCGGCAATGCCGGGGGTATATCAGTTCCGAGTACTAGCTGTTGGAAGTACAATGCGTGGGCGCCCTTTCACAAGGGAACAGTTACTTACAGGTGCAGTATGGAAAGGGGGAGATTCTCCACTCCCTTCCAGTGATACTAATCCAACAAGTACCGGTAATAATCCTGGTAATAACCCTGGTACCAATCCTGGTACCAATCCTAGTAATAACCCCGGTAATTATCCTCCATCTTCAACAGGAAACGGGAATCAAGGTAATAACTGCGAGGATATTTTGTGTAAGATTATTCATTGTTTATGTTCTAATAGTCAGGGTAATCAAAACAATGGTGATAGCCAAAATTTACATTAAGTTTTTCATAATGACACCTGCTAATTAAAGCGGGTGTTTCTTTTTATTACAAATCATTGGGGTAGTTCGGATCTTATTACCCATGGTTCGAGAATGGCTACTTCAACACTGTCTTCTTTTATCGAAGGCTGTTTCTTGTGGAATAAGTTTACTTGCAACGGCCACATATATTCAATGAGGAGCTATCTCCTCCCTCATTATCATCCTGTCACTTTTCTTCACTTCATCAAACTTAATTATTTTTGTTAGTCTCCAACCACTCCTATGCGTTTTTTTCCCCTAGCGTACTTTTGCTTTCACAGTTTTTTCCTCCCTGTTTGTATGAATTTGTTTCCAGCAACTTTAACACATGTGTCACTTTACTTCTTAGTTGGTTACTCAGGAATTAAAAAGACTATGAAAGTATGATTCGCTTCTATCTGAACAGCTATGAGTTAAGGAACATTTTGGAGGCAGGTAATATTTTCTTCGTAATAGTACGTCCCAGTTGAAATGTCCTTATCACCAAGTCTGTACTGATTGTTTAACAGATCCTCCTGCTTAATACAGTTTTTATATCAAACTTTTTTACAAATTATCAATCTTTATTATAAATGATCAGATTTTATTTTAAATCCACAATTTTATTTCAAATCCGCACTAAATAATACTGCAAAAAATTAACCATAAATTGTCCACATAAAAAATAAAGCATAAACTGTCCAAATTGGACAATTTATGCTTTAACTTACATACAAAATAAAAAAACCACCAAATATGTATTGGTGGAGACGGTGGGAGTCGAACCCACGTCCAAAAGTATCGGCACTTAAGCTTCTACGAGTGTAGTCGATATATTGGCATTTCGCAAACCCTTCAGCCTATCGACAGGCTTCCGAATTGCTAGTCTGGTTGTTCTCTTCCTTTGTCCTCAGACGGTGAACTCCGGCGTAGCCCACTTAGAGTGAGTCCGCTACCCTACCACATGGGCGATGGAGGGGCGAACCGCTAAAAGCTGTTATTAAGCAGCTAAAGCGAAGTTGTTTTGTTGTTTGCCAGTTATTGGCTTTGACGTTTTAACGAGGCCGATCCCCTCGACTCGCAACCTAAGCTCGAACTACCCCTGTCGAATCCGTAACGTCCCCATATAAGAAATGGAGCATACGAAGTATATTCGTGATAGCTGCTATTGAGCTGTTTTTCAATGTTCAACTGGCCTTACATTTGTTATTATAGCACACGATCGCCATTTTGCAATTGTAAATTTCTGTATTACATTTTTTGACGATCGCGGAATACACGTGCAATTTCACGTTTTGCTTCTTTTTCTTTTAAATCATGGCGTTTGTCGTATTGTTTTTTACCTTTACCTAAACCAAGTGCCATTTTCGCAAATCCATTTTTCAAATAAATTTTAAGCGGTACAAGCGTATAACCTGTTTCTTTCGTATATCCAATTAGCTTTAAAATTTCTTTTTTATGAAGAAGTAGTTTCCTTGTACGAAGCGGCTCATGGTTAAAACGATTTCCTTGTTCATACGGACTAATGTGCATATTATGTACCCATACTTCACCATTTTGCACACGTGCAAAGGCATCTTTTAAGTTTACACGACCTGCGCGAATTGCCTTAATTTCCGTTCCTTGAAGGACAAGACCTGCTTCATATGTTTCTTCAATAAAATAATCATGATATGCTTTTTTATTTTGTGCAATGACTTTCCCTTGACCTTTTGGCATCTCTATCTTTGCCTCCCTTCATTTGTACTATTGTAGCAAAATATGAAGAAAGAAGCCATATATGGCTTCTTTCTTACTTACGTTTTTTCTTTTTCTTCTTAAAGCTCGGTGCATTTTCAAAGAATGGCTTGTTCTTTTTGCTGCCGTTTCGTTTTCCGTTACGGTTTGATTCTTTTCCTTGCCCGCCGCGATTATTATCACGGTCGCCGCGTTTTTTTCTATTTCCTTTCGGCTGTTCAATGACAACAGGACGATCTTTTCGTTGTCGTTTCACACTGCCTTTCATGCCGACAATTTCAAAGTCAATCGCGCGTTCATCTTTGTTTACGTTAATCACGCGAATTGTAATTTCATCACCAATGCGGAAGACATTACCTGTGCGTTCGCCAATCATCGCAAAATGACGTTCGTCATAGCGGTAGTAGTCATCTGTTAAATAGCTAACATGAACAAGGCCTTCAATTGTATTTGGAAGTTCTACGAATAAACCGAAGTTTGTTACAGAACTAATGATTCCGTCGTATTCCTCACCAATTTTATCAAGCATGTACTCTGCTTTTTTCAGCTCATCTGTTTCACGCTCTGCTTCAACAGCGCGGCGCTCCATATTAGAAGAATGCTCAGCAATATCCGGTAAATTTTCACGCCATTTTGCCTGTGTTTCATTGTCCACTTTTCCGTTAATTATATATGTGCGAATTAATCTGTGCACAATTAAATCTGGATAACGACGAATTGGTGATGTGAAATGTGTATAAAACTCTGTCGATAAACCGAAGTGACCTAAACTATCCGCATCGTAGCGTGCTTGCTTCATAGAACGAAGCATAACTGTTGAAATAACAACCTCTTCTGGTTGACCTTGTACCATCTCTATAATTTGTTGCAGCGCACGCGGGTGCACTTCGTTTCCGCGGCCTTTTACCGCATATCCAAAGTTTGTAATAAACTCAAAGAAACGCTCTAATTTATCTTCTTTCGGATCTTCGTGAACACGGTACATAAACGGTAAGTTCATCCAGTGAAAATGCTCTGCAACTGTTTCGTTTGCTACTAGCATAAACTCTTCAATGAGCTTTTCAGCAACAGAACGCTCACGTAACACAACATCTGTCGGCTTGCCTTCTTCATCCACTAATACTTTCGCTTCTTTGAAGTCAAAGTCAATGGCTCCGCGGCGCATACGCTTTTCACGTAAAATAGCAGCTAGTTTCCCCATCTCTTGGAACATTGGGACTAACGGCTCATAGCGGGCCATTAATTCTTCATCCTCATCGTCCAAAATGCGCTTCACATCAGAATACGTCATACGCTCCGCTGTTTTAATCACACTTTGGAAAATTTCATGCTTCACTACTTCCCCTTGCTCATTAATTTCCATCTCACAAGATAAAGTTAAGCGGTCTACCTTTGGATTTAATGAACAAATTCCGTTAGATAAACGATGCGGAATCATCGGAATAACACGGTCTACAAGATAAATACTCGTTCCGCGTTCAGCTGCTTCGCGGTCAATTGCTGAGCCTTCTGTCACGTAATGACTTACATCTGCAATATGTACACCAAGTTTATAATTACCGTTCTCAAGCTTCGTTACTGTAACTGCATCATCTAAGTCTTTCGCATCCGCACCATCGATTGTAACAATTGTTTGATCTCTTAAATCACGGCGCCCTTGTAAATCGTTCTCATCAATTGTTTCTGGTACACTGTTCGCATGCTCCATTGCATCTTCCGGGAACGCAAGCGGTAAGTTATGCTTATGAATAACGGATAAAATATCAACGCCTGGATCGTTTTTATGACCAAGAATTTGAATAACTTCTCCTTCTGCACTTAAACGATCTTGCGGATAGCTTGTAATTTTAACAACAACTTTATGCCCTTCTACCGCACCCATAGAAGCATTTTTTGGAACGAAAATATCGCTCGTCCAGCGTTTATTATCAGGAATCACAAAGCCAAAGTTTTTCGATTCTGTATATGTACCAACTAATTCTTTTGTTCCGCGCTCTATGATACGAACAATTGTCCCTTCCTTGCGCGAACCGCTTGACTCTGAACTAATACGTGCTAATACTGTGTCACCATGCAGTGCGCCTTTTAATTCTGTTGGCGGTATAAAAATATCATCTGTGCCTTTTTCTTCCGGTACGACAAATGCAAAGCCGCGGGCATGTCCAATAAGCTTGCCGCGCACTAAGTTCATTTTCTCTGGAAGACCGTAGCGATTACTTCTTGTCCGCACAACAAGTCCTTTTTCCTCCATAATGACAAGTGCTTTCACAAACTCTTTAAAATCCGCTGCATCTTCAATACCGAACGCTTCTTCTAACTCTTGCACAGTAAGCGGTTTATATGCTTCTTCTTTCATAAACGATAACAATTTATCGATGTTTTCTTGAATAATTTCCTCCAAGTACAAAAACCTCCTTCTAAATCCTCGTATTTTATATTGTATCCGAAAAGATAACCATATATAAATGATGTTGTCCTATATAGATCCATTTTGATGCTTCAACACATAAATCGTTCAAAATAGAATCCATTCTCGCCTTCTCCCTTTGCATTAAACCTCGCACGTGACACAAATGAACACTGACCACTTCTACACGCGGCCAATTCCTCTCGCCAATCCTAAAAAGAAAAGGGTTTTTATATCGACTTTTCAACTTGTATGTATATAGGTAAAAAAGAGGCAACTAGATCTTACCAATCTAGTTGCTCCAAGAAGTTATATACATCTTCATGCAGCTCATCACGCTGCTTATCAAGCGTAATTACATGTGTAGAATCTTCGTACCACTTAATTTCTTTTACATTTGATTCTACTCCATTATAAATAATATTTGCGCTATCTGTATTAATCATTTCATCATGGCGCGCTTGCACAACAAATGTTGGTGCATAAATCATATCAATGTTATTACGCACATCGCGAATTAAATCTTGCAGTGCTCTTAATGTGTTCATCGGTGTTTGCTTAAACGCAAACATCTCTTCTTCAATCTTCTCTGGTGATTTACGCTCACGCTTTTTATATTCGCGTGCGTACGCTAGTATACCTTGGTACATCGTTTCTTCGCTTTTAATATACATCGGAGCACACATCGGTACCACTCCGATAATCGGCATTGTATAAGCAAGTTTTAACGAAAAGACACCGCCAAGTGATAAGCCAACAGCTGCAATCTTTTCATATCCTTTATCTTTTAAATGTTGATATGCTTCCATTACATCTTTCCACCAGTCTTCTGGACCCGTGTGCACGAGCTGCTCTGGTGGTACACCATGACCTTTATAAATCGGAGCATGACATGTGTAACCTTTTGTCTCTAAATAACGTCCAAGCATACGAACATCTGCAGAATTTCCTGTAAAACCATGTAATAGTAAAACAGCACGTTCTCCCGCCTCAAATGTAAATGGTTTTGGGGATGCTAGTTTCATTTCTCTTTCTCCTTCTCTATCTATAATGTAATCCTCATATATATGTCCATTTTAATTTTCCGACACATAAGTCGCTGCCGTGCACAATACAACATGACCGCTACTTGCTTTCTCCTATTGTTTTAAACCTGGCACATGGCAGAAAAAGGAACCGACCGCTTCCATGCATGGCCAGATGCTCCCGTCCTCCCCTAAAAAGAAAAGGGGTTTTTATGTCGTTTTTTAATTTGTATTTATATATTGTCTATCCATAGTGTAACATAGTTTCTTTTCCATAATCTAATCAGAAATTTCTCTCGATAAAGTGAAACTTTAATCAGTGGGGGGGTTTTCTTCATCCCCCACTGATTATTAGCCCTCACCAATCGGGCGCATGCCAGCAGTTTATCTCCCACCTAACTTCTTTAGAAAAGCGGAAGTGGCTCGTTCAGAATGTGAGGGGGATGGAGCTTCTGACGTAGAGGAGTTTTTTACCTCGTAGGAAGAAGCGAAGCCACCGAACATTCTAGCCACTGGAGCTGGACAATGCTTTTCGCTGAATTTTGAGGTGGGAGTATTACTGCTCAAAAATAGCGGGATAAATAAAAAAAGATTCAACCTGGGAAGGCGAATCTTTTTTATTTATACTTGTAAATACGTAACAGCAAATGTTAACACGAAGAATAATACAGCAAGAACAATTGTAATGCGGTTTAATACAGCCTCTACTCCACGTGCTTTTTGCTTGCCAAATAATTGCTCCGCGCCGCCAGAAATTGCACCGGATAAACCAGCACTCTTACTAGATTGCATTAATACAAGTACAATTAATAACAGCGATACAATAATAAGTAAAACTGATAAAAACGTATGCACTTTACATGCCTCCTAAAGTTTCAATTACTTTAAATGTAACATAAAAGAATTGGAAAAGCGAGAGCGTCTCATACACCTAATATTTCACCAGGTTAAATAAAAAACGTTACAATTAATGGACCTAGTAAACATGTTAAGATTGCTGTTAATGTCATCGTTACAGATCCGATTACGCCTTCGTTTTCATTATTTTTCATCGCCTGCATAACGCCCATAATATGCGATGCACAGCCAAACCCAATTCCTCTTCCAACAGAATTTGTCACTCTGCTCCATTTTAATAAAAGAGGACCAAAAATTGTTCCAGATATCCCAGCAATTATTACGAAAGCCGCTGTTAACGATGGTACACCACCAACTTCCTCTGACACACTCATAGCTACTGGCATCGTTACTGACTTCGGTAGTGAAGATAAAATTAAGGTTCTATCCGTTCCAATAACGGTTGCAATCATCATATCACTTGTAATGGCAACTATTGTTCCAACCAATACACCGCCAGCAATTGGTACAATATATTTCTTTAAAATACCGCGTTGTTTATAAAGAGGGATCGCAAAAGCTACTACACCAGGTCCAAGCAATTTCGAAATCCAGCCCCCACCACTTTGCATATATTGTTGATACGGTATATCACATACAACTAACAATATAATCATCAAAGCTGTTGTTACAAGCATGGGAATGGTAAACGGCGTTGGAAACCACTCATAAATCTTCTTTGAAAATTGATATAATAACACTGTTAATATAATCCAACCAATTCCAATTACTATGCTCATTGTATCTCTTTTTCCTTCCTATTCGCAAAGTATTGTCCTGTATGTCCTGCTACAACGATAATTAAAAACGTACTCACGACAACAGTAAGCAATAGCGAAATACCTTTATGCACAAAAAAAGAACCATAATTCATTAAACCAATAATTGAAGGAATTAATAAAAATGGCATAAGATCAACCAATGTTTCTGCTCCAAAATCAAACCATTTCACAGGAAGGACTTTCAAACCAAGCAATATAAATAACAAAAACATCCCTATTAAACTTCCCGGAACCGGAAGATGAAGCGCTCTTTCTATCCACGCTCCAATCATATAAAATATATAAAGTGCTACTACTTGGATAATAATTTTTGTGAATTTCATCTGTCTATCATCCTTTATTATGCGATTGTTGACATCTCCTACATTCATCATAGTACAAATTGTGAAGACCTTCAATTTATTTTGTTGACAAATTCAGAACAATATGGTATGCGCTTACATTCTTATTTTTCTGTATTTATAACAGAATTAGCAATTAGAGTTTTTTATTGTTATATAAAGTTTATATCTTCAAAATTTCCGAAAGACTTGCAGCTGTAGGTCATGTTGTATTCTAAATAGCAGCAAATAAGTCCCTAGTCTGCACTATACCTTTGCCTTATTGGCAAAAAAAAAAAAAAAAAAACAATCGCTTCACTTAGCAACTGTTTTTTTGCAAGAAATCCTTTTAGTTTCCTTCTGGTAACTGGATTGGATCGAATTTCTCATCATAAGAAATTTTTGTATCTCCTATAATTTGAACTGTTTCTTTATTCATTTTCATCTTGGCATCTGTCTTAATAGATTCCAATTTAAATTCTTTTGTAATGATATACTCTACATGCATTGAGTCAACAGTTGCCTGTTGCCGTTCAAATATTTTTTTCGCGTTTTCATTAACACTGATTAAATAGTCCTTTGCTTCTTGTCCGTTCAACTGAAATGAAAGTTTATATGAATTTCCATTTTTCTCCACTTTCATTTTATCTGTCAATTGTAATGTTTTCTCGAGCTCTTCCGTCGTATTTTTAGATGTTTTGAAATTATTCGCGTTTACTTGATTTAATCGATCTGCTGGAACTGGGACAAACTTTCCTGAATTCGGATCTTTTACTTCAGCCGCAATCTTCCCACCTACATCAAAGACTACAAGATCTGTACCCCCAATATTCGTTTCAGTTCGAGAGTTTCCTTTCTTCGGCTCAAACTGTGATTTCATTTTTGTATCTGTTGACATATTTAAAGCTTTCGTGTTCATATCACATGTCATTGTAACATGTTCTTCTTTTTTGAAATTATCAATAGCATTCTTAAAAATATCCTTCGTTGCTAGTTCTTTCTCTTTTTCTTTTTGTACTGATACTGTTTTAGGCTCATCAGTCTTTGCGGTTTTTTCACTGCTACACCCTACTCCTACTATTCCTACCATAAGTGCTAAACTAGAAACTGCAATAATTTTTTTCATAAAATTCTCCCCCATTTCTGTCCCACACCCCTATTTATATATTAAATTACAATAATTTACAAGTTCTTTTTATCCATACTTTTCCACTAACAAAAGACCTTCACCGATCGGGCACATGCCAACAGTTGTCTCCCACCTATCTTCTTTGCTTCTCTCTCAATCTTGAGATGGGGGTCTTACTGCCCGCGAATAGCGGGATAAAAATAAAACCGGCCGTGATTTCTCACGGCCGGTTTTTACATTCTACAATTATTTTTTTAAGTTGTAGAAAGATTTTAAACCATCGTAAACAGCGATTTCGCCTAGTTCGTCTTCGATGCGTAATAATTGGTTGTACTTAGCAATACGGTCTGTACGGCTCATAGAACCAGTTTTGATTTGGCCAGCGTTAGTTGCAACTGCGATGTCAGCGATTGTAGCATCTTCAGTTTCACCAGAACGGTGAGATACAACTGCTGTGTAACCAGCACGTTTAGCCATTTCGATTGCTTCGAAAGTTTCAGTTAAAGTACCGATTTGGTTAACTTTAATTAAGATTGAGTTAGAGATACCTTTTTCGATACCTTCAGCAAGTTTTTGCGTGTTAGTTACGAATAAGTCGTCACCAACTAATTGAACTTTATCGCCAAGACGCTCAGTTAATAATTTGTGACCATCCCAGTCGTTTTCGTCTAAACCATCTTCGATAGAGATGATTGGGAAGTCTTTGCAAAGCTCTTCGTAGAAATCAACCATTTCTGCAGAAGTTAAGCCAGTGCGGCCTTCACCTGCAAGGTCATATTTACCAGTTTCTTTGTTGTAGAACTCAGAAGAAGCAACGTCCATTCCTAAGAATACGTTCTCGCCAGCTTTGTAACCAGCTTTTTCGATTGCTTCGATGATTACTTCTAATGCTTCACGGTTAGAACCAAGGTTTGGAGCGAATCCACCTTCGTCACCTACTGCTGTGTTAAGACCTTTGTCATGTAGTACAGCTTTTAACGCATGGAATACTTCAGCGCCCATACGGATTGCTTCTTTGAATGAAGGTGCACCAACTGGTAAGATCATGAACTCTTGGAAGTCTACGTTGTTGTCAGCGTGAGAACCACCGTTGATGATGTTCATCATTGGAGTTGGTAATTGTTTCGCATTGAATCCACCAAGGTAACGGTATAATGGAAGACCTACATAGTCAGCTGCTGCATGAGCTACTGCCATAGATACACCAAGAATAGCGTTAGCGCCTAATTTACCTTTGTTTGGAGTACCGTCTAATTCGATCATAGCACGGTCGATTCCAGCTTGGTCAGTTACATCGAAACCAACGATTTCTGGAGCGATAATTTCGTTTACGTTATTTACTGCGTTAAGAACACCTTTACCTAGGTAACGAGATTTGTCACCGTCACGTAATTCTACTGCTTCGTATTCACCAGTAGATGCACCACTTGGTACTAATGCGCGTCCGAATGAGCCGCTTTCTGTGTATACTTCTACTTCTACAGTTGGGTTACCACGAGAGTCTAAAACTTCACGAGCATAAACATCTAAAATTGCTGGCATATTATTTCTCTCCTTTTATATAAATAATTATTTAATAATTGTTTTACCTGTCATTTCTTTTGGCTGTTCAACGCCAAGAAGTGTAAGCATTGTTGGTGCGATATCTCCCAAAATACCGCCTTCACGAAGCTCAACGCCTTCTTTTGTAACGATGAAAGGAACCGGGTTTGTTGTATGAGCTGTCATCGGTGTACCTTCTGGAGTTAACTCCTCATCAGCATTACCATGGTCAGCAGTAATAAGTGCTACACCATCTTTTGCAAGAATTGCTTCTACAACTTTTCCTAAACATTCGTCAGTTGCTTCTACTGCTTTAATTGTTGGTTCCATCATCCCAGAATGGCCAACCATATCACAGTTTGCAAAGTTTAGAATGATCACATCATGTTTATCATTCTCAATTTCATTTACAAGAGCATCCGTTACTTCATAAATGCTCATTTCTGGCTTTAAGTCGTATGTTGCGACTTTTGGTGAGTTAATTAAGATACGTTCTTCTCCTGGGAATTCAGCCTCACGACCACCGCTAAAGAAGAATGTAACGTGCGGATACTTTTCAGTTTCCGCAATGCGAAGTTGTTTTAATCCCGCTTGTGAAACAACTTCACCTAACGTATTATCCAAGTTCATTGGCTTGAACGCTACGTAACCTTTTACCGTTTCACTAAAGTGTGTCATACAAACGAATTCTGGAATGTGAGGTACTTTTTCACCACGATCGAACTCACGGAAGTCTTCGTTTGTAAATACACGAGCAATTTGAATTGCACGGTCTGGACGGAAATTGTAGAAGATGATTGCATCATCATCATTGATTGTTGCAATTGGCGTTTCATCTTCATTTACCATTACAGACGGCAATACGAATTCATCATAGATACCATTTGCATATGAGTCATCCACACACTCATATGCTGTTTTATAAGTAGGACCTTCACCATTCACCATGGCACGGTAACATTTTTCAACGCGATCCCAACGCTTGTCACGGTCCATGGAGTAGTAACGACCGGAGATTGTCGCGAACTGTCCTACTCCTGTTTCTTTCATTACTTCATTTGTTGCATCGATATACCCTTTTGCTGTTTGCGGACCAACATCGCGGCCATCTAAGAACGCATGAAGATATACTTTCTCCACGCCTTCTTTTGCAGCTAAGCGAAGAAGGGCAAACATATGGTCAATGTGACTATGCACACCGCCATCAGAAAGTAAACCGAATAAATGAAGAGCTGTACCTTTTTCCTTTACGTGTTTCATTGCACTTTGGAACGTTTCGTTCTGATCGAACTCACCTTCACGAATTGCAACGTTCACACGTGTTAGACTTTGATATACAACGCGGCCGGCACCAATATTTAAGTGACCTACCTCAGAGTTACCCATTTGACCTTCTGGAAGACCTACCGCTTCACCGCACGCTGTAAGCGTTGTGTGAGGGAACTTGTTCCAGTAACCATCGAAATTAGGTTTCTTAGCTTGCGCTACAGCATTCCCGTATGTTTCTTCACGTAAACCGAAACCATCAAGAATGATTAAAGCTGTTGGCTTTCTCATTTTACCGCCTCCAAAAGACCTAAGAAGGAAGCAGGCTCTAAGCTTGCACCACCAACTAAAGCACCATCGATATCAGATTGTGCCATATATTCTTTAATGTTTTCAGGTTTTACGCTGCCGCCGTATTGAATGCGAACTGCTTCTGCAGCTGCCGGAGAAACAGCTTCAGCAACAACTTTACGGATGTGTGCACATACTTCGTTTGCATCTTGTGCAGAAGAAGATTTACCTGTACCGATCGCCCAAATTGGCTCATATGCGATAACAGTTACTTTTACTTGCTCTTCTGTTAAGCCTGCAAGTGCTTTCGTCACTTGACCTGCTACAAGATCAAATGTTTTTCCGCTTTCGCGCTCTTCTAACGTTTCACCACAGCAAACGATTGGTGTTAAACCATGTTCAAATGCTGCAAGAGTCTTTTTGTTTACTGTTTCGTCTGTTTCAGCAAACATTTCACGACGCTCAGAGTGGCCAAGTACTACGTAGCTCACTTTTAAGTCACTAAGTGCTACTGGGCTAATTTCGCCAGTGAATGCACCATTTTTCTCGAAGTGCATGTTTTGTGCACCTACTTGTAAGTCAGTTCCCTCTGCTGCTGCTACAAGACGCTCTAAGAAAAGAGCTGGAGAGCAAACAACTGCATCAACAGCTGCACTTGCTGGGATTTGACTTTTTACTTCCTCTACGAAGCTAACTGCTTCAGATAGAGTTTTATTCATTTTCCAGTTACCTGCGATAATTGGTTTACGCATGCTTTGCACCGTCCTTTTTCTTGGCTGCTAATTATTTGTCGTTAAGACAAACTACACCAGGAAGTTCTTTACCTTCCATAAATTCTAATGACGCACCGCCGCCAGTAGAAATGTGGCTCATTTTATCAGCCATACCGAATTTTTCAACAGCTGCTGCAGAGTCACCACCGCCGATAACAGAGTATGTACCTTCTGCATCTGCTAATGCTTGTCCCACTGCTTTTGTACCTTCTGCATATGGAGCCATTTCGAACACACCCATTGGTCCGTTCCATACAACAAGCTTAGAGTTTTTAATTACATCTGCATAAATCGCACTTGTTTTCGGTCCAATATCCAATCCTTCCCAATCAGCAGGAATAGAATCGATATCTACAACTTGTCGGTTTGCAGTTTCAGAGAAGTCATCTGCAATGACGCAATCAACTGGCATGTAGAAGTTTACACCTTTTTCTTTTGCAAGTTGCATAAACTCTTTTGCTAGTTCAATTTTGTCGTTTTCACATAGAGACTTTCCGATTTCATGACCTGCTGCTTTTACAAATGTATAAGCAAGTCCGCCGCCAATGATTAAGTTATCAACTTTATCAAGTAGATGACGTATTACACCGATTTTATCTTTTACTTTCGCACCACCGATGATTGCTGTAAATGGACGATCCGGATTAGAAAGTGCTTTACCTAGTACTTCTAATTCTTTTTCCATTAAGAAACCTGATACTGCTGGTAAGTAATCTGCAATACCTGCAGTAGAAGCATGAGCACGGTGAGCTGCACCGAATGCATCGTTTACGAAAATATCAGCAAGAGCTGCAAATTCTTTCGCAAGTTCTGCATCGTTCTTTTCTTCGCCCGCATAGAAACGTACGTTTTCAAGAACTAATACGTCACCTTCGTTCATTGCTGCAATCGTTTCTTGTACAGCAGGTCCGAATGCTTCGTCCGCTTTTTTCACGTCTTTACCAAGAAGCTCACCTAAACGTACTGCTACTGGAGTTAGACGCATTTCTTCTACTACTTGTCCTTTTGGACGACCTAAATGGCTTGCTAAAATCACTTTCGCGCCTTGCTCTACTAAATATTGAATTGTAGGAAGAGCCGCACGAATGCGAGTCTCGTCTGTAATTTTGCCTTCTTTCATTGGTACGTTGAAGTCAACGCGGCAAAATACTCGTTTACCCTTTAAATCTACGTCACGAATTGATTTTTTATTCATTGGATTTCCCTCCGACTAGTTAGGATTGACAAAACCCATTCAAAAGCTTATCACATTTGCTTCTAAAACGAAAGAAGAGAGAGGGAACAAACCCTCTCCCTCGTTTTGTCATTGATAACTGATAAACTTAAGAATTAAAGACCTTTAGAAGCAATGTAGTCTACTAAGTCAACTACGCGGTTAGAGTAACCAGTTTCGTTGTCGTACCAAGAAAGAACTTTAAGCATATTGCCTTCCATAGTCATTGTAGATAATGCATCGATTGTAGAAGAGCTTGTGCATCCGTTATAGTCGATAGATACTAATGGCTCTTCGCTGTATCCAAGGATACCTTTTAATTCGCCTTCAGCTGCTGCTTTGAATGCTGCGTTTACTTCTTCAACTGTTACTTCTTTCTCAAGCTCAACAACTAAGTCAACAAGAGATACGTTAGCAGTTGGAACACGAACTGCACCACCGTTTAATTTACCTTTAAGTTCTGGTAATACTAAAGCTACTGCTTTCGCTGCACCAGTTGTAGTTGGGATCATGCTCATTGCTGCTGCACGTGCACGACGTAAATCTTTATGTGGTAAGTCTAAGATTTGTTGATCGTTAGTGTAAGAGTGAATAGTTGTCATCATACCACGTTTTACACCAAATTTTTCGTTTAATACTTTAGCAAATGGAGCTAAGCAGTTTGTAGTACAAGAAGCGTTAGAGATTACATTATGGTTAGCTGCATCATATTGCTCATGGTTAACACCCATAACGATTGTGATATCTTCGTCAGAAGCTGGTGCAGAGATGATAACTTTTTTAACTGATCCACCTAAGTGTTTCTCAGCGTCTGCTTTTTTAGTGAAACGGCCAGTAGATTCTACTACTACTTCTACGCCGTAGTCGCTCCATGGTAATTGAGCTGGGTCGCGCTCAGCGATAACTTTGATTTCTTTACCGTTAACGATAATGCTGTCGCCGTTTGCAGATACTTCTGCATTTACTGTTCCGTGAACAGAATCATATTTTAAAAGATGTGCTAATGTTTTTGCATCTGTTAAGTCGTTAATTGCTACTACTTCTACGTTAGGGTTGTTAAGAGCTGCGCGGAATACTACACGTCCGATACGGCCAAATCCATTAATACCAATTTTAGTCATTTGAATTTCCTCCTTGGGGGATGTATATTAAGGGTTATTTACCCTTTACTAACTCTTTTGCTGCACCTTCGTCTGTAATAAGTAACGAAGTGTGTCCTTGTTTAATTACTGCTTGAATTGCTTTTGCTTTTGATGAACCTCCAGCAACTGACACGACATGAGATACATGCTGTAAATCTTCAAGCTGCATGCCAACTGTTTGTACTTTATGAACGACTTCACCTTGTTCGTTGAAGTAGTATCCAAAGGCTTCACCGACCGCTTTGTTCTCTTTAATTTTCATCCAATCTGCTTCTAAAGTACTTCTTCTACGCGCCATTGTTAAGGCATCACCGATTCCGTGAATGACAATGTTGGAAGATCGAATCAACTCAAGAATTTCTTTCACAGAAGGTTCTGTCACAATGGATGCATATGCCTCGCTGCTTACATGGTCAGGAACATACAATAAGCGATAATTACTCATCGTATTTTGTGCCATTTTCGCACAAATCGTGTTTGCTTCTAGCTCAACACTCTCTCCTATTCCACCGCGAGCTGGGACAAATAACATATGTAGGTCCCTGCAATCAATTTGCATCATATCAGCTACGGCAGCTATCGTGGTTCCTCCAGTCACAGCAACGATATTATTCGCTGTCAGACGATCTTTTATACAAGAAGCACAAGCGCGGCCCATCTCCAGCTTGACCCAAGGTGATTCATCGCTATCACCAGGGACAACGAAAACCTCATCTAAGTCTAATGTTTCCTTAAGCTGCTTTTCCAAAACCTTCAAACCAGAAATTTCTTTCATAAAGTCTTCCAAAGCAAGAATAACAGCTGTTCCTTCTTCTGTTAATGTCATTCCAGAAGAGGCGACGTGAATCAAGTTCTCATCTTTCAAAACCTGTACTTCACTTCGTAATACTCGTTCTGTCATACCAAGACTTGCAGATAAATTTCTTCTACCAATAGGTTGTGTTAACCGGATGTACTGAAGAATTTGCATTCTCTTTTGCATAACAGGTAGCAGATCAGGTAATAATTTTTTTGTATACTGAATCCATGAGCGCATCATATTGTATCTCCTCACCACATTGGTTCATTCTCTATATGGTCATTATATGTCCCGTAGTGACATATTGTGTCCCGCATAGAGTAAAAAAATATTCCTGCTACATTTAGTATTGTAACAGGAGATGCAAAGTTATTCAACTCTTATCGCACGAATTATGCTGTTCATTATGACATCTTTGTGAATAATCCCATATCCTACCTCTTCCCCTTCGATTTCAACGACGGGAATCGTAAGATGATACTTTTCTAACAGCTGTTCATCCTCATAAATATCTATTTCTTTCAAATCAAATACGTATTCATCTTTCAACTCTTGCAGAAGTTGTTTCGCCTTTTGACAAAGACCACATTCTTCTTTTGTATATAGAATAACCTCCATACTTATCACCTATACAATCGTTTTTCGCAGAGAAGAAGCTGGAATATTTAACTGCTCTCGATATTTCGCTACTGTTCTGCGTGAAACAATAATTTCGTGTTCTTCTTCTAACATTTTTGAAATCTTTTGATCTGAAAGTGGTTTTTTCTTATTTTCTCTCTCTACAAACTCCCCGATGAGCTGCTTCACTCTCTTCGTTGAAATTGCCGCGTCTTCTGTTGTTGCTACCGCATTGCTAAAGAATGACTTCATTTCAAATAAACCATACGGTGTTTGCACATATTTATTACGCGTTGCACGGCTAATGGTTGACTCATGGACACCTAATATTTCCGCCACCTCTTTTAACGCAAGCGGCTTTAAATATTGCGGACCATTCATAAAAAAGTCGCGCTGCTTTTCAATAATTACTTCCATTACATTTAAAAGCGTTTGTTTTCTTTGTTTTAAACTACGCATAATCCATTGTACATGCTGATATTTTTCCGAAACATAAGAAGCGACGTCACTTTCACTATTATGAAGAAGCTCACTATATTCTGAATGAATTTCAATTCTCGGCATATTACGCTCATTCATCTGAATCAGCAAGCGATTATCTTCTTTTTTCACCGCTATATCTGGAACAATGTACATCGGCTTCTCCGAAGAAAACGCCAATCCTGGTTTCGGCTGCAATGATGTAATCACATGAACAGCTTCTTGTAATTCTTCTGCACTACATTTCAATACATTTGTTAACTTGCGCCAATCTTTCTTTACAAAATATGCAAAATGTTCATCTACAATTATTTCCGCTAAAGTACTCCTTTTTTGTAAGCGCTTTAATTGAATGGTTAAACACTCTTGAATATTTCTCGCTCCTACCCCTGCTGGCTCTAACGATTGAACGAGCTCCATGCAACTATTTACTTCTTCTATACATACCGATAATAACGACGCTAATTCTTCATTCGTTTCTTGTAAATACCCGTTCTCATCTACATTTAAAATAATGAATGAGGCAATTTTTCTTTGCTCTTCATCTATTTTATAATACTGTAATTGGTTTACTAAATGTTGTTGAATCGTCGTGGAATCCACACTATAAATTTCCATTTGATTCTCAGTTTGTTTACTTGTTGTTTTACTCTTTTTCTTTTCCCTGTCAAAGCCACCTAGCTCAATAAGGGGATTTTCCAGCGATTGCTCATACAAAAACTCCGTTAATTCCTGCACATTGTACTGGAGCATTGTAATCGCTTGCCTTAACTCTTGCGTCATTGCCAAACGTAAACTTTGTTCTTGTAAAAGACTTGCTTTCACCCTAATCTCCCCCTCACTTCTATTGTACAATAAGTTTATAAAAAGGAGAATCCTTACAAAACACCAATATCCACATATTATTACTCTATATGTATTATTCAAGTTTATATATTACAACTAAAAAATGAATAATATCAGGCGGAATTAGTGACAGACTTTAAAAATATCCGCCATTTTTTATACCACATACTAATAGTAACTCCCATTTTAAGAAATAACAATTAAAAAGAGTAGTTTAAATATAATGAAACCTCATTATACTTAAACTACTCTTTTTCCCTTTTATATTTAAGAATTCTATAAACAAATTAATAAAAACCCTAACTTTAATATAAGTTAGGGTTTTTCGACGCGCCCAGAGGGATTCGAACCCCCGGCAGACGTGGTACCGGAAACCACCGCTCTATCCGACTGAGCTATGGGCGCATTATAATACACTCTACGGCAAAAGGACACCTTTTTACCCTATCGCGCACTGTTTATTATACGATATCTTCGTTTTGGAAGCAATTATTTCTTAATATCGCAGTTTACAGAGCTACATCTTAGACATCAATATGAAAGAATCATCTTTTTACCTGAACGTAAATTCTCTTTATACAATAAAGTGAAACTTCCATCAATGGTGGTTTTACTCCCCACTAATAGCAGGATAAAACAAACGGCCTACATCGCACAACGACGTAGACCACATAACTCAAATTATCAATAATAAAACAATATTATTTATGTAAGTGATACGGAACCGTTGTAATCACGATATCTTTATTGCGTATAAACCACATGCGTAAAAGAAGTGCACTTTGGTTATGCAATGCATTATGCCACCATTTGTGCGCAATAAACTGCGGAATAATAATATGGATATGCCCCCCGGCTTCTTGTTTCGCCTCTATTGTTTTAATAAGGCGATTCAGCGGTTCAAGAAGAGAACGATATTTACTGCGAAGAACTACCAGTCTACAAGGAGTTCCCCAGTCTTTCCATTTTTTCTCCATTTTATTTATAGATTGTTCATCGAAACCAACGTATACAGCAATCGGATCAACATCTAGACTTTTCGCAAAGGATATCGTGTTGTTCACAACACGATGAACGCCTGACACTAAAACGAGTGTGACTACATCACTTGCTACTGGACGTATCGTTTGCATATCGATGCGCAATTCTTTTGCAACATCTTCATAATGACTGTGAATTGACATTGAGATAAAAATCATAATAGGCAAGACAACTAATACAACCCAAGCGCCGCCCGTAAACTTTGTAACAGCAAAAATAACAGCAACGATTGATGTAATTACAGCACCAACCGTATTAATCGTAAACTTAACTTTCCAGTTTGATCCTTTTACTCGTTTCCAGCGCCGCATCAAACCAATTTGCGCTACTGTAAACGAAAGGAAAACACCGATTGCATATAACGGAATTAACGCATTCGTATGCGCACGAAACGATATAATCAAAATACATGCTAGTGATGCTAGCACAATAATTCCATTTGAATATCCTAAACGGTCTCCACGATTTGTTAAACTTCGAGGCAAAAATCCGTCTGCCGCCACAATTGCAGCAAGCTGAGAAAATCCTGTAAATGTAGAATTTGCCGCTAAAATCAACACAATAAACGTAAACCATATAATTACTTGATATAAAATTCCATGTCCAAAATACATGCCAGTTAACTGCGACAACATCGTATTGTGTGGATCTGGTGTAACACCTTTCGCATACAGATGATACGAAAATCCTAAAAGTGTTACAGCTGTGATAGAACCTAAAGCAATATACGTTCTAATTGCGTTTTTTTGCTGTGGTTCTCTAAAAATAGGAACTGCATTTGAAATCGTCTCAATTCCTGTAAGTGCTGAACAGGCTGAACTGAACGCTTTCAAAACTAATAAAGTTGTTAAGCCTTCTGGAACTGTTCCAAAGCTCGGTGTACTTGGTTGAATAAACCCGTGACGAAGTTCATCAAAAAATCCCGTAAAAATTAAAATTAACATACAAATCATAAACCCGAATGTCGGCCAAGCAAATACGCGAGCTGATTCTGCTACTCCGCGTAAGTTCACAAGTACTAAGATAACGACGCATAAGATTGCCAAAATTGTTTCATATGGAGCGACTACAGGATACGCAGAAGAAACCGCTTCTATAGCTGCTGATACAGATACCGCTACGGTTAACACGTAATCAACAAGCAAGGAACTAGAGGCAACAAGAGAAACCCAGCGCGGCTTGAAATTATCTTTTGCAATGGCATACGCCCCTCCGCCATTTGGATATGCCAAAATCCCCATAATATACGATACAATCAAAATTGCCAAAAGAACGATAGTAGAAATGGTGATAGGAAAAATCAACCATTTCGCATCAGGGCCAAGTCCTGCAAGCTCTGTCATTCCTGATTCAGGTCCATAAGCAACAGATGAATACAAATCCGCTGAAAGGATAGGCAGCGCAATTAACCAAAATAATTTGTTATGGTGCGCATGAAGCTCTGACGTTCGCATAGGACGACCAATTAAAAAGCGCTTCACACTACTGAAATTACTTGCAGAAAACCAAATTGCAATTAATGCGAATATAATTAACACTGCTTCCAGCCATCTAACTAAAGTATGATGATCCATAACCCTTTCTCCTTTTAATCGCTATTTGCTAATTTTTATTCTCCTAATTTAAATTGATACATAATATTTTAAACAACGAAATATAAAATATGTACTTCCTGAAAATACCCTCAATTAAAGTTCTACAAATACATATATAATCGTTATTCTTAAATAAACATAACTACTGATATTATAATTCGTCATCATAAATCCTTATATTTTCAAATTACATATGGATGAAAGTTTAGATTTCGAAAGGAACCTAAAATTGGTAATTATATTTCAACACACATTCACAAATTCTAATGATTGAAATTCAATTCACTTAGAGGAGGAATTACGTTATGACTGTAATTACAAAACTTAAACAAACTGTTTCAGGATTAAAAAGCGCACAAGCAAGCTTAGAGGGATTCGCTCTTGATACTGATAACCAACAAGCGAAGCAATTATTTCAAAGTGCAGCACAGCAAACGCAATCAATTATTGAATCTTTAAATCCGCGCGTTCAAGAGGTTCAACAAGAAGAACCTCAATATACACAGCAGTAAAGGGCACTTAAAGCAAACATAATGATACCCACTTTATGCTGAATCGAAAAAAGGGTGATACAATATCATCCTTTTTTCACCTCAAATTACATAGAGCTATAGAAATGGAATGATACAATGCGAAAATTCAGGATCATTACTTTGTTATTCCTTCTCTTCTTCAGTTTCCTAAGCGGCTGTAACAGTCCTCTAGATAAAAAAGTAAAAAAAGAAGCGAATGAGAAAGAAGAGCACAAAACAACTAAAAAAGATACACAATTAACACAAGTCAGCATGGAGACTGTTGATCAATCCATAGCAAATCAAGCGAAAGATCAGATTCTTAATATGGAAGAAGTAATTGAAGTAAAAGCGGTTAATTTCAATAACGAACTATATGTAGCCGCGAAGCCAGAGCACCACGAACGCTTTCAAATCAAGAAATTAAAAAAAGAAATGAAACAGACATTAGAAAAGATGTATCCTAATTTAAAAGTTTATGTCAGTATGGATAAAAAAATTTTAATGTTGCTAGATAAATTAGAAACAAAGATTAAAAACAAAGAAGCAGATAAAAAAGAAATAAAAAAACAACTAAAAGTAGTAAAAGAAGAAATGCATTCCGATATTTAATAATACTTTTCAACATAGAAAAGGATGGATTCGTATGTCAAGCCAAAACAAAGATTTAACACCAATGCAGCAAGAATATAAAAAATTTGAACAGCAGCGCGAACCAAAGCGTCCAGTTCTAAAAAATTGTATAAAAGCTTTTTTTGTTGGCGGATTCATTTGTTTAATCGGGCAACTTATCTCCACATTTTATATTACTTATTTCGATTTTACTGAACGATCTGCAGGTAATCCGACTGTAGCTACAATGATCTTTATTTCTATGCTTCTAACAGGTTTTGGTGTATACGATCGATTAGCTCAGTTTGGCGGGGCAGGTACAGCCGTTCCTGTTACCGGATTTGGAAATTCTGTCATATCAGCTTGTATCGAGCACCGTACGGAAGGTTTTGTTCTTGGGGTGGGCGGGAATATGTTTAAACTAGCCGGATCTGTTATTTTATTTGGCGTATTTTCCGCTTTTGTAATCGCACTGATTCGAACGATTCTAATCCAATGGGGAGGGTTTTAAATGTTACAAGGCCACCGAACATGGGTATTTGAAAACAAACCCGTGATTATATCAACTGGTGTCATTGGCGGACCATTTGAAGCGAACGGCAAAATCCCTGATGATTTCGATACATTGCACGACAATTTATGGTTAGGACAAGACTCCTACGAGAAAGCGCATCGAGTTTTATTCGAAGAAGCCTGCAGCAGGGCAACTGAAAAAGCAAAACTACGGAAAGACGATATTCAATTTATCCTGGCTGGAGATTTAATTAATCAAATTACTCCTTCCAGCTTTGCTTGCCGGACACTCGGTACTCCCTATCTCGGATTATTCGGGGCTTGTTCTACCTCGATGGAGGGACTTGCTTTAGGTGCAAGCATCGTAAATGCAAAAGGAGCAAAATATTTATTAGCAGGAGCATCAAGTCATAATACTGCTGTAGAAAAACAGTTCAGATATCCAACTGAATACGGAGGACAAAAACCCCCTACTGCGCAGTGGACAGTAACAGGGGCCGGTGTTGCCTTATTAAGTGATCAAGGAGATGGACCTTGCGTAACGTCAGCAACAATTGGAAGAGTGATCGATATGGGGCTAACCGATCCGTTTAATATGGGCGGGGCTATGGCTCCTGCTGCTGTCGACACGATTGAAGCACATTTAAGAGAACGACAAATCGACGTATCCTACTACGACTTAATTGTAACGGGCGATCTCGGCCATGTAGGACGTGAAATTGCCTTTGACTTACTACGTAAGCAAGGAACATCAATACAAAGCGAACAATTTCTAGATTGCGGATTACTCATTTACAGAGACGATCAACCTATTTTAGCAGGAGCAAGCGGTCCAGGCTGCTCAGCAACTGTTGTGTATGGGCATTTATTAAACCGAATGAAAAAAGGAGAGTTTAGCAAAATACTTGTAGTTGCTACTGGAGCTTTACTTTCTCCATTAACTTTCCAGCAACAAGAAACGATTCCTTGTATCGCCCATGCAGTATCCATTGAAGTTGGAGGTGTATAATACATGATCTTTTTTTGGGCTTTTGTAATTGGCGGCCTCATTTGTGTTATTGGACAAATTATGTTCGACGTATTCAAACTCACCCCTGCTCATACTATGGCGACACTTGTTGTCATTGGCGCCATATTAGATGGATTTAATTTGTATGAACCGTTAATTGATTTTGCTGGAGCAGGTGCAACAGTTCCTATTACAAGCTTTGGGAACGCTCTCGTTCACGGTGCAATGGCAGAAGCGGCTGAACATGGCATCATTGGCGTTATAACAGGAATGTTTAAAGTAACAAGCGCCGGTGTATCCGCCGCAATTATCTTCGGATTTATCGGTGCTTTATTATTCAAACCAAAAGGATAAGAGGTGTTCTCATGACCGTTGTTGCAAGTGTAAAAACATGCCTTGCTAGTTTGAAAGGTGCACAAGCAAGTTTAAGTGCACTTTCACAAAATGCTGCTGACGACGAAGCGAAACGCGTGTTTCATGAATGTATGTTAGAGATGGATAGTGTAATTGCTGATTTACAAGGGCGAGTTTCAGCATTAGAACGAGAAGAACCACAATATAAAGGATTCTAGGAAGACTGGAGGGAATATATATGCCTGACATTCACATACCAGAATGGCCGCTTGTCATTATACGTTCTTTATTTGTCTTAATTATTTTATTCGCCATTACGAAATGGCTTGGAAAAAGACAAATCTCTCAACTTTCCTTTTTTGAGTACATAGCAGGTATGACGATTGGTGATATCGCTGCAGAAGTATCAACAGGGTTGGAACAAAACTTCTTCCACGGTATTTCTAGTATGATGGTTTTTGCTATCATACCTTTTTTCGCAGGACTAGTTTCCTTAAAAAATAAGACGGTACGAGATTTTGTAGAGGGTAAATCCACTATTTTCATAAAAGATGGCAAAGTACTCGAAGATAATTTAAAAAAGGAAAAATATACGAGCGACGAACTACTAGAGCTCCTAAGAAAAAAAGATGTATTCAACATAAACGATGTTGAATTCGCTATATTAGAGCCAAGCGGTGAATTAAACGTATTATTAAAGAAAGACAAACAACCATTAACTGCAAAAGATATTGGATTAAAACTACCAAATGAAAAAGAAACGCACACAGTCATTATGGATGGAAACATAATGGATGAACCTCTTGCAGCAAGCGGTCATAACCGAGCTTGGGTTCGCACTGAACTCGAAAAAATAGGAGTTGCAATAGACAACGTATTCATTGGACAAATCGACTCCTACGGCCAACTAACTGTCGACATATACAACGATAAAATTCAAATGCCTTCTCCTCAAGACAAACCATTATTACTCGCTTCCTTAAAGAAGTGTCATGCTGATCTTGAACTCTTTTCTTTAGAAACGAAATCAAGTACCGCCGCGAGCATGTATGCAAACAACGCCAAGAAGCTAGAGGAAATTTTAAATAAAGTAACTTATTTACTTAAAGAATAGTACGAAAAAGAACGCTTATATATGTAACGGCGTTCTTTTTTGTGCTTATATAAATCACTGCCATGCGGCGAACAAGGAACCTGCACTCGCTTTCTCTTTTTGTTTTCACTTCGCACGTGGCAGAAAAAGTTCCTGACCGCTTCTATGCATGGCTAGATGCTCTCGCCCACCTAAAAAAGAGGGGTTTTCTATAAATATGTTTAAATTCACCCAATTCGGTTATCATGAGGAAGATATAGAAAAAGGGAATTCCTTATTTATAGCGAATTAACATGATACACCTACATATTTTTTAAAACTGAAGTGGTTTCGTTTGACCTTTATTGACCATAATTGTATTATAAAATTAACAAATGTGTTAAAGGAGGAAGTTACACATGAATTTAATTCCTACAGTTATTGAACAAACAAATCGCGGGGAACGTGCTTACGATATTTACTCTCGTTTATTAAAAGACCGCATCATCATGCTTGGCAGCGCAATTGATGACAACGTAGCAAACTCTATCGTTTCTCAGCTTTTATTCTTAGAATCACAAGACCCAGAAAAAGATATTCATTTATATATCAACAGTCCTGGCGGATCTATTACAGCAGGTATGGCAATTTACGATACAATGCAATTTATTAAACCAAACGTATCTACAATTTGCATCGGTATGGCTGCATCTATGGGTGCTTTCTTACTTGCAGCTGGTGAAAAAGGAAAACGTTTCGCTCTTCCAAACAGTGAAGTTATGATTCACCAACCACTTGGCGGTGCACAAGGACAAGCGACAGAAATTGAAATCGCTGCAAAACGCATCCTATTCTTACGGGATAAACTAAACAAAATTCTTTCTGAGCGTACAGGTCAGCCATTAGAAGTAATCGAGCGCGACACAGAACGCGACAACTTCATGACAGCAGAAAAAGCGTTAGAATACGGCTTAATTGATAAAATCTTTACAAATCGCTAAGAAAAGCGGAAGTGGCTCGTTCAGAATGTGAGGGGGATGGAGCTTCTGACGTAGAGGGTTTTTTTACCTCGTAGGAAGAAGCGAAGCCACCGAACATTCTAGCCACTGAAGCTGGACAATGCTTTCGCTGAATTTTGAGGTGGGAGTATTACTGCCCAAAAATAGCGGGATAAAAAAGCTATCGCACATTGCGATAGCCCTTTTTATTGTTCTTTTTGCACATAAGCAACGAGTGCTTCCAATGCTTCTGTCTCATCTGATCCTTCTGTCGTAATTGTAACTTCACATCCAGATCCAACAGCTAAGCTCATAATCCCCATAATGCTCTTAGCATTAACCGTTTTACCATCTTTCTCCATAAAAATATCAGCTTGAAAACGATTTGCCTCTTGTACAAACAACGCTGCCGGACGTGCTTGTAATCCAGTCTTCAACAGCACCTCTACCCGTTTTTGAACCACTGTTCCATTCCCCTTTGCCTATTATTTTTTTATAACCGCTTCACCGGCGCGTAATTTCTCAGCAATATCATCAATTTTACGCAAACGATGATTGATACCCGATTTACTAATGTTTCCCCCAGATACCATTTCTCCTAATTCTTTCAATGTAACATCTTGATAATTGATACGCAATTCTGCGATTTCACGTAATTTATCTGGTAAAAAATCAAGTCCAACAGTCTCTTCAATATAACGAATGTTTTCAATTTGTCTTAAAGCTGCACCAATCGTTTTATTTAAGTTTGCTGTTTCACAATTCACAAGACGATTTACAGAGTTACGCATATCGCGCACAATACGAATATCTTCAAACTTCAAAAGAGCGGTATGAGCACCAATAATATTTAAGAACTCGGTAATCTTTTCCGCTTCCTTTAAATATGTAATGTACCCTTTTCGCCTTTCTAACGTTTTACTATTTAATGCAAATTCATTCATAAGCTCACATATCGCGTCATTATGTTCTTTGTATAATGAGAAAATTTCTAAATGATACGATGATGTTTCTGGGTTATTAACAGATCCCCCCGCTAAAAAAGCCCCGCGTAAGTATGACCGTTTACAACACTTTTTCTCGATTAGTTCTTGTGAAATATGACGAATAAACGAAAAGTCCTCTCGTACAATGTGCAAATCCAATAAAATTTCACGTACTTTCTCAACTAAACGAACGATGTATACATTATTTTTCTTTAAACGCATTTTCTTACGGACAAGTAGTTCAACTGTCACATTATATCCTTTTTTCAATAATGTATAAATTCTCCGAGCAATCGCTGCATTTTCCGTTTGAATGTCAATGATTACACGGCGGTTTGAAAAGGAGAGTGAACCATTCATACGAAGTAATGCTGACAACTCTGCCTTCTCACAGCATTCCTTCATTTCGAGCTTTGTCAGCTCCTTCTTTGTTTCTGATGCAAAGGACAACAGTTCCACCTCCTAACAGTCATAATTACTTTTATGCCCTAAATGAACTTGTAGCGTTACCTCAAAGAAGTAACGCCTTCTACCATGCAAACTTTTTCAAGCTTACAAGTTATATTAATGAATATAAAATCGAAGCTAACTTTATCGTATCATGACGTACAACTTGATCATCATACTTTGCTAAACAACCTTTAATCAACTTAATATTATGCGCGATAAAGCGATCTTCATCAATCGCAACTGGCTCCGACATTTCTTCTGCATAACGCCCTAATAGTTCAGATGGAATTGGTTCATCGTTCACTATTGCTGTATCGATAAACGCTTCTCCAAGATGATCATGCAATGCTTTCACATGGTCAAATGCTGTATATCCCATTGTTTCACCAGCTTGGGTCATAACATTACAAACGTATGCTTTCTTCGCTTTTGCCTGAAGAACCGCATCCCCGATTTTTTTCACCATTAAATTCGGCAAAATGCTCGTATACACACTTCCTGGTCCAAATACAAGTAAATCAGCTTTTTGAATTTCCATTAATGTTTCATGAAGCGGTTCTACGTCTCCCGGTGTTAAAAAGACACGGTTAATTTTTTTACCGTAATACGGAATTTTCGATTCCCCGCTTACAATTTGCCCATCTTCCAATTCCGCGTGCAACACAACACTTTGATTCGCAGCCGGAAGTACACGTCCCCTTACATTTAACACTTTACTTGTTTCCGTAATAGCATGAAAAAAATCACCTGTAATAGCTGTCATTCCAGCTAACAATAAATTCCCAAGTGCATGTCCTGTTAATCCTTCTCCTGATGTAAAACGATGTTGAAATAACGCTTCCACAAGTGGCTCTACATCAGACAATGCAACAAGCACATTGCGAATATCTCCAGGAGGCGGGATTTCTAACTCATCACGAAGTCTCCCAGAGCTTCCCCCATCATCAGCAACCGTTACAATCGCGGTAATGTCGACTGGATACTTTTTTAAACCGCGTAATAAAACGGATAGACCAGTTCCGCCTCCCATAATAACGATTTTCGGTTTCTTCTCTTTTCCCATCACTTAATGTCCCTTTCTTTTCTCCACATCACGATGAGACACATGGGTTGTATATTCTTGCTTCAAATGTTTCATCAAATATTCTGCAAGTGTAACGGATCGATGTTGTCCTCCTGTACATCCAATGGCAATAACAAGCTGACTTTTTCCTTCGCGCTTATAATGCGGAAGCATAAAGGAAATAAGGTCTGTTAACTTCTCCAAAAATTTGTGCGTTTCATTAAATTTCAGCACATATGATGATACTTCCTCGTCAAGACCTGTTAATGGCTTCATGTGTGGAATATAGTATGGATTTGGTAAAAAACGAACATCAAATACTAAATCAGCATCAATTGGAATACCATATTTGAATCCAAATGACATTACGTTTACGCGAAATGCTTGTTCATCCTCTGTTGAGAATAATTGAATAATCTTTTCTCTTAGTTCTTTCGGCTTTAATTCCGACGTATCAAGTACAATATTTGCACGCGCCTTCATATCTGTTAATAGCGTACGTTCTGCTTCTATTCCTTTTAGTGGAAGACCTGTTGGAGCAAGTGGATGTGAACGCCTTGTTTCTTTGTAACGTGTTACAAGCGTACTATCTTTTGCATCTAAAAATAAAATATGCGGAATAATCCATGTGCGTTCTGTTAAATCATCAAGCGCTCCCCATAAATGATCAAAGAACTCTCGTCCGCGTAAATCAATACCGAGCGCTACTTTATTCATTTTGCCTTTCGAGTCTGCCATTAATTCAACAAACTTCGGCAACAACATGGGCGGTAAATTATCCACACAAAAATATCCTAGGTCTTCAAAACTTTGCAAAGCAACTGTTTTCCCGGCTCCAGACATTCCTGTAATAATAACCATTTTAATATCATTATGCGCGTCCATTATATCCCCCCTCATGGTTTAACTCGGATCTAACCGATACGAAAGTAATTCAAAGTCTGGTGTATATACAAATGTACCGTAAATAATACCATTTCCTTTAATTAAATAATCAATAATATGATAATCTCCTGGTGCCATTGGCAGCTCATCAATCTTATCAAATGTATGCCAGCCTATTATCCCTTCTTCGCTTTGCAGTTTATTTTCTCCTGCAAAATCTGTCGCTAAGAAAGAAAACATCATCCATTCGGAAACAACCTTGTCTCCTTCTTGGATTACGAAAGTGAAGACACCTTTTAATGCTGGATTTTTCAAATAAATCCCCGTTTCTTCGCGATATTCGCGAACAACCGATTCTCTTACTGTTTCCCCGCGTTCCATCTTACCGCCTGGGGCAACCCACCAATTTCGACGAGGCTTTTGTAATAAAAGAACTTCATTATCCTTGATTAACACACAGTTTGTCACTCTTTGCAAGCTTCTTCACCTCAGCTATTAACGGAGAAATCCCCATTATATACTTCCTTCATTATACTATCAAATACAGTTTGTCACAACGAATGAACCTCTTGTCTAAAGCAAATGAAAAAGATGATGGGAGACTATTCCCATCACCATTCAGGAAAAAATGAAAAAACTGCATATCTCATAATGATTTAGATAGAAATTATTGATCATCTACAATAATATACGCTGTTCTTATTGGTCCATGTACACCTACGACAAGATTCATTTCAATATCAGCACTGTTTGATGGACCAGAGATGAAATTCAAACAGGATGGAGGGGTTTCACCCTCAACATTTTGATTATGAATTATCTTTGTAGCTTGTGTTAACCTGGGGACAATCGTACTTTTTGGAACAATGGCAATATACGATTCTGGAAGAAGACTAACGTGCCTTCCTTTCATACCATCATTATATAAAACGACGGTTCCTGATTCTGCAAGAGTGATATCACAAAACGTAATTCCAACATCAGCTGTTTTCGCAAATTCAATACTCTCTTCCTTATGGGCTAAATCCCATTTATGGAAATGCATTGTGCCTTCATTTGTTAAAAAATCACTAAGATTATATTCATCGAATCGTTCATCATTTGAATAAATAACAGATTTTATATTCCATTCTTTCATAAAGGTATGTAACGTTCCAGCAAGATTAGCCTTTTTGGTTCGCCGAACTTCTGTATGAATAGTTTCACAATGTTCCATTAACTTCAATACAAGTTCATCCTTTGTTAACCCGTCAAAAACGCTCCATTGCGGAGAAACAGACCAGCTCGGTTTTTCTACGGTTTCTGGACGTTTTCTCCCCAGTCTTTCTGATAGTTTGGATAAAAATTTTTCGCGATTTTGAATGACCATTATCGATCCTCCTTTACCCGCTTTTCAAACCAATCTCTAAACGGTTGTTTTTTGGGAGCTGGAAAGTCCCTTGCTTCTGTCCAAACTTTTAACGGTCCTACCCCGCGTTCAATTTTATCTCCTTTTGTAAAAGGCTTTAATGCATACGGAGCTGTCCTCGCTGCGAAAGAGAACGACCTCGAACTATTCACCATTTTTTCAAAGCCTTTCATAGCCATATCCCAAGCTAAGGGGGACTTTTTCGCTTCCTCCACAATCTGCCTACGATGCTGAATTAATAATTCATGTAAAGGTATTTTTACCGGGCATGCTTCCGTACAAGCACCGCAAAGGCTAGATGCATAAGGCAAATCCTTGTATTCATCATATCCACCTAAAAGCGGTGTCAATACAGCACCGATTGGCCCTGGATAGATTGATCCATATGCATGCCCCCCGATATGACGATATACTGGACACACATTAATACATGCCGCACAGCGAATACACTGAAGAACACTTTGAAACTCTGTTCCTAAAATATTAGAACGACCATTATCAACAATTACCAAATGAAATTCTTCAGGTCCATCTGTCCCCCCAGGTTCCGTTAAGCCTGTAATATAGCTTGTCAATTTTTGCCCGACAGAACTTCGGCACAGAAGCGTTACTAACACATCAAGCTCTTCCCATGTTGGGACAATGCGCTCCATCCCCATCACAGTAATTAGCGTTTTCGGAATGGTCGTAACCAATCTCGCATTCCCTTCATTCGCTACAATCGAAATAGACCCGGACTCCGCAACAGCAAAATTACACCCCGTCACACCTACATCCGCTGTTAAGAAATCATTACGCAAATAGTTCCGTACAAACCTCGCCATTTTTTCAGGATCAGCTGTTCCGGTATAGCCTATTTTTTCTTTAAACAACTCGCAAATGCTTTCTTTATCTTTATGTAGACACGGAACAACAATATGTGATGGTGGATCATGATCATTAATTTGTAAAATAAATTCCGCTAAATCCGTTTCTAATACTTCCCCTCCAACTTCTTCAATCGCTTCATTTAGACTAATTTCTTCCGTTACCATAGATTTTGACTTTACAATTTTTTTCGCGTTTTTCTTTTTTATAATCTCTTTCACATATGCCCTTGCCTCTTCAGCAGTCTCTGCAAAATAAACAAAACCACCATTTTGCTCAATTTTGTCAGTAAGTTGATATAAATAATAATCAAGATTTTCTAATGTATGCTTTCGAATCTCTTCTCCTAAAGAACGCCATTCTTCCCAATTCCCAAGACTCTCAGTAGCTTTTAATTTCTTACTTCTAAGGCCATCTTGTGCTTTCTTAACAGCATTTCTCATGAATTGATCCCCAATACCTGTTTCAGCACGTTTATGAAAGGGATTGTTCCCAATTTTCATTCCCATATTTCTATCCCCCTCTTATTTTCGATCCTCATTTAGTACTTGAGCAATATGCTTTACTTCAATTGGATAACCATTACGAGTTAACCGGCCTTGTATATTCATTAAGCAGCTGCAATCCATTCCGATTAACAATTCCGCACCTGTTTCCATAATGTGCTTCACTTTTTCATCAACCATTTGCTCAGATATTTCCGCCATCTTCACTGCGAATGTACCACCGAATCCACAGCAATCATAATTGTGAGAAAGCGGAACGACTTCCAACCCTTTTACGTGTTTTAATAATGTTTGAGGAGGCTCTTTAATATTCATTAACCGGCTCATATGACAGGATGTATGAACAGTTGCTTTTTTATGAAGCTTTGCACCTAAATCTTCTTTACCTAACACCTCTACAATAAACTGTGTAAATTCATATGTTTTATTTGCAAGTTCCGTAGCTTTTTGTCGCCATTCTGTTTCACTTTCAGAAAATAAACTTGAAAACTCGTGAACCATCATGACACAAGAACCGGACGGTGCCAAAACATACTCTGAATCAGCAAATGCTTCAATCATATGCCTTGCAGCCGTTTTCGTTTCTTTATGATACCCGCTATTATAAGCAGGCTGACCACAGCAGGTTTGTTTTTTTGGAAAGTCAACTTCACAGCCTAAGTCTTCAAGAATCTCAACAACATCTTTTCCTACTTCTGGATAAAAAACATCAGCAAGGCAAGTAATGAATACTGACACTTTCATATAGACACCTCCAAATAAGGTAAGTAATACGTCTCAAAATAAAACCTTTATCAGCAAAGCTTTTTTCTTACGATGGGGGACTTACTGTTTGTGAATAGCGGGATAAAATAGAAAAATAAAAATAATTATCCTCTTCATTTTTCGACATAGAAATTACTGCTGCGCACCGCCAGATGCTCACGTTCTCCTAAAAAGAAAGGGGGTTTTATGTAAGTTTTTTAACTCATATAAAGTAACTTCTTCAAATCTATCTCTTTTGCATATTATTGGTAAAAAATACAAAAATTATTAATAAAAATAATTAGTAATCTTCAACCCACACTGATTACTAATTATTTTTTGACATAGAAGTTGCTGCTATGCGGAACATGATCTATACTCGCTTTTTCCTCTTGTTTTAAACATTGCACGTGGCAGGAAAAGGCCCTGACCGCTTCTATGCATCGCCAGTTGCTCTCACCCACCTAAAAAAAGGGGGTTTCCTTTTGTATTTATATAGAAAAAAAGCTGTCTCAATAAAGACAGCTTCTCTTTTTTGTTCATTATTTTTCTACTTTCAATTCTTCTAACAGCTCTTCCACGTAATGCTGTGCACTTTGCGCTGCAATACTTCCATCACCTGTTGCTGTTACAATTTGGCGAAGCATTTTTTCACGAATGTCACCAGCTGCGAAAATACCAGGAACTTTTGTTTCCATACGTTCATTTGTTTCAATATAACCATTTTCATTTGTAATACCTAATTCTGCAAATGGTTTAGAAAGTGGTAACATACCAACATAAATAAATACGCCTTCTGTTTTAAACTCTTGCTCTTCACCGCTATTTACATCTACAAGTGTTACGCTGCCTACTTTTCCGTTTGCTTCATTAATTTCTTTTACAGTGTGATTCCAAATGAAATCAACTTTTTCATTTTGGAAAGCACGGTCCTGTAAAATCTTTTGTGCACGCAATTGATCTCGGCGGTGAACAATCGTTACTTTCGTTGCAAAACGTGTTAAATACACACCTTCTTCAACAGCTGAGTCGCCGCCGCCAACAACGACAAGTTCTTTTCCTTTAAAGAATGCACCGTCACATACTGCACAGTATGACACGCCGCGTCCACCAAGTTCTTTCTCGCCTGGCACGCCAACTTTCTTATATTCCGCACCGCTCGCCACAATAATTGCGCGTGCTTTATATTCTTTCTTTCCAGCGATTACTGTTTTATATTCTTTTCCATCAATAACTTGTTTCACATCACCATATGCATATTCTGCACCGAATTTCTTCGCATGTTCAAACATTTTATTTGATAAGTCCGGTCCTAAAATATGATCATAACCTGGATAATTTTCTACTTCTTCTGTATTTGCCATTTGTCCGCCCGGGATACCACGCTCCAACATCAACGTACTTAAATTTGCGCGAGAGGTATACACAGCTGCTGTCATCCCTGCCGGACCAGCTCCGATAATAATTACATCATAAATTTTTTCTTCTGCCATATTCTTCATCTCCTGTTCTTATCGCTCTTTTGATACCCTCATTATACTGTCGGTAATGTTTTTTTCCCAATGATTTGCTCGCGCTTATGCATGCACACATCTTACTGCTTGCACATACTTTCGTACAGTTGCTACCGATACATTATATATATTCCCAAGCTCTGCCTGCGTCAATTTATTTTGACATTCGCCTCTTACAATATATTCAACTGCCGCTGACCAGCCATATACATTTGTAAACGCCGTTCCGCTTGTGTATAAGCGTATAAATGTACAAAACCAAAGATGTAAACATTCTTCAATCAGCTCATCATCTTTTTTTGTATAATTGTATAAAGCATCTGCAATACGGACACATTGTTCAAACGGCTGAAGCTCCTGCGGAATATTTTTATGACTATTAATTAAAAAGAAATAGTGCGCCAGCTGTGATACAATCGGAACACGCTTAGGAGATTGCATCACATCAAAGAAAAAACCGATTTTCTCTGGTGTTGTCAGCTCATTCATTAAATATAAAGCTAGCATTTGTTCTTCTAACGTTTCACTTTGCTGAAAAGATTGCTGCAGTTCTCGAAATAAAATATTTTGGCCTTCATCTGCTAAATTAATAGCATTCCAAGGCTCCTTTCCTTTTTTATCAGGATGTAACTCTACAACATGCGCCCACATTTTCTCTGCTGTTTGTTCATCATTTACCATATAAGCAGAATATGCAAACCAATAATAAAAACTAACATCACCTTCGTAACCTTGACGCTTTAAAACTTTTAACCATTTATATGCACTTTCGAAACGACCAATTGTTGCAAATGTTGTCCCTAATTTCACACGATGTTCAAACGACATCGGATACACTGTCTCCAATTGCTCTGCTAACTTTTCTACTTGCTTATATTCCCCAACGGAATATAGAAAAATAAGCGTATTACATAAAGCATGAATATTCCCTGGATTCTTCTCTAAAATTAGCTCTGTCATTTTCAATGCTTGATCAACATTTCCAAGCTGAAAATGAGCAATCGCTAAATTATTATGTGCCGACCAAAATTCCGGATATTCCGTTATAACCCCTTCAAGCGTCGCAATCGCCTCTTCTAATTGACCGTTCCGAATATAATGATTCGCTTGCTCTTGCATCACAATTAATCCATCTTCATCTTCAAATTCCGGCGCATCCATTTCTTCTTCTTCAATAATCTCTAAAAGTTCCATCGTCTCCGCAATAAACTCTTTATCCGTCGCAATTTCTAAATACCGCTCTGCATACTTTTTTGCTTGTTGGAATAGACCAAGATACGCATAATTATTTGCCATAAAATAATAGCATTCTTCTATTTGTTCACCCGTACGAACAATTTGTAATAAAATTTGATTAGATTCGTGATACTCTCCCGCTTCTGATAATGCCGTTGCTAATTGACATAAAATAAACGGCTCTTTCTGATTTTGTGCCGCTCTTTTAAAATATTTAATTGCATCTTCTAAATGATGATTGCGATAAGCCTTCATTCCTTTATCATAAAAGAAATCGGCTAATTGATTAAAAGAAATAACTTGTCCGTTATCTTTATGAATTTCTTGATTTTTCCCCATAGATCCTCCATTATTTCATTCTTCTATCTATAAGTATAAACGATTCTTCTAAAAACAAAACAGTATATTATACGCAAATATTTCCTTTTCATTCCCGAAAAGAAAAGGAAAATGTTACATTTCTAACATTTCCCTTCTCTCACTGCCATTTCCTCTTTCGTATAAATAACACGCATCGGATTTCCACCAACGAAAGCACCGCTCGGTACATCACGATGAACAAGTGTGCCCGCTGAAACAATCGCTCCATCTCCAATGACAACACCCGGTAAAATAGTCGAATTTGCTCCAATCATTACTTCGTTTCCAATTGTAATTTCACCAAGGCGATATTCTGTAATTAAATATTCATGAGCTAATAATGTTGTATTATAACCAATAATCGAATTATGCCCAACTGTAATTTTCTCTGGAAACATAATATCTGGCATAACCATAAGTGCAAAAGAAGTTTGCTCTCCAATTTTCATTCGCAAAAATGTGCGATATAACCAATTTTTCATCCGTAAAAATGGAGTATAACGTGCAATTTGAATGACAATGAAGTTTTTCATCACTTTCCAAAATGAAACTGTCTTATATACGTTCCATAATGAATTTGCTCCTGACACAGGATAGCGTGTTGTCCGTCGCACCATTCTCTCCCCTTGTCAACTCAATTCATGAGGCAAGATTGTTAACAAGTCACTCATTTTTTCTAACACATAGTCCGGTTTATAAGACTCTAAGTATTCGCGTCCTTTAATTGTCCATGCAACAGCCGCTGTCTTCACGCCAGCATTTTGTCCGCCAACAATATCGTGATGATTATCCCCTACCATTAAAGCTTCTTCTGGCTTTGCTCCTAATAATTGCAGTGCTCTTTGAATCGGTTCTGGATGCGGCTTCACATGCTCTACATCATCAATTGTCACCACAACATCAAAAAACTCTTTTAATTTCGATAGCTTTAATCCCATTTCGACAGTTTGGCGCACTTTCGTTGTTACAATCCCAATTTTATAACCTTTCTTCCGAAGCTCTTGTACAGTTTCATACACTGTTTCATACTCTTCTACTAACTCATCATGATGTTCATGATTAAAATTGCGGTAACATTGAATGAGTTCTTCTACTCGGTTTTCGTCAATTTTACTAAATGTATCGTGCAATGATGGACCAATAAACGGTAGTACGTCTTCACGCTTATACTGATTTGGATAGTACTTTTCTAAAGTATGTAAAAATGAAGAGATAATAAGTTCGTTCGTATTAATCAACGTTCCATCCAAATCAAATAACACTGTATTTATGCTCATTTTTTCCACGTCCTTAGTTGTTGTATGATAAAGTGAAACTTCCATCAACGATTTTATCCCGCCGATGGGAAGCCCGCGAATAGCAGGATAAGAAAAGAAGCAGCGCCGCATGTTTGACGCTACTTTTTCTCATTCACCTCTGAAGTTCTATCCTTATTGTTCTGAATATCGTTTATCCGCATACCCCATTTTTCGTCTCACAAACACAAAAATAATAGAAACGAGAATTAAGGTAATTGATACAACTTGTGCAATGCGAAGCGGGCCAAGCATTAAGCTATCTGTACGTAATCCTTCTACAAAGAAGCGACCGATAGAATACCAAGTTAAATATGTAAAAAATAGTTCCCCGCGTCGTAAATTCGCTTTTCGAAGAAGTAGAAGTAAAATAACCCCAGCAAAATCCCATAACGATTCATATAAAAATGTTGGATGGTAATATACACCATCAATATACATTTGATTCACAATAAATTGTGGTAAATGTAAACTTTCAAGAAATTGACGCGTTACCTCACCGCCATGAGCTTCTTGGTTCATAAAGTTTCCCCAGCGTCCAATCGCTTGTCCAAGTAAAATACTCGGCGCTGCAATATCCGCTAGCTTCCAAAAAGACAGACCGCGTTTTTTCGCAAATACAATTCCTGTAAGAACCGCACCAATTAATCCGCCATGAATCGCTAAACCACCTTGACGAATGTTAATAATTTGACTTGGATTGTGCGAATAGTAATCCCATTCGAAAATAACATAGTATGCACGTGCACAAAGGATTGCAAGCGGCACTGCAATTAGGACCAAATCAATAAATGTATCTTTCGGAATACCAAGACGCTCTCCTTCACGGGTTGCGAGCCACAATCCGAGCAAAACAGCAGTACCAATAATGACACCATACCAATAGATCGGAAACGGCCCAAGCTGAATTGCCACGCGATCAAGCTGCGGTACAGATCCTAATAGCATACTCTCCACTCCCTTTCTTTTTATCCTTCACTAATGGAAATTTCATTTGTATTTAATTTTGATTCCCTAGTTCAATCGCACTCATAAGACGCTCTGAAAATTGCTGCGCTGCATTGACACCCATACGTTTTAAACGGAAATTCATCGCTGCTACCTCAATAATAACAGCTAAGTTTCGACCAGGTCGTACTGGAAGTGTGATCTTTGTAATCTCTGTATCAATGATTTTCATTTTTTCTTCATCTAAACCAAGACGGTCGTAATTTTTCTTTTGATCCCAAATCTCAAGATTAATTACAAGTGAAATACGTTTATGGTTACGCACTGCACCTGCACCAAATAACGTCATAACGTTAATAATGCCAAGTCCACGAATTTCAAGTAAATGTTCAATTAACTCCGGTGAACTCCCGACTAATGTATCGTCATCTTCTTGACGAATTTCTACACTATCATCAGCCACAAGACGATGTCCACGCTTCACAAGCTCAAGTGCTGTTTCGCTTTTCCCGACACCACTTTGTCCTGTAATCATTACACCAACACCGTAAATATCAACTAACACACCGTGAATAGCTGTTGTTGGCGCTAATTTACTTTCTAAATAATTCGTCAAACGACTCGATAAACGTGTTGTTTTTAACGGCGAGCATAATAACGGTACGCCAGTCTGACGAGATGCTTGCATTAACTCCTCTGGTACATCTTGACCGCGCGTTACGATAATGCACGGTGTTTCTTCTGTACAAAGCGCTTGCATGCGCATTTTCTTTTGTTCTTCTGTTAACGTATCAAAAAAAGTAAGCTCTGTTTTCCCAAGAAGCTGAACACGATCAGCTGGATAATATGTAAAGAATCCTGCCATTTCAATTCCAGGGCGTGATAAATCACTTGTATCAATTGGACGGTGAATTCCTTCCTCACCACTTACTAACTCTAACTGAAAATGTTCAATTAAATCTTTCGTTCGAACTTTTGGCATATATAAACCTCCACGTTGCGGAATGTATCTAAGCAGCGTACTACCACTCTACCCGCTATTGTACCATTTTTTTCTGAAAACACGAAACACGCTTTCTTTTGAAAAAGAAAAAAAACATTCCACGCTTTGCGCAAAATGTTTTACGTTTTGTCGGATACTTTCTGCCTTCCGATTATTCTTTCTCATATAACGGTTCAATAATCACTTTCTCAATCAACATATTTAAAATTGAAATGAAAATTGCCGCAATAATCGCTGCGCCAAATCCAGATAAATTGAACGCATCACCAAGTATCGAATCTGTAATTTCTAGCGTAATCGCATTAATAACAATTAAGAAAAACCCAAATGTTAACACAGTAATTGGCAGCGTAATTAAAATTAATAACGGTTTAACAAATACGTTTAGAAGAGACAAAATAACGCTCGCAATCACTGCTGTTTGTATATTTGCTATTTCAAACGCACCTGGTGCAAATATTTTGAGAAGACCTGATACAACGATTAGCACAATACTGTTTACAATAAGTGATATAATCCATCTCATGTTCTTTACACTTCCTTTTCACTAGGGACAATGAATACCCAAACTACATATACCAACAATAATACTTGAAATCCGCAAAGATTACCAAGAACAAATGAAATGAAAACACACATAAGATTCCTCTTACGAACAGTTCTTCTTTAAAGTTATTTACTCATTCACAAGCAATTGTACACCTTTCACAATATTCCAGATGAAAATAACAAGGTTCACAAATCCAAATAACAACATCGCAATAAGCACGATTGCACCAATTTGTTCTGGTGTGTTCATAACAAATACAAGTAGAAAAATGAGAAATAAACAAAAGAACGGTAGTAAATGCGAAATGAAAGCTTTCTTTGCATGACATTTCACTTCTTCGTGAGGAACAACAAAATATACAATGATCGGAAATAATAGCGGAGCCACAAAAATACTAAAATAACAACAAGATGCTAACACTTTTTGGGTAGAATCCACATCCTCATCTCCTTTGGATGCATATAAAGTGAAACTTCCATCAGTGGGGAGTTTTCCCCCCACTGATGGTTAGTTGAACCAATCGGGCTTTTACGGACAGTTATCCCCTACCTATCTTCTTTGTTTCTCTCTCAATCTTGAGGTGGGGGATTACTGCCCGTTAATGCGGGATAGCAGAAAACATGTAACAGAGAAGCACAGCCCCTCTGTTACATGTTTCTTTACTGTGTTAATTCTACTTCTTTTACTTTTTCTTTCATACGTGCTTTATCACGTTCTAAAACACCTTTTAAATACTTTCCTGTGTAAGATCGCTCTTCTTTCACAACCTGATCCGGCGTACCTGTAGCAACAATTTGTCCGCCCTTATCTCCGCCTTCAGGACCAAGGTCAATCAGATAATCTGCCGTTTTAATGACATCTAAGTTATGTTCAATAACAAGTACAGTTTCACCATTATCAACAAGACGCTGAAGCACTTTTAACAGACGCGCAATATCATGTGCATGAAGCCCCGTTGTCGGTTCATCTAAAATGTACAACGTGCGGCCTGTTGAACGGCGGTGCAGCTCAGATGCTAACTTCACGCGCTGTGCTTCTCCGCCCGATAACGTCGTTGCCGGCTGACCGAGCTTCATATAATCAAGCCCTACATCCACAAGCGTTTGGAGCTTACGTTTAATTTTTGGGATATTCGCAAAGAACTCTACCCCATCTTCAATTGTCATCTCTAACACGTCAGAAATGTTTTTATCTTTATATTTTACTTCCAATGTTTCACGATTATAACGTTTTCCGTGACAAACTTCACACGGAACGTACACATCTGGTAAGAAGTGCATTTCAATTTTAATAATCCCATCACCGCGGCACGCTTCGCAGCGGCCACCTTTTACGTTAAAGCTAAAGCGGCCTTTTTGATAACCGCGTACCTTTGCTTCATTCGTTTGCGCAAACACATCACGAATATCATCAAACACACCTGTATATGTTGCTGGGTTAGAACGCGGTGTACGCCCAATTGGTGATTGATCAATATCAATTACCTTGTCTAAATGCTCAAGGCCCTTAATTTCCTTATGCATACCAGGCTTACTCTTCGATTTATATAGTTTTTGAGCCACTGCTTTATATAGCACTTCATTAATTAATGTACTTTTCCCTGAACCAGATACACCCGTTACAGCAACAAATGTACCAAGCGGAAATGACATCTTCGCATTTTTCAAGTTATTTTCCTTCGCTCCAATAACCTCAATCTTACGCCCATCACCTTTGCGGCGCTCCAGCGGAACCGGAATAAACTTTTTACCTGATAAGTATTGTCCTGTTAACGAATTGTCATCATGCATTACTTCTTGCGGCGTCCCAGCTGAAACAACTTGCCCGCCATGAATACCTGCACCAGGACCAATATCTAATAAATAATCCGCAGCCATCATCGTATCTTCATCATGCTCAACAACGATAAGCGTATTTCCTAAATCACGCATATTTTTCAGTGTTTGAATTAAGCGATCGTTATCACGCTGATGTAAACCAATAGAAGGTTCATCAAGAATATATAATACGCCCGTTAAGCTCGAACCGATTTGCGTCGCTAAGCGAATACGCTGCGCTTCTCCGCCCGATAATGTTCCAGCTGCACGGCTAAGCGTTAAATAATCAAGTCCCACGTTAATTAAGAAGCTAAGACGCTCTTTAATTTCACGCAAAATAAGTTTCGCAATACTTTGTTGCTTTTCCGTTAATTCAATATTTGTAAAGAATTCATGCGCATCCTGCACAGAAAACTGCGCCACTTCCGCAATCGTTTTTCCACCTACAAAAACAGCTAAAGTTTCCGGCTTCAAACGAGCGCCTTTACATTTTGGACAAGCTTGCTCCGCCATATATTTTTCCATTTGCTCACGAATATAATCGGAGCTCGTTTCTCGGTAACGGCGCTCAATGTTCGGAATTACACCTTCAAAAATAATCTCGCTTTCCTTCACTTGGCCAAAGTCGTTCACATAGCGGAAATACACTTTTTCTTCTCCGCTTCCGTACAACACTTTTTCAAACAAATGCTTCGGAATATCTTTTACTGATGCATCCATATCAATGCCATAATGGTTACAAACAGACTGCAACAATTGCGGATAATATTGTGAGCTTGTTGGCTCCCAAGGTGCGATTGCATGATCATTTAATGATAAATCCCAGTTTGGAATGACTAAATCAAGATCTACTTCTAACTTTGAACCAAGGCCATCACAAGACGGACACGCACCGAACGGACTGTTGAAAGAAAACATGCGCGGCTCAAGTTCACCGATGGAGAACCCGCAATACGGACAAGCGTGATGCTCACTAAACAGCAACTCCTCTTCTCCAATCACATCAATTAAAACGCGGCCTTCACCAAGCTTCAAAGCCGTTTCTAATGAATCGGCAAGGCGACCTGCAATTCCTTCTTTCACCACAATACGGTCAATCACGACTTCAATGGAATGTTTTTTATTTTTATCTAACGTAATTTCTTCCGATATATCAAGCATTTCTCCATCAATGCGAACGCGGACATATCCTTGCTTTTTAATATCTTCTAATAGCTTTACATGCGCACCTTTACGTCCCGATACAATCGGTGCGAGCACTTGCAGCTTCGTACGTTCTGGATATTCTAAAATACGATCTACCATTTGCTCAATTGTTTGCGATGTAATTTCAATGCCATGATTTGGACAGATCGGTGTTCCGACACGCGCAAATAATAAACGTAAATAATCATAAATCTCCGTCACCGTTCCAACTGTTGAACGCGGATTGCGACTCGTCGTTTTTTGGTCAATTGAAATCGCCGGCGATAACCCTTCAATTGCATCGACATCCGGTTTATCCATTTGCCCTAAAAATTGACGTGCATACGCCGATAGCGATTCTACATAACGGCGCTGTCCTTCTGCATAAATCGTATCAAACGCTAACGACGATTTCCCTGAACCGGATAGCCCTGTTACAACAACAAGCTGATTTCTCGGAATGGTGACATCTATATTTTTTAAGTTGTGGGCTCTCGCACCTTTTACAACGATAAAATCTTTACTCATTGCCTTCACCCTTCTGCTTTTAGTTCTAATAATAAATCACGAAGCTCAGCTGCTCGCTCAAAATCAAGCGCTTTTGCAGCTTCTTTCATTTCCGCTTCCATTTTTGCAATTACATTTTCTCGTTCTTTTTTCGTCATTTTCTTAGAAACTAGTGATGCTGTCTCATACGTTTCGGTATCTTCCGCAGCCATCGTTGCACGGATGACATCGCGCACCTCTTTTTGAATTGTTTTCGGTGTAATGCCATGCTTTTCATTATATGCTTCTTGAATTTGACGACGACGCTTCGTTTCTTCAATTGCAATTTCCATCGATTTTGTAATTCGGTCTGCATACATCACAACATGACCGTTTGCATTACGAGCTGCACGACCAATCGTCTGAATAAGCGAACGCTCTGAACGAAGGAATCCTTCTTTATCTGCATCTAATATAGCTACAAGCGATACTTCGGGAATGTCTAGTCCTTCACGAAGTAAGTTAATGCCAATAAGCACATCAAACTTTCCTAATCGAAGATCGCGAATAATTTCAATTCGTTCTAACGTCTTAATTTCAGAATGCAAGTAGTTTACTTTAATGCCAACATCCTTCAAGTAATCAGTTAAATCCTCCGACATTTTCTTTGTTAATGTCGTAATTAGCACACGCTCATTCTTGGCAATTCGGTCATGAATTTCTCCTAATAAATCATCAATTTGTCCTTCTATTGGACGAACATCGATTTTTGGATCCAAAAGCCCTGTTGGACGAATAATTTGTTCCACCACTTTTGGTGAATGCTCAAGCTCATATGGACCCGGCGTTGCTGATACATACACAACTTGATTCGTTTTCTCTTCAAACTCTTCAAACATAAGCGGTCTGTTATCAAGCGCTGATGGCAGACGAAATCCATGATCAACAAGCACTTGCTTACGCGCCTGATCTCCGTTATACATCGCTCTTACTTGTGGCACTGATACATGCGATTCATCCATCACGATGAGAAAATCTTTAGGAAAATAATCTAATAATGTATACGGTGTTGAACCAGCTGGGCGAAGTGTCAAATGACGGGAGTAGTTCTCAATCCCTGAACAAAAGCCCATCTCACGCATCATTTCTAAATCGTAACGTGTCCGCTGCTCTATCCGCTGCGCTTCTAACAATTTACCGTTATCATTTAATTCTTTTAAGCGTTCTTCTAATTCTTTTTCAATATTTTCGATGGCAACTTTCATCTTTTCTTCGCGTGTAACGAAGTGAGATGCCGGAAAAATTGCCACATGCTCACGTTCTGCTAATACTTCACCTGTTAATGCATTTACTTCCCTGATACGATCAATTTCATCACCAAAAAATTCAATTCGGATACAATGCTCATCAAGAGATGCCGGGAAGATTTCAACTACATCACCGCGCACGCGAAACGTCCCACGCTGGAAGTCAATATCATTACGGCCATACTGCACATCAACAAGTTCACGAAGCAATTGATTGCGATCTTTCTCCATACCAACGCGTAAAGAAACAACAAGTTCACTATATTCTTCTGGAGAACCTAAACCGTAAATACAAGACACACTCGCTACAATAATAACATCATCTCTTTCAAATAAAGCCGATGTCGCTGAGTGACGCAATTTATCAATCTCATCATTAATTTTTGCGTCTTTTTCAATAAATGTATCTGTTTGTGGTACATATGCTTCCGGTTGATAATAGTCGTAGTAACTAACAAAATATTCAACCGCATTGTTCGGAAAAAAATCTTTGAGCTCACTGTATAACTGTCCTGCTAACGTTTTATTATGAGCCATTACAAGTGTTGGCTTCTTCACTTCTTTAATGACATTTGAAATCGTAAATGTCTTACCCGTTCCTGTCGCTCCAAGCAACACTTGATGTTTCTTACCATTTTTGATCCCAGCTACCAGCTGCTCTATCGCTCTTGGCTGATCACCTTGCGGAGAATATTCTGAGACAATTTCAAATTGATGTTCCAAATAAATCCGCCCTCCTCGTAAAAAATCTGTATTTTCATTTTAACACGAACACTCATGAAAAAACCAAAAAACGAACAAATATTCGATAAACAATTCGACAACGAATTATTTTTTGTATAGGTAGAATTTTCTAAAAAATTAATATTTACAACACCCACTTTTCATATTACAATACGTTTAAAGATTCGACATTATACGACAAATCGAACGTAAAGTTCAGAATATTACAACAACTAGAGGGTGAGGGAGCTTATATGGATCTATTTCGAAAAAAATCGATTTCTGCACTGCTAGCGCAATCGCAGCAGAAAGGCGCTTCTTTAAAAAAGGAGCTAGGTGCATTTGATTTAACAATGTTGGGAGTCGGGGCTATTATTGGAACAGGCATCTTCGTTCTTACCGGCGTTGCAGCAGCAAAACATGCAGGACCAGCACTTATTTTATCGTTTATTTTATCCGGTTTAGCCTGTGTATTTGCGGCATTATGTTATTCCGAATTTGCTTCAACTGTACCGGTATCAGGTAGTGCTTACACTTACAGCTATGCAACATTTGGAGAAATCATTGCTTGGATTTTAGGTTGGGACTTAATTCTAGAATACGGATTGGCATCTTCAGCCGTTGCATCTGGTTGGTCAGGATATTTCCAAGGATTATTAGCTGGATTTGGTATTAAATTGCCTCACGCTTTAACCAGCGCTTATAATCCTGCAGCTGGCACATACGTAGACGTACCAGCAATTTGTATTATTTTTATCATGACATTGTTATTAACAAGAGGCGCAAAAAAATCAGCTCGCTTCAATGCCATTATGGTAGCTATCAAAATTTTTGTTGTTCTTCTATTCATCGGCGTTGGTGCTTTCTATGTAAAACCCGAGAACTGGACGCCATTCATGCCATTTGGCTTCTCTGGCGTAACAACTGGAGCAGCAACTGTATTCTTTGCTTATATCGGATTTGACGCTGTATCAACAGCTGCTGAAGAAGTAAAAAATCCACAGCGTAATATGCCAATTGGTATTATTGCTTCCTTAGCAATCTGCACAATCTTATATATCGTTGTTTCATTAGTATTGACAGGAATCGTTCCCTACAACCAATTAAACGTAAAGAACCCTGTTGCATATGCTTTGCAATATATTCATCAAGATTGGATTGCTGGACTTATCTCTTTAGGAGCAATTGCTGGGATTACAACAGTATTACTCGTTATGCTATATGGACAAACTCGTTTATTTTATGCAATGAGCCGTGATGGCTTACTACCAAAAGCATTTTCTCGCGTAAATCAAAAAACGCAAACACCTGTTATGAACAGCTGGATTACAGCAGCTATGGTTGCTTTCTTTTCTGGATTTGTTCCATTGGACAAGCTAGCAGAGCTAACAAACATCGGTACATTATTCGCATTCATCGTTGTATCAATCGGCGTTATCATCTTACGAAAAAAACAACCAGAGTTGCCGCGTGCTTTTAAAGTACCATTCGTACCATTGGTTCCGATATTAGCAATTCTATTCTGCGGATACTTAACATTACAACTTCCTGCAACAACATGGATCGGCTTTGTCGTTTGGTTAATTATCGGATTAGTTGTATATTTCAGCTACGGTTATAAAAATAGTACGCTGAAAAATGAGCAAAAAGAAGACGTTGCCTAATAAAAAGAAGTGTTGTCTTTAACGAGACAACACTTCTTTTTTCTTTTTCGGAAAGATAACGTAAGAAAGAGTAATAAGCGTATCTACACCGAAAACGATTCTCCACACTTTACTTACACGATTCACAGTTTCATTTAAAAATATATCAGCATCCCAACTTGATATGTTTTCAAGTGGTACTAATCCATACAGAAAGAAAAACACAATGTGCACACCCGCAAATACAATAAAGTGAATCCCCCAATGTAACAACTCTTGCTTCGTATATGCCCAGCCTGTTAATTCTACTTCCTCTTGTGTCATTGGCAGTGCTTCTCCCCGCCACTTTGCAATCATTCGTTGTATACGTAAATCTAGCTTCCTTAAATCTTTCTTTCCATAAAAAACAGCATACAATAAGATGATGACGATAATAATTTGAAATTGAGAAAACTTCCCTGTTTCATAATAATCAACGACACCTAACGTTAAAATAAATAATTCATTTAACAATAATACAATCCCTACAATGAAACTTGCTTTATGCAGTTGAAAGGCATACCTTAACAAAAAGAAACTAATCACTGCACTCCAAAACACAATTTCAGCGCCAATTAAAAATGCCCAGCGATACTCGATTAGTATATTCATTATTTCTCCTCTCCTTCTATATACACTTCAAAAGCCGTATCCATATACTGCAAAAGCTCTTCTTCAATTGGATACATATTCATCCTTTTCGACTCTTCTTTTGATTTACGTACTTCCCACAATTTATCTAAAAATGCTTCATCACCGTTTGCCATCTCCCTGCATTTTTCTAAAATGATTCCAGTAATTCCTTGTACTTCCGCATCACTTGGTGCTTTTTTCTTCTGCATGAGTTGCCGCATTCGCTTTAATAAAATAATCCACTCTTGCACTTCTGCATTTTGCTCACTCATGTTTGGCAAATTTTTAAGTAAATGTTCTTCTTCCTGTGAAAATACTTGTTGCTGAAATAGCTGGCGCATTCGCGGGGACTGCTGGGAGAGCTGCATAAGCTCAAACATCATATCCCAATTCAGCTCTCCTTCCAGCTCATTAGAATACAAGACAGCTTGCAGCATTTTCTCCATACGTGAAAACTTCTGCTGCTCTTCTCTTACGAACAACAATTGCTGTTGCAAAAACTCTTTAACATTTACACGCTCTGTTTCTAACATATTCATAATTTCTTTTAAAGGGAATCCCATTTCTTTTAAAAACAATATCTGCTGCAATTTCCATACATCACGTTCACTATATAATCGGTGCCCGCCTTCCGTCTTTCCGCTCGGCTCTAACAAACCGATCTGATCATAATACCGAAGCGTCCTTACTGTAACACTCGTTTCCTTCGTTAACTGTTGAATAGAAATCATTTCCATCACCCTCTCGTTTTCATTATAAAAGGTGACGTAACGTTAGTTTCAAGAGGTTTTATAAAAAAGAGCCGTTTACATCTTCTTGTAAACAGCTCTTATCGAAATCATTCTTATTCATCATCTTCAAGATTTTTAAGCTTTCGTTTCTCCCATGCACAAATCGCAAAAAAGATTGCACTACCAGTTGCCATAATTGGAAACTCCCAACCTGTTTTCCCTTTCGTTATCATGTCGTAAAATGTCCAAATTAATAAGCATGTACTGTAAAACATAAAGGTGTATCTAGAAGCTTTTCCTGTTATGTGCCATTCGTATTCATCGACTCGTCTTTTCATGATTCAATTCCCCCTATTCCAACGTAAAAATCTCCTCCACACTCATCTTAAAATACTTCGCAATCTTTAATGACAACTCCAAACTCGGATTGTAATGATGATTTTCAATCGCAACAATTGTTTGACGCGTCACTTGCATTGCTTTTGCCATCTCAACTTGCGTAATATGATTTTTCTTTCTTAATTCTTTAATTCTGTTTTGTACCCCCATAGAACCCACCCTCAAAAAGTAAAGATATCTTTACTTTTATTATAAATATTTTCCAGAACAAGTAAAGATATCTTTACAAAATCCCCAATAAAAAAGGACTTGCCCAGCAAGTCCTCTACACAAAATGCAACACATACAAAAGCGTATACCCAAGAACAGAAAGTAATACCGATCCAATGAGCCCTGCAATAAATGCTTTCGTTCCTAGCTTACGAAATGTCTTAAATTCTACATTTAAGCCCAGCCCAGCCATGGCCATAGCCATAAGCATATAAGAAATAACAACGATATCGCTTGCGATTTTTTCAGGTACAATTCCTAATGAATGAAACGCACTCACTGCTAAGAAACCAAAAATAAACCACGGAATCGGAATGTCACGCCAAGATTTTTTTTGCCCCGTTTCTTCTCCACGCTGAAACCATATGCCAATTAAAATGGCCACAGGTACAAGAAAGGCAACGCGCGTTAACTTCATAATTACCGCAATATCAACCGATTGACTTCCACCAGGTGCTGCCGCTGCAATGACATGAGCAATTTCATGCAATGTTGCCCCAGAAAAAACACCATATCCATACGGAGACAAATGAAGCACAGGATACAGCAATGTATATGCTAATGTGAAAATTGTTCCTAAAATCGCAACGATCGCTGCACTAACTGCGACCTCTTCATCCTTTGCTTTTACTTGCGGTCCAATTGCCACAACAGCTGCCGCCCCGCAAATCGCTGTTCCGCATGCCGTTAAAATGCCAAGTTTCTTCTCTACTTTACAAAAACGCGTTAATGCATATACAACAGTAAGCGTAAATGTAATGACAATTGCGGCCATGACCAATACCTTTGGACCAGCCTTCGCAATATCAACTAAATTTAATCGCATACCGAGTAATATAATCCCTAGACGCAGTAGTTTTTTACTCGAAAAATTCGTTCCTGCAACCGCTTGATTCGGTACACCAATTGCCGCTCTCCATATCATTCCGATTAGAATAGCAATTACTAATTGGCCCATAATACTTAAAAATGGAAGCTGCGCCAAGTATTTTGCAACAATAGCAATAAGTAACGTAATCCCAATGCCCTGCGCGAATCCGAAACGCTTCTCCTTTTGTAAGGCTATCATTTGATTCACTTTGTACCACTCCAATAACTATCTTGTAACATGCATGTTCGTTCTACTTTCATTATAAGAGCATTTTAACCATAAGTTTAATACTAATATGCTATTTCAATCATCAAGAAAACTTATGATAGAATGTAACTACTCAGTCACTCTATGAAAAAAAGGCAGAAAAGCATTATTTTATGGCTATGTATAGGAGCGGTCAGGGCCTTTTCCTGCCACCCGCAAAGTTTGAAAACAAAGAAAGGCAGCAAGGTATATGTCCATTTTTATCTTCATAACAGCAATCTATATGCTGAAAAATGAACATAACTTTCTATAGGTAATAAGAGGCGTATTTTCACTGGAATCATACCCCTTACCAAATTTCTAAATGAAATGTATGGCTAAGTAGTTACGATAAAATTTAAAAAACGAAAGGAATGAGTCTCATAAACACCGACATTTTAAAAATTTTTGTAACAGTCGTAGAGCAAAAACATTTTTCAAGAGCTGCCGAAATGCTGAATCTTTCCCAGCCAGGGGTAAGCATGCACATTCGCAATTTAGAAAATGAATTCGGCACAACGCTCATTCAGCGCTCACCAAAACATGTCCAAGTCACAGAAGCAGGAAACATTTTATACATACATGCAAAACAAATGCTTACACTGTACGAAGAAGCAAAACAAGAAATTAATGAACTTCATAATATCGTTACGGGGACGCTGCGTATTGGCGCTAGTTTTACAATTGGAGAATATCTTCTTCCTAAAATATTAGCAAACTATGCGAAGGAACATCCACGCGTTGAAGTTCATACCTTTATCTCGAATACAGAAGAGGTATTACAAGGAGTTCGCTCAAATCAGCTAGATATTGGCCTAGTAGAAGGGCAAGTCATCTACACAGATGTAGACGTAGAATCATTTATGGAGGATGAAATGAAGCTTGTCGTTCCGCCAAATCATCCTCTGACGATGACAAACCCAATTCAGACAAACATGCTGCAAGATCAAATATGGGTGCTCCGCGAAACCGGTTCAGGAACAAGGGCTTACAGCGACCGCTTTATTCACGACCATCATTTAAAAATGAAGCGTTACTTCACATTTAGCAGCATTCAAAGTGTAAAAGAAGCCGTTGCGGCCGGACTCGGAATTGCCATTTTATCAGACTGGACAGTACGTAAGGAATTGCAAGCTGGTGAAGTATGTCACATCCCTGTGCCAAACGAAAAGCTCCTGCGCCCGTTCTCCATTGTACGGGGAAAATATTTTATTCCTTCTAAAGCGATTCAAGTATTTTTAGATCATGTGCAAAACTTTGCGAATCAACAGCGTTGACCTTTACACTAATGTGAAGGTTTAAAATAAGAAAAGAAGGAGTGATAGATTTGCGCATCGGAGAATTATCGAAACGTACAGGCGTAAGCGAACGTTCATTACGGCATTATGAAGAAAAAGGCTTATTGACTTCAAAACGACTTGCAAATGACTATCGTGATTTTGATGAAACGACGATTGAACAAGTAAAGCTCATTCAAATGTATTTGCAGCTTGGGCTAAATTTAGAAGAAACCGCTAGAATATTGCGTTGTTTAGAAATAGAGCCGCACTTACACGATAACCCGTGCAGCAGTATCATCACACTTTACGAGGATAAGCTTGCGGAAGTAAAAAAGCAGATTTCGTTACTTTCTCATATCGAGGCGAATTTACAAAAGCACATTACGTTGTTAAAAGAAAGGAATTGATATACGATGTTCGTTTTACACGGCAGTTCACGTTCAAATGGGAATACAGAACAATTAACGCATATGCTGTTAGAAGGCGTCCAAACGGAAGAAGTATATTTACGCAATCATACCATCAAGCCCATTACAGACCAGCGTCACGATGCCGAGGGCTTTCAACCAATTGATGATGATTACGAGGGCATCGTCAAACGAATGCTTGAGCATGATACTATTGTCTTCGCAACGCCGCTTTATTGGTACGGGATGAGCGGATATATGAAAAACTTTGTCGATCGTTGGTCGCAAAGCTTACGAGATACCTCCCTTCATTTTAAAGAACGTATGAAAGATAAGAAAATGTATGTTGTCATTGTCGGCGGCGACAATCCAAAATTAAAAGCACTTCCGCTCATTGCACAGTTCCAGTACATTTTTGATTTTGTCGATGCTTCCTTTGAAGGTTATATAATTGGATCTGCCAATGCACCAGGAGAGATTGTGAATGACAAAGAAACAATCGAAAAGGCAAAACTATATAATCAAATTTTTAAGAAAAATTAACAGAATGATTTGACAAACTAACATCCAAATGCATACAATAAAGGTGAAATTATGAAAGGAAGGTACATCGGCCAATGAAGTTCTAATTCTCTTTTTTATTCATCCATCACAAATAGTGAAACAAAATGATGAAAACTAGAAGAGGATTAGTCTGCCCTTTTGTCGATAACTTTCTTTTGACAGGAACATGTAAAAATACGTGTACAGTTTTTTGTGCATCTCTTTTTTACATACTACGGGTGAAATCTATCCTCTCTAGTGAAACTAGGGAGGTTTTTTTATGACCATTTTAACAGCACGAAACATTGAAAAAAGCTTTGGTGACCGCACTTTATTTACGTTACAAGCACTTGATATCCACGCCCATGATCGCATTGGAATTGTCGGTGTAAACGGCGCCGGAAAATCAACGCTATTACAAATATTAAGTAAAGAAATAGAACCTGATGGCGGAACAATTACTCATTACGGTTCGATCGCTATCATTCCACAATTCCATGAGGAGACATTGGAAACAGCCTCTTCTATTGCAAAAGGACAATGGGGTATTTCTCACGTCACAACGAATATGAGCGGCGGCGAACGCGGGCGTTTAAAAATTGCTCATGCTCTTGAACAAGAAGCATCTATCTTATTTGCTGATGAACCAACAAGTCATCTCGATATGCATGGCACAGAACAACTAGAGCAGGCATTACTATCTTATAAAGGAGCAATTATTTTAATTTCCCATGACCGCGCCTTATTAGATGCCATTTGTACAAAGATAATCGAGATTGAAGACGGTACCGTTCGGGAATATAAAGGAAATTACACAAACTACCGGGGGCAAAAAGGTCAGCAAAGGCAGCACCAGCAAGCGGAATATGAAAAGTATACGAAAGAAAAACAGCGCTTAGAAACAGCAATCGCCAGCAGACTACAGCGGGCTTCCGGTATGACAAAAATTCGTTCAAGTTTTAGTTCTTCTGAATCTAGGCTATATAAATCGGGAGCAGCTTATAGCCAAGGCAATGTTCAAAAAGCCGCAAAAGCACTAGAAACAAGATTAGAACAACTAGAAAAGAAAGAAAAACCAAAAGAAATTGTGCATACAAAGTTTGATGTACAATACCATGCACCCATTCATAGTAAAACAGCTGTGCAATTTAATAAAATTACGAAAAAAATCAGCAACCGCACCCTCTTTCACAATATAAACGGAAGTATAGCTCCAGGTGCAAAGCTTGCTATTCTCGGAAAAAATGGAAGTGGAAAAACAACGCTATTTCATCTGATTCAAGCAAAGGAACAAGGAATTCAGCTTTCAAAAAGCTGTAAAATTGGTTATTTTGAACAAACATTAGCCATTCTGCAAAAAGACAAAACCATTTTACAAAACGTGATGGAAGAAACGCGTTATGACGAAGCTTTTGTACGAACAATCCTTGCTCGCCTACTATTTCGAAGAGAAGATGTGTATAAACAAGTAAACGTATTAAGCGGCGGCGAACGTGTAAAGGTCGCACTAGCAAAAATCTTCTTAGGAGACTACAATATGCTTCTTCTTGATGAACCGACAAATTATTTAGATCTTGCCACTCAAGAAGAACTAGAGCACATGCTGAAAGATTATCCTGGTACTGTGTTGTTCATTAGTCACGATCGCACATTTGTTCATAAAATTGCTGATCACATTTTACACCTAGATGAAGACGAACCGCGGATCTTTCAAGGCAATTACAAGCAATATACGAAACGAACTGAACAGTCTTCTATCAATCCAACAGAGCAGGAACTATTGCGTCTGCAAACAAAATTAACAGAAGTAATCGGACGCATTTCGATGCCAGGACGTCATGATGATGTGATTGCTCTGGGAAGTGAATACGAGCAGTTGCTACGTCAAATTCAAGAATGTAAAACATCTGTCCTCTGATATATCGGCGATTCGACATAGTATAAAAACCCACAGGCAACATTAGACACTCTGCACACACTAAAGAGGGCTGACCTGGGTCAGCCCCGTTTTTTTTCGATTAAAATTTATTCCACGTTAGCACATCATCAAGTGGAAGGCGAACTTTTTCAAACCCAGCCTGCACTGCTTTCCCTACACAAATTAACATGACAGGTTCAAGATTTTCTGGAACATGAAAAGCTTCTACAAATTTCTGCGGATGGAAACCACCAATTGGTACAGTGTCAAAACCTTTTGCTTTTGCGGCTAACATAAGCTGCATCGCTACTAAGCCACCATCAATCATCGCCACGCGAGTAGCTTGTTCATTAGAGAATTTCCCATAGTTTTCAACAATTGAATTGACATAGAAATTCTTCGTTTCTTCTGTCATTCTTCCTTTTTTCACTACTTCTCCGTAAATTTTCTCAGCATTTTTATAGGCCTGTTTATCTCCTAAAACAGCAATGACAATAGAAGCATCTACAATTTGTTGTTGATTGTTTGCAATTGGTAATAACTCTTCTTTCGCTGCTTCATCTTGCACAACAAGAAATCTCCATGATTGTAAGTTTGACGATGACGGAGCTAAAGTTGCGAGCTCTAAAATTTCACGAATATCTTTTTCATCCATTTTAAAATGTGAATCATAATGACGTACAGATTGGCGCTCCTTAGCGATAGTAAAGAAATCTGTGTCCGTAATTTCTTTCGGAGCTTCCGTATGAGTAGTAAGCTCATGGATTTTATTCAAATACTCTTCTGTTGCTGATCTTTTTGCAGACATTATATTTCTCCCCTTAACTGTTCTGATTTTAAGAACAGTATATTCTTTTAACTGTTCCTTTGTCAAGAACAGTTAATTATAAAAAATAAAACGAAAACTACAGTTCCGTTTCATTCATTCTTTCGGAAGTAAATCAGCTAGCTTTTTCTTTGCCAGTCCATCTACAAGCCATCTTTCCATTTCATCTCTTAATTCATATAACGCTGAACATGTCGAAGGAGAAAAACACTCTTTCCCATCTACATCAAGGAATCCTTTTGAATATGGGTCTGCTCTTATCGCATCATAAACTTCTACTAATGTAATTTCATTTGCAGATCTAGCTAAATAATAACCGCCATCTCGTCCTTCTTTCGCTGCAATCAGTTCCGCTTTAACTAAATGAGTAAGGATTTTCCTCAAAAAGAGTGACTTTGTTCCTAACTTTTCAGCCATAATTGCACTAGGGCAAATACCGTCATAATCTGCTAGTACCAATAAAGATTGCACAGCAAGTCCGAACCATTTCGTACTTGAAACCTTCTCTTTCATTCGTTTTCACCTCTCTATTAGTCTAAACGATTTTACTGAAAAGACAACTTAAAGCCCATATAAAAGGAACCCCTCCTCTTAGTTGAGGAAGGGTTCAAAAAATCATTCTCTTATCGAACTTTAACTGCAGTTCCGCTTACAGCTACCATTAACATACCTTCACGAACTACTTCATAATCAACATCAATGCCAACAATTGCGTTTGCACCTTTTTGTGCTGCAAGCTGCTTCATTTCTTCCATTGCAATATCACGCGCTTCTTTTAACTTACTTTCATAAGCACCAGAACGGCCGCCGACAACGTCACGAACAGAAGCAAATAAATCACGAACGATATTCGCTCCCATAATTGCTTCTCCGTTTACGATATCAATATACTCTTCAATTTCTTTTCCTTGAATAACAGAAGTTGTTGTAACGATCATAATAGATTACCTCCTATGTATATAAGCTTATAACCCTATGTATAAAATACCCTATTTTCATGAAATTACATCATATTGGGTAATAACCTTAACTTCATCATACATAACAAATCTTTCATTACTCTCTCATGAATGTTACAAAAGTCTTTCAAATAGCTCTAATTTGCACAATGCTTCCCGTTAATATAATAAGCTGACTCTGTGAAAACCGTAAATACAACCTCTACTTCTGGAAGTCCAAAATCCATTATATATGTAGTAATGGCCTTGGCAAATCGATCACGAATTTCCTGTCCACGCTCGAACCATTTTACTTCAATAAGAGGAAACGCTTCTATTTCTTCCCCATTGTATACAAATGTAGAACTTGGTAGTTCCAACGTAAAATTATCCGTACCACACTCACAAATCTCTGCAAGCTCTTCTACTAATGGTTTACTTATATCCTTTAATTGTTCAGTAGTAATTCCACGAAATACAACATGCGGCATGTGAATCCCTCCGTTAGATAGCTTTATATTTGTTCACATCATAGCATAATTTATTTTGCTGTACTAGAATGTATCGGTACATTTCAATGACATTCTTAAAAACGATCGTATATTAATTAACGATTTACATAAAAAATCATAGAAAAAATAGCACAAAAAAACGCACCTAACTTTAGATGCGTTTTGATATGCCATTCTTTTAACGGCATCAGCCAACTTCCGTATCCCACTGATGTTCTTGTTCTACAAAAACAATCCCAAGTTCGTGATGCTCCCCTTCATAAATCGCATGTTGTACAAGGCGAAGCTCACCGTTCGTATCAACAACTTCCATTTTACAAAAAGCACCTGTTGTTCTTGATTGCAGCGCATTGTAGAACTCATCCACATTTGTTGGAACGACTCCGTTCATTTTTACAATGGTTTCCCCTGGTTTCAAGTCCAGCGCCTCCCCGGCTGTACCTGGAATTGTGCCTAGTACAACTAGACCATTATCGCGGGAAGAAAAGTATGCAGGGCGCCGTCCATCTTCCAAACGCTCTTGTACAGCAATTGTCAACCGTCCAAGAATTGCTACTCCCATAGCTACAATTGCTAATGTATGCCACCAATAACTCACTATTCCTAATAGAAGGACAACTGCAGCTAGCCCAAACACGCGCCGTCCTGTAAATAACAACGCTTCTTTTGGTTCAAAGCTTTTAATCGTTCTCGTAAATCCAACTAAAAACGGAATTAAGAATAAAGAAAACTTTTGTGATCCAACAGAGACAACTGGCCACCAAGATACAAACTGCGTTAAAGTATCGCCTGGTATAAGAACGAATAACGGTACCAGCCATAATCTGTTTGATTCATGCAATCCAATATTTAAACTGCGTTTTCCTTTTCGCAATTTCGGAGTTGAATAGTTTGTGGCATTTTTAGAAATAAGTAAACCTTCTACAACTAACATGAGGCCAAGTAAAATCGCTAATGATACAATACTACTCTCTTCTCCTTCTTGAAGCTGTAAGAAGGAATACGGAAGTTTCGAAGATAATATCGCTGCTACAATGGCAACCCCTAACGTATATGCAGGTGATAAGTATCTATACTGAACAATGATAGCAAACAGTCCCGTCCAAATCGCCATTATAAACACACTTGCTTGTGATACAACAAGGCCTGTTCCAACTGTAATCAATGATAAAATGATTCCTAAACCAATTCCTGCAAATATAGATGTACGTAGTTCATACCAAACATCATACACCTTAAAGGAAAAATCTTTCCGCTCTCGTAATACTCGTAAATATCCAACAAAAAAACTACTTATAAAGAAAACATACAAAGCAGGATGCATTAAAAAACGCACGATTGCCTTCACAATTTCTGATAACCAACTCTCCACGAAACGATTCACCACCATTTATAAGATATTTCATTTCTTCCGTACACATTACCTTATGTAAGATTTACTCCGTTTCATTTTATCTTATCATAATTAATCAAACGTTTGTTTAACACATAAAAAATATACAGAACATTGTACTTATCACATTGAAAATATATATAAATACAAATTGCAAAAACGACATAAAAACCCTTTCTTTTTTAGGGAAGGGCGAGAGCGTCTGGCCGCACATAGGAGCGTTCAGGGCCTTTTCCTGCCACATGCCAGGTTTTAAGTAGCGAACATGTTGTATTCTGCATAGCAGCGACTTATAAAGAAAAGATGCCGGGGAACCCCCGGCATCTTTTCTTATTTCGCCATTAATTTCAGTGCTGCTTGAAGCTGCATATCGTTTTCACCAGAACGAATTTTTTCAACAATTTTATTCTGGATTGTCTCTGCTGTCCTTTTATCAAGCTTGCCCGTTGCATCCATACTGTTTGCATTTTGGAATGCTTTCACAGCTGCTTCTGTTTCCTTACTAAAGTAGCCATCTTCACGGCCTGGCTCATATCCAAGACTCTTTAACATCTCTTGTACATGCTTCACTTGCTCATCATTATCATTGTAAGACAACGTTTTTTCAATTTGAATTGGCGTTGCATGGTAGTAATCAGGCTGCTTCACTTCGACCGTCGGCTCAATTCCTTTTTTATGAATCCAGTTGCCTTCTGGTGTTAGCCATTTAAACATTGTCAATTTAATATTGCTGCCATCTGTAAATGGCACAGCTTGCTGAACAGTGCCTTTCCCAAATGTTTTCTCACCAATAAGAGAATAGCCTTCTCCTTCTTTTAACGCTCCTGCTAAAATTTCAGAAGCAGAGGCGCTACCTTTATCAACTAATACAGAGATTGGATACGGTTTTCTCTCTTTTAACGATGTGTAGAACTTTTGCTTCTCACCATTTCGCTGTTCTACTTGAAGCATTGGTTTTTTATCTGTCATAAGCACTTTTAAAATATCTTCAACACTTGTTAAATAACCGCCTGGGTTTCCGCGCACATCAATGACAAGCCCTTGTATATTTTTCTTCTCAAGCTCTTTCAACTGATCTTTAAATTCTTTCGCTGTTTTTTCAGAGAATGATGTAATTTGTATATATCCAATATCCTTTCCATTCTCTTTCTTCACAGAACTAAATACAGTGAAAATCGGAATTTTATCACGCTTAATTTTAAATGTTAACGGATCAGTAACTCCTGAACGCTTCACTTCAAGCGTAACTGTTGTCCCTTTTTTTCCGCGAATTTTCATAACTGCTTCCTCGCGCGATAAGTCTTTCACACCATTTCCATCAACTGTTAAAATTTGATCGTTCGGTTTTAGACCTGCCTTTTCTGCCGGCGAATCTTTAATTGGTGACACAATGATTAATTTCTCATCCGTTTTATTTACTTCAGCACCAATTCCTTCTAGTTCTGGATCAAGCGATTGCTCAAATTGCTCTGCTGTTTTCTTATCCATGTATGTAGAGTATGGGTCTTTCAGCATTGCAAGCATCCCTTGAATAGCTCCTTCAACTAGCTTGTCATCCTTCACATCCTCAACATAACGTGAATCAATTAGTGTATACGCTTCGCGAATTTTATCCAAATCCGCTTGTTTTACATTGGCATCTTTTCCTGTAATAGATTGCGCGATATAAGGGCCACCAAGCCAATATATACCCGCAAACATTCCGCCAGCGCCAATGAAAAACGCTACAACCATTCCTATAATCGCAACTCTACGTTTCAATGCGGAATTCCCCTTTCCGAACACACAATGGTGTATGAAAAGGCATCACACGTTGTGCGATGCCTTTATCTATTTCTACTATATGATAAGCTTGTACGAAATATGTTTGCAACTTTTTACACTTTATACTTTTAAGAAACGACGGATTGACATAACGCTTCCCCACATACCAATTAATGCACCGATTAGCATTAACAATGCAGATAGCTCGAAAACAAACGGGCTGTATGGAAGCAATTCAAAAATTGTTCCTGCAAATTGCTCATTAAACATAGATTGAAGCGAATTATATGAAGTCACAATCATAATAATTGGAATGATTGAACCTAGTGCACCTAGGAATAACCCTTCTAACAAGAATGGCCAACGAATAAACCAGTTTGTTGCTCCAACAAGTTTCATAATTTCAATTTCAGTGCTTCGTGCATAGATTGTAATTTTAATTGTATTAGAGATTAAGAACATCGCTGTGAATAACAGACCTGCAATTAATATAATCCCAATATTACGGCCGGCTTTTACTGTATCAAATAATTTTTCTACTTCGCCTTGTCCATATTGTACTTTATTTACAAATTGCATTTTTCCAATTTTCTTTGCAATACCAGCTGTATCAGTTGGTTCTTTCGCTTTTACAACATATACATCTTTTAACGGGTTATCTTGTTCAAATAGCTCAAATGATTTCCCGCTATCACCTAAACTTTTAATCAATTTTTTTAGTTCTGTATCTTTAGAAGAATATTTAACAGACTCGACTTTCGAAATCTTTGAAATATCTTCTTTTAATTTTTTTTGATCCTCTTTCTTAGCTGCTGGATCAATATGTACACGAATTTCTACATCTTGCTCTACTTTCGTTGCAAAATGGTTCATATTCATAATCGCTGTTAAAAAGACACCTACAAGTAGTAATGTAACTGTTACTGCACTTACAGAAGCAAATGTCATCCATCCGTTACGGGATAAATTTTTGATACCTTCTCGTAAATGGCGACTAAGGGTTTTAGTCTTCATATCCGTATCCTCCCTCAATCTCGTCTCGAACAATTTTTCCACCTTCAATTGCAATTACACGATGACGAATTGTATTTACAATATCTGCATTATGCGTCGCCATAATAATTGTTGTACCGCGATCATTAATGCGCTTGAAAATACTCATAATATCCATCGCTGTATCTATATCAAGGTTACCTGTTGGTTCATCGGCAATTACAACTTTCGGACGATTCACAATCGCTCTTGCAATTGCAATACGTTGTTGTTCCCCACCAGAAAGCTCACTTGGCAATGAATCAGCACGTTCTTCAAGACCTACAAGAGCTAATACTTCCATAACACGCTCACGAATCACTTCTCGTTCTTCTTCGATTACTTCTAAGGCAAACGCAACATTCTCATATACAGTTAACTTCGGAAGCAACTTAAAATCTTGGAAAATTACGCCTAGCTGACGACGGAAATGTGGTACGTCACGCTCTGCTAAAGATTCAATTACCAAACCATTTATATTAATAGATCCTGTGGTTGGTTTTTCTTCACGATACATCATTTTAATAAATGTAGATTTCCCGGCTCCACTCGGTCCTACTACATATACGAATTCACCTTGCTTAATTTTTACTGTGAGTCCATTAACGGCTTTCATGCCATTTGGATACTCCTTATAAACATTCGTCATTGTTATCATTATTTATCACCCAATACTAATGATTTTTTCGACACTTTCTATTCTTCGATGTTTAACTATAGCTGCTAAAATCTTCGGTCGTTTCTACTTTTTTTCACTATTACATCATCTAAATATGCAAAACTTTTCTCCAAAATTCTACAAAAAGGCACTACGCTCTACATTGTACCATTATTCCGTTTTAAATTCGGATACAAGTTTGTTACAGTTATGTTACACAGTGCGAAATATAGGATAGGACATGACACAAACAAATAAGACCTTCTGCCTTCATACAAAAAGGTCTCATTTATTCCATAAAACGATTCTGAGCAAGCCGCTTCCGCTTTTCTTTCTGTCCAGCTCCTGCGGCTAGAACGGTCGGTGGCTTCGCGCCTTCCTCCGAGGCACAATACGCCTCTCTGTCAGGAGCTCCATCCCCCTCCCATTCTGAGCAAGCCGCTCCCGCTTTTCTTTTTTGTCCAGCTCTGCCTCCTAGGCCCTCATGCCTAAGAACTTTCCACACCAGAAGGTAAAAAGCACCTTCTGTGTGAAAGAACCTTAGCCAACAGGCCTAAACAGTCGGCTCCGCTTTTCTTTCTTACTTCTTCTCTGCTAGCCATTCTGCTACTTTTTTCGCATCTTCGCCTTGGATTAGACCAGCTGGCATAGCGCCGCGGCCTTTCGTGATAATTTTTTCAATATCTTCTTTCCCGTACTTTCCGCCTACTTTTTGTAAAGCTGGTCCAGATAATCCTTGTAAGTCATTACCGTGGCAACCTGCGCAGCTTTTTTGGAATACTTTCTCAGCACTATCAGCACTTGCTCCTTGACCAGGACTAGAAGGTTTACTTTCTTCCTTTTTTCCACATGCTCCTACTGTAAGAGCTAACGATGTGCCTAATACAATCATCAATAATTTCTTTTTCATCTATATCACTCCCCACTGTTAATTGATCCCTCAATAGCATTATAATGATTTCCCTGCAATTTCAAAACTTACCTGCATACCCAGTATTATCCTAAATATGGATAATCTCTTGCAGGCTCAAGGCTTCTCAGTAATTGTTTCAATTTCGTGAACAAATGGATAGGGTGCAAAACATAAATGTTCTCTATATACATTCATTTTGATTTTTCGACATATAAATCGTTGCTATGCAGAATAAAGCATGGCCAGATGCTCTCGCCCATTTAAAAAGAAAGATTTTTATGTCGGTTTTTCAATTTGTATTTATATAGTATAAAGTATCTAAAATGTACTCTATTTTTTGTTCTATCACATTCAACATTTTATTATTTTCTACTTTTTACAAAGTAATATACAGCTTGTATGCTACAACTACACCCACCAAAAAGAGAAGTTGCCATACAACTTCTCTCCTCTTTCTCTCCCTCTAGATAGAAGGTATACTTCGGATTTTCTCTCGTATGTGCCAACTCCCTGTTGGCATTTTTTATTAATAAAAAATAATCCTTTTACGAAATACGGGAACGTAAGTATGCATCAATAAATGCATCAATTTCTCCGTCCATAACTGCTTGCACATTCCCGATCTCTGTATTTGTACGATGATCTTTTACAAGAGAGTATGGATGGAATACGTATGAACGAATTTGACTGCCCCAGCCAATTTCTTTTTGCTCACCACGAATTTCATCAAGCTCTGCTTGTTGTTCTTCTAATTTTTGTTGGTACAGTTTCGCTTTCAACATTTTCATTGCATGCTCACGGTTTTTAATTTGAGAACGCTCAGATTGACATGTTACCACAACATTTGTTGGAATATGCGTAATACGAACTGCTGAGTCCGTCGTATTAATATGCTGTCCACCCGCACCACTTGCACGGTACGTATCTATTTTTAAATCCTCTGTACGTATTTCAATTTCAATATCATCGTTAAACTCTGGTACCACTTCACAAGATACGAAAGATGTATGACGACGGCCAGATGAATCGAATGGTGAAATACGTACAAGACGGTGTACGCCTTTTTCTGCTTTTAAATAACCGTAAGCATTATGTCCTTTAATTAATAACGTAACGCTTTTAATCCCAGCTTCATCTCCAGGAAGATAATCTAACGTTTCTACTTTAAAGCCGCGTTTTTCCGCCCAGCGTGTATACATACGAAGCAGCATAGAACCCCAATCTTGTGATTCTGTTCCACCTGCACCTGGGTGCAACTCTAAAATCGCATTATTCTTGTCGTGTTCTTCATTTAGTAATAGTTGAAGTTCGTATTCGTTCATATCTGCAGATAAAGTTTTCACTTCAGTTTCAAGCTCTGCATGCAATTCTTCATCATATTCTTCTTTTACAAGTTCATGTGTTACTTCCAGATTTTCAAACGTTTCATTAAGCGTGTTAAACTTACCAACCATATCTTTTAACGCATTCGCTTCATTAATGACTGTTTGCGCACTCTTTTGATCATCCCAAAAGCTTGCTCCCATCATAATTTCTTCTAGTTCTGCGATTCGCTTTTCTTTTCCAGCGAGGTCAAAGAGACCCCCTAAACGCCGCTAATCTCTTAGCCATTTTCTCTAGTTCTTGTCTAATTTCTACTAATTCCATTTTTGTCACCTCTATGTAATTACTTCATTTATCCCATATGAATGAGCAGTAAGCCCTTCACTACTTTATCCTAACAACAAGGCAAACTCTCTCTGCTTTTGCGAGAGAGAGTTCATCTCTTGTTATTATATGAATGTTTATTAAAATTTTCCATTCATGAGAAAAATATTCTGAACGAGCCGCTTCCGCTTTTCTTTTTATCCAGCTCCTGCGGCTAGAATCTCCGGTCGTTTCGCTCCCTCGGACGAGGCAAAAAGCGCCTCTCTGTCGGGAGCTCCAACGTCCTGCGATTCTGAACGAGCCGCTTCCGCTTTTCTTTATCTCCCGATTCCACAGCAGTTTTTGTATTTTTTCCCGCTGCCGCATGCGCATAAGTCGTTGCGGCCTGTTTGGTCACCTTTTACGACTGGTTTCTTTTTTGCAAGTTCATCGCCATCTTTCGGATGAACTGCTTCTCCTTGCGCTACTTCTTGACGTTCTAAGTTTTGTTCGATTTCCGCCTTCATGATGTAACGAGAAACCTCTTCTTCAATAGAAGCAATCATCGCCTCAAACATCGCAAAGCCTTCCATTTGATATTCGCGAAGTGGATCAATTTGACCATACGCACGTAAATGAATACCTTCACGTAAGTGATCCATTGCATCGATGTGATCCATCCATTTCGAGTCTACAACGCGGAATACAACTACTTTTTCAAATTCACGTATTTGTGCTTCTGGCATTTGCGTTTCCTTCTCGTCGTAGCGCTCTTTCACTTTCGCAAAGATGCTATCGATCATTTCTTCTGGCGCTAAGCGGCGTAGTTCTTCTTCTTTCACATCACCATCTCGTAGAAGAGTTGTATTTAAGTACTCAACAAGACCAGCAATGTTCCACTCTTCTTCTAATTCATCTTGCGTATGAAGAGCTACCACGCGCTCTACTGTAGAATGCATCATTCCTTCAATAATACCGCGCAGATTCTCTGATTCCATTACATCTTGACGCTGTTTGTAAATAACTTCACGCTGCTGACGAAGTACATCGTCGTATTGAAGAAGCTGCTTACGCGCATCGTAGTTATTACCTTCTACTCGTTTTTGTGCAGATTCAACAGCGCGAGATACCATTTTACTTTCGATTGGCTGCGTATCATCCATACCTAAACGATCCATCATCGCTTTCATATTATCAGCACCGAAACGACGCATCAGTTCATCTTCCATTGATAGATAGAATTGCGTCACACCTGGATCTCCTTGACGTCCAGAACGACCGCGCAGCTGATTATCGATGCGTCGGCTTTCATGACGCTCTGTACCGATAACAGCTAAACCGCCGATTTCACGTACGCCTTCTGCTAGTTTAATATCCGTACCACGTCCCGCCATGTTTGTCGCAATTGTCACTGAACCTTGATGACCTGCTTCAGCAACAATTTCTGCTTCGCGCGCATGGTTTTTCGCGTTTAAGACATTATGGCGTACACCTTTTCTCGTTAACATCTTCGAAATTAACTCAGATGTTTCAATTGCTACTGTACCAACAAGAACAGGTTGTCCTTTTTTATGACGCTCAACGATATCGTCTACAACAGCGTTAAATTTTCCTTCCATCGTTTTAAAAATTAAATCTGCACGGTCATCACGAATAACCGGCTTATTCGTCGGAATAACAATAACCTGCATATTATAGATGTTACGGAATTCTTCTTCTTCTGTTTTCGCTGTACCTGTCATTCCAGAAAGCTTCTCATACATACGGAAGTAGTTTTGGAATGTAATCGTCGCAAGCGTCATACTTTCATTTTGAATTTCTACGCCTTCTTTTGCCTCAATCGCTTGATGCAATCCTTCGCTGTAGCGGCGACCTTTCATAAGACGACCTGTAAATTGGTCAACAATTACGATTTCGCCTTCTTGCACAACATAATCTGTATCACGCTGCATTACAACGTGAGCACGAAGCGCCTGATTAATATGGTGAAGAAGCGCTACATGTTTTAAATCAAATAAGTTTTCAATGTGGAACGATTTTTCTGCTTTGTTGATCCCTTCTTCTGTCAACATAACATTTTTCGTTTTCACATCAAATGTATATTCTTTTTCATTTGTTAACGTACGTACAAATGCATTCGCAAATATATATAATTCTGCAGATTTTTGCGCTTGTCCAGAAATGATAAGCGGTGTACGTGCTTCATCAATTAAAATGGAGTCTACTTCATCGATGATGGCAAAGTGTAGTGGACGCTGTACACACTGTTCTTTATAAAGCACCATGTTATCACGTAAATAGTCGAATCCAAGCTCATTATTCGTGCTGTACGTAATATCAGCAGCATATGCAGCCTGCTTCTCTTCTCGTGACATATGATTTAAATTGATACCAACTGTTAAACCAAGGAACTCATGTAGTTGTCCCATTTCACCTGCGTCACGCTGTGCTAAATATTCATTGACTGTAACAACGTGAACACCTTTTCCTGTAAGAGCATTTAAGTATACTGGTAAAGTAGAAGTTAACGTTTTACCTTCCCCTGTCTTCATCTCAGAGATATTTCCCTCATGCAGGGCAATACCACCCATTAATTGAACAGGATATGGACGCAGACCAAGTACACGTGTTGCCGCTTCACGCACAACAGCAAAAGCTTCTGGCAACAAATCATCTACTGTTTCACCTTTTGTTAATCGCTCTTTAAACTCTACTGTTTTTCCTTTTAACTGTTCATCTGTCAGTGGTGACACTTTATCTGCTAATGCTTCTATTTTATCCACGGTTTTTTGCATACGTTTTACTTGACGTTCATTTGTATCAAACACCTTTTTTAAAATACCGATCATGAGAATACGCTCCTCTTTTATTAAAATAAAACTTCCATCAGTGTCTTTTTTCTTTTCACTGTTTGGTCGCTATAACACTCAATTTCATTTTTGTATGAAAAATAGAATTCTTTCGCCTACTAAAAAAGTATAAACCTACTAACAATTGTAACACTTGTTTTATATGTATGACAACAATCGGCCAAATGCATCTACAGGAAAGTAAAGAAGCCGTCTGCTCACATTCATATAGAACCTAAAAAAACGCAGCCATGACAGCTGCGTTTTCCTTTATATTATTTAGTTTCGATTAAACCATACTTTCCATCTTTACGGCCGTATACAACATTTGTTTCATTTGTTTCTGAATTTGTAAAGACGAAGAAGTTATGACCTAACATATCCATTTGTAAAATCGCTTCTTCTACATCCATTGGTTTTAAGTCAAATCGTTTTGTACGGACAAGCTCTAATTCATCTTCAGCAACCTCTTCTTGCACAGCTGGTTGATCTGGAAGAATCAACATTGCTTTTATAGAGCCTTTCTCACGTAACTTACGGTTTACTTTTGTTTTATGTTTACGAATTTGTCTTTCCAGTTTATCTACTACTAAATCAATAGCAGCGTACATATCGCTATTTGTTTCTTCAGCGCGAAGTAATAAATCTGGAAACGGGATTGTTACTTCCACCCTTTGCTTGTCAGAGTATACTTTTAAGTTTACCTTAATTTCTGGAAAAGTATCGAAATAGCGTTCTAACTTACTTAACTTTTTCTCTACATATTCCTTTAATGCTGGAGTTACTTCAATATTTTCACCGCGAATGTTGAATTTCATAGATGAACTCCTCCTTTCAAGCCTATGTATAAGATTTTCGACAAAGGTATCAAAAACCCTTCCTACATTTTAAAAAATTTTGATAAAATCGATATTTTTTATCGATTTTTGTAGAAAAGAAAATATATTATCTTTCCTACTCTTATTTTATCCTATTCACATCATACTTACTGTATGTAGATATGAAGAATCAGTTACAAAATTGCTACAACTTTTTGACAACGTTTTCTTTATGATAAAACCTCCGTTAGCTATGCAACGGAGGTTCTCCTATGTGAAACGCTGGTCTTTAAAACGCACCATGTTTCTTAGATACTTTTATTATAACTTTACAACATTTGCTGCTTGCGGACCACGCGCACCGTCTACAATTTCAAATTCCACTTTTTGTCCTTCTTCTAACGTTTTATATCCATCGTGCTGAATCGCAGAAAAATGAACAAAAACATCATCTCCGCCATCACGCTCGATAAATCCAAAACCTTTTTCTGCATTAAACCATTTTACTTTTCCTTGCATGATCGTTCCATTCCCTTCAATCTTAAAGTAAGGGCATCTGCCCCGTACTTTGACTATAACGAATTAGAAAATGGAAAGTCAAAGAAGACTTATCGTCTTTTTATTGTACCTTTCGACATATTTTATTTTTCAATATACACAGAACGCACAATCGTCCGAGTATATGCTTTTCCTTCTTTATTCTTCCCTTTAATATCGATCGTTACGTTATACACACCTGATTTCTCAACAGTTGGCAACTTCCCGGTGAATGTGGCTGCATCTTCTTTTTGCAGTTTATTAGACTGCAAAACTAACTTCCCATTCCGATCTACAACGTGTACATCAAAGGATAAGTTTTCTTGTTTTAAGGAGCGCTTTGGGGATTTCGTTAACTTAAATTCTGCTTTGTTTTGTTTAACTTTACCTGGCATTTCTAATGTAAAAGGTGCAGCTTGTTTATAATTAGCGAGCATCATGTACGCATCGCTCTTTTCCTTTGACATCATTTTCAAGCGCCACTCACCTTCTTCCATTTGGTCCATTTGGAATGTTCGGATGTTTGCTCCATTAAAATAAGCATACTCTTCTCCAATTGTTGCTTTGCTATTTTGATTTGTGTATACCTTACCAGATGGAGCAATAAGTTGTATTTGCACATTTGGATTTGCAGTCAATACAGAAATACTTCCATCTGTTACAGTATCCACCGCAAAGTTTTTTTCCACCCAGCTATTTGCTGGGAGCTCCCCTCCAAATACCGTTTGATTAGCATTAGCATCTAGACTTTCCTTTGATTCTTCTAACATATTTTCATTTACGATAGAAGGAGATGGTGAAGTACTACGCAAATAAGGCTCAATCCGTGAAAATACTGCTGATCCCATTCGAATGCTATCATGATCGAGACTAGAATCTGTGAATAGATGTTTTCCATAAGGCAATTTCGTACTCCATTCGTTAACTAATCCATCATTAGCGCCATACCAAGAGAGGTAAAATCCACCCATAGACAATGCAGAGAAGGCTGGTCCCCAGCTTGTGCCCGCCACTGTATAATAACGGTTCAATTTAGCTTTTGGATTACTATCCGTTATATTACGAAACTGCGCCATTTCCCCTGTCTGCAGAGAGTACGTCCCCGCATCCTGCTGTCCTAGTAAGGAAGCAAGCCACCCTGCCCACCAGCTATAGGCTAAGTCTGCTAGATTCGATCCATAATGCGGTGAGGCAAGCGTTACTACATTTCCAACAAAACGGCTGGCATCGTAATGAATAAGCGCTGCTTGCGTATCTGGTCCACCTTTACTGTGCGCAACAATATTAACCTTCTTCCCAAAATGATTATAGATTTGCTCCAGCATAGAAGCGAGCAAACGCCCATTATCCCATTCACTTGCTGAACCTTTTCCCGCCGCATCATACAGCTGAACAAATACAGTTTGATACCCTGCGTCGTAAGCATAGTTATACATATTGTTCATACCGTGATAGACTGTTTCACCATACCAGTTCTTAGCATTTCCATTCTTACCTTGAACAAATACGATAGGTGATTTATTTGAACTATTCTCAGGAGTTGCCCCTAAAAACCAACTCCCAGGAGTAAACGATTCTGATGGCGGAAAAATCCCCCCAGATATTTGTACAGAACTAGCGAAAGCGGATGAAATAGGAAAAGAACAAGAAATAAAAATAAAAACAGTTAATAATGCAAAGAAACGTTTGAACTTATGCAACATAACAGACCCCCTTATTGAATTTTAAATTACACCCTTCATACAATTATCTTATGCCCAGGTTCATCCCATCATTTGTAGTTAATTAAATAATAGACACATGATAAAAAGTTAGAATCTTCAGTCTTATTAACATTTAATTTCACCACCTGCATGCCCATCAATTTGCTAACCATTAGTATTCATATGTAAAAATCTTTTTTTCATGATTTAAATACATCTTCTTAAGAATAAAACTCTCTCTTCCAACTAGAGTAGAAAAATAAAAAAATATATTGTCATATTCTTAAATCTATAATAAAATAAAATCATAAAATTATTAATATTCAGAAAATAACAGAGGAGGAATTATTATGGCGATCGCAATTGCAGTTTTATCATTTTTAGGTGGATTAATTCCATTAATCACAACTCTTTTAAAAGCATTCATCTAATCTTCTCGTACTTATAATAAATTATCGTACAAATGATCTGTCTATCAAAGGTGAATTGATATACAGATTATTTGTGTGAGGCTAGATATAACAAAAAATGTTTTTGTATACATATTGAAAAATTATATTTAGTTGTTGTAATTAATAATAATCGAATATATATAAATCTACTTTAAATTTTTGACATATAAGTCGCTTCTATGCATGGCCAGATGCTCTCGCCCACCTAAACAGAAAGAGGGTTTATATGTCGATTTTTTAATTTGTATTTATATAGATGTTGGTTTAAAGACTTTTATATGAAATGAAAAAAGTTTGTTGAATGAATAAAAACGTAATAAATTGTTCGATTTCCTTAATTCACAAAATTTTCAAAACTATAACCTTTAAATGTTAATATTTGTTATATAATAGACTTATCAAAGAATCACCTAGGTGGTTTCCCCTGTTTTGTTTATTAAGATAGTTTGTTTTACTCTTATTAATATTATCTCAAAAAGAACTTGTAGTTATTACTATAAGTTCTTTTTGTTTTTCTAGTTAAACATGAATGGAAACTTTCGAATATCCATTTACTAAACAAATAAAGGAGCAAATTGAAACTAATAAACATGCTAATGAAATATATCCCAAAATTTGTTTCATCTAGACTTCCCTTTAATACTTTTTATTCCACATTAACATATGTGAACCAATTTACATTGTATATTCTATATAAACGAAATTACCATAATCACATTTATCAGCAGTCCGAGTATACAGAAACCTAAAAAAAATCCCTTCATAATATCTAAAGGGATTTGGCTCACACAAATGATCTGCACCTCAATTCATCTTTGATATACAGATCATTTGTATGATCATTTTTATAAATAATTGCGGAATAACAAACTTACATAAATGCTTTTAAAAGCTCTTGTACGAATGGAAGTAATCCACCGATAAATTTTAAAACTGCCATTGCGATTGCCATATGATTTCCTCCTCTAATCTGCACGTCAATTCATCTTCGTTATACAGATTATTTGTATGATCATTTTTATAAATAATTGCGGAATATGAACTTACATTACTGCTTTTAAAAGTTCTGCTACTAATGGAAGTAATCCACCTACAAATTTTAAAACTGCCATTGCGATTGCCATATGATTTCCTCCTCTTTTTTGGTGTTAAGATGTGGTTTATCTTTATACCCTTATTATAGTAAGCGCTTACATTTTTATCAATACATTTTAATATGCAATATTACATATTGTGACCACCTGACAGTTTACACCAATAGAAAAAGGAGGTGCAAACCATGACATTATTTATATTTTTCGCTACTTGTATTGGATGAATAGTTAGTCTTATTACGATTGCAGACAAATGAAAAAAGTTTTTCTTATAAAAAAGACGTGGACTAGCATGTCTTTTTTATGCAAGAATATATATTTACATCTTTATATCTAGAAAGCGAGGGATTATGATGTCAAAACAACAATATGCATATCGTGTTTCCTTTTATTTATCTAACGGTAAGGAAGTAAGTGGGAGGATTACACATCATGAAGATCCAGAAACATACTTAAAGGCAATAGAAGGCTTAATAGAAAAGGAAAAGCCAATCCTCATCAAAAAGCTTGGCACTATAATTCAAAGTAAATATATTACACATGTAAAAATCGTTGAAGTTATTGTATGTTGAAATTGTCGTATAAAGAAATATATCGCGAATATATTTTTGAGGTGAAACACTATGAAGACGTCTAATGATGTGGCGGAGCAATTAGGTATCCAATCATCTATATTACGTAAGTATACAAATGTTTAGAAAAAGAGGGATATACCTTCACAAAGAACAAACGTGGCCATAGAAAGTATAGAGTGAACGATGTAATGTAACCGCTAAATAAGATTGGCGGTCACACTACATAGTTGTGTTAATGAAGTATGAGCTATATTTTGGCTTAACCAAACACACAGAGCCACCAAATCTTGTGCACGGTATTTACTTCTTCGTTGGACAAACCCTGTTTCCCTAGCTAACTGTTCTAAAGCATGCGATGACATATATCGTTGCAATTCTTTAGAAAACAATTTTAATTCATCAGAAATCGATAAATTCACATCAAAACGCCACCCTTTCTGTATATTTCTACAAAAAGAATAGCGTTTTTTTCGTTTTATGGATACAATTCCCCTTTAGCTTAATGGACATGTATGATACTCCCAATAAACTAAGCACAAAAAACAATCTTTAACTCTTCTTTTTTCATAACCTAGTTGGTTTTATAGGGTCCAAAATTACGAATAAACATTATTTACAAACTATTATTTGACAAAAAAACACTATTATGGAAAAATACAAATTGTAATAGTTTTCTAATTACTGAGAGAAGATGAGAAAAATGAAAATTTTCAAACCTAGCGAAAATGAGTACGCAAACCGTATTAATTCAGAACATAGTGAGACTTCTCCATCAAAATAATTGAATTGCTTAAATGACTGCTCTAGTAGGGCAGTCATTTATCGTTAAAAAAGATATACATATTTTTTAAGTTGGGAGACATTGATATGCAGTTAAAAATATCTGAAAATATGATATATTTTCGGAAAAATGGTCATCTTATAATAGATGATTTTATTAGACACGAACAATATAGCTTAGAGCTTTCCGTTTTCCCTATCTTAGGTTTATTCAAAGAATGGAACGACCTATGTGGAAATATAAAACTCCAAGGGGATATCGTATTGTTATGAAGGATGTAGGTCATTTAAGTCAAACTTTCTATTTAGTTGCTTCATGGTTGAAATTAGGTGCGTTTTTTACTGGACACCTTAAAGACGAATTAGTAGAAGAAAGGTTATGTATAGATAAAGAAAAAGAAATTGTTTGCGGACTTTCTGGAATAGGACATATTAGTGATGAAGCTCAAAAACATGGGAGAAATTTTAGATTTAGAGGAGAGAATTTGAATTGAAATCCTTTAAAGCCATTATACATAATAAAAATTTATGCATTGTATTAGGAAGTCAACTAGTCTTTCAATTAGGGATATGGTTCGGTACAATTGGTAATTTGCAATTTTTACAAATACATATAAAATCTCATGTTCTTCAGGCTTTTTTTCTTGTTATCGGTGGTGTCCTTGGGGTTATAATAGGCCCTTATGCAGGACGTTATATAGATTCTACTTCTAAATTAAAAGTATTACAATTAGTCGGATTGATGAGAATTGCATCTGTTTTATCAATGTTAGTTGCCATATATACGGGGTCAATTTATTGGATGGTTATCTATAGTATAGGAATTGGCTGCTCAGCCTCTTTTTTTAATCCCACTATACAAACAATATTGCCCGCTTTAGTTAAAGAAGATGACTTAATTACGATTAATGCTATCAATATAAATATTATCACCTTATCAAGAATTTTTGGAGCTGTATTAGCTGGTCTTTTATTAACAGTCGCTCCTCTATATACATTATTTATTATTGCTCTTATTGCTTATGTAACCTTATACTTTATCAATTTTTTATTAGTCATTCCAAACGATGTACGATTGAATCCTAAAAAACTCAAGACTAATTTTAAGGATATTTTCCCTGTTATTATAAAGAATCATTCTATTAAAGTAGTTCTTACGTTATCCATTATCCCTCTAATCTTTATTTCAGGCTTTAATTTATTTGTTATTGAGATTGGAAAGGGACAACCAGGTTCAATCATGGGCATACTCTATTTTATGGAAGGGGCAAGTATATTAATTGCAGGATTGTTTATCAAAAAAATAATAAAACGATATCAAAAGCAAGTGCGTATCCTTTTATTTGCTTGCTGTTTGATGGGTATAGCTCAAATTTTATTATCATTGACAAATTTTTATCTAACTATTTTCTCTTTTAGTGTATTTGGTTTGGCATATGGCATGTTTAATCCTCTTTTATACACATATGCACAACAAAAGGTTCCTGCAAGTATTCATGGAAGATTTTTTTCATTTAAAACGATGTTAGATCGAACCATTATGCAACTATGCTTGGTGTTAATTGGATTTTTACTAGATCAAATAGGATATAGAAGTTTAATGGTCTTGTTAGGTATATGTACTCTTACTCTAGTTTCCTCCATTATAATTGATTTTAAGGTAAACCCTAAAAGTTATACAACCGAGAATAAAAATAATTATTCTGATGTTTAACTAATTGGCCTAGTGATAGGATTCTTGCTGTAAACTACAAAATAAGTAAGATAATACTTTTATTAGCGGGCGATTGTATTTGGTAATCCTGGAAAATCTTTTGGTAAAAGTATTTGGTAATCATTTTTGTAATGACTTTTGATAAAGCTGTGAATAGTTACAAAAAATAATTCCATTTTGAACAAAGATTAATCAAAATGGATTCTTTTTTGTTTAGGTAAACATTTCATTTTAGGGGTCTCGCCGCATCCCCATCAACCTAACGAAATTAAATACCCCCAAAACGAAAAAATAAACTGAATTCTCATGGACAATTACAGAAAGATAAATTTTTCGTTTTGGGGATATGATTTTGTCTTACTACCATAATCATACTTATCAGCAGTCCAGGTATATAGAAACCTAAAAAAAATCCCTTCATAATACTAAAGGGACTTGGCTCACACAAATGATCTGCACAACAATTCATCTTTGCTATACAGATCATTTGTATGATAGTTTTTTATAAATAATTGCGGAATAATGAACTTACATTACTGCTTTTAAAAGTTCTGCTACTAATGGAAGTAGTCCACCTAAGAATGATAAAACTGCCATTGCGATTGCCATGCGATTTCCTCCTCTGATCTGCACATCAATTCATCTTTGCTATACAGATCATTTTTATAAATGATTGCTGAATATGAACTTACATAAATGCTTTTAAAAGCTCTTGTACGAATGGAAGTAATCCACCTACAAATTTTAAAACTGCCATTGCGATTGCCATAACGTTTCCTCCTCTGGTCTGCACATCAATTCATCTTTGCTATACAGATTATTTTTATAATCATTTTTATAAATGATTGCTGAATATGAACTTACATAAATGCTTTTAAAAGCTCTTGTACGAATGGAAGTAATCCACCTACAAATTTTAAAACTGCCATTGCGATTGCCATAACGTTTCCTCCTCTGGTCTGCACATCAATTCATCTTTGCTATACAGATTATTTTTATAATCATTTTTATAAATGATTGCTGAATATGAACTTACATAAATGCTTTTAAAAGCTCTTGTACGAATGGAAGTAATCCACCTACAAATTTTAAAACTGCCATTGCGATTGCCATAACGTTTCCTCCTCTTTTGTGGTATTACGATGTGTTTCATCTTTATACTCTTATTATAGTAAGCGCTTACATTTTTATCAATACATTTTAATATGCAATATTACATATTAAAATGCGTTTTAAAAATAGTAACTACACCCAAGAATAAAAAGACACCATCCTTTCTGCATATTTCTACAAAAAGAATAGCGTTTTTTCGTTTTTGGGAACAATGAATTTCTTAACTTGATGGCGATGTGTTGTTCTCCCTATATAGAAACACTTTGAAAGCCCACTTGCGCCAAAATATATGAGTAAGAAGGAGACCAAATGAAGAATCAGCGGCATAACGTCAAAGACGAAACGTTCGTTGCACCTCTTTCGTAGAAGCATTGCGCCGCTTGACGCACCGTAATACCAGTTGTATACACGTCATCAATTAAGACAATATTCTTTCCATGAAAAGACTCTTCCGCCGTAAAATAAAAAGGCCGAGAACGCTTCAATCGCTCTGCTCTTGTTTTCTTACTTTGCTTCTCTGCATCGCTTCTCATTAGAGATGTTTTCATCACCGGAATAGATAAACATGCCGCTAATAATTCTGCTTGATTAAATCCTCGTTCATATTGACGTGATAAGCTAAGCGGAATAGGAACAATACAATCACAATGCGAAAAATACTGCCGAAAAGCATTCGCAAAAGCAGCAGCAAATAGTTGCACAAGAGCCGCATCACCGCGAAACTTAAAACGAGCTAACACTTCTTTCATCCAATCATTATATACATAGACAGAACGATTTTTTACATATACATGCTGAAAATACGGATCTTGCCTCCAGCGCAAACAATCCTGACAATACTCTCCTTTCTTATATTCATCTGCTAGACATTGAAACGATCTTCCGCAATCTGCACAAATATCTCCGATAATATAAGAAAATTTTTGTTCGCAGTACGTGCATGCATATCTCTTATCTTGTTCAACAAAAAAAGAAAACCAGCTTGGCAAAGCAGAGACAACATCGTCGCAAAGAAGACAATGCATTAGTCAACTAATCCTTCTTGCTTCGCTCGTTTATTCATCATTTGAATTTGTTTTTTCGCTGCAACCATCGCCTCTGTCTTGCCGTAATGAAAATAGATGACATCTCCAAAAGGAGCATGACGACTGCGCCCTGCTCGTCCTGCAATTTGAACGAGTGCACTTTCTGAAAACACATGCTCTTCTGCTCCTAACACTGCCACTTGTAAATTCGAAACAGTAACGCCCCGCTCTAAAATCGTTGTCGTTACTAATAGCGGAATCTCTCCTTTTCGAAACGAAGCCACTTTCTCTTTCCGCTTTGCATCTTCCGCATGTACCCCCTCTATACGATGATCGATACATTTTAAAATAGAAACGATTTCTTCCACATAACAAACATGAGGAACAAACAAAAACATAGGATATTGTTTTTCTGAATAGATGTGGAGCCACCGCAAAATGACGAGAGGTAAAGTTTTCTTTTCGATAGATTTTCGCCAATTCCCACACCAGCGAAAAATAGGTACAGGGAGAGGATAACGATGATAGCGGGCCGGAATAATCACGCCGTCTTGTTTTCCGTTACGAAGCTTTCTCTGCCACTCTTTAGACGGCGTCGCTGTCAAATAAATAAACGAAGCGTTTTCCTTACTAGCAAAGCGAACTGCGTACTGCAGCGTGTCGTCCATTGAATAAGGGAAAGCATCAATTTCATCCACAATCATTACATCAAACGATCTGTAATAACGAAGAAGTTGATGCGTTGTCGAAATAACAAGCTGGGCACTTTTGGAGAAGTCGTCACTCCCCCCGTACAATGCGCAAATCGAAACCGATGGGAACACTTCTTGTAAACGCGGATAAAGTTCGAGGACCACATCTGTCCGCGGCGTCGCAATACAAATGCGTTCTCCTTTATGCAGCGCTTCTTGTATACCATAAAATAACATCTCTGTTTTCCCCGCACCGCACACGGCCCAGACAAAAAACGATTCTTTTCGCTCTACCGCCCAGGCAATTCCGTCTGCAGCCTTTTGCTGTCCTCCTGATAGCTGACCGTTCCACTCCAAACAATTCGTGATCACTTCGTTTTGTATAGGACCAGTCCAACGAACGAGCTCTGTACACTCACTCACCCTTCCCATCATGATACATTTGCGGCAATACGCACAAACCTTATTGCAGCGATAGCATAAAAATGAAAAAAATAATTGCCGCTCCTTATTTCCGCAGCGCTGACACATATAACAAGAGTTTTTCTTTACAACACCTTTCTCATAACGAATATAACCTTCTCGCTCGAGCTGATACAGTTCTTCTTTTGACACAGATACTTCCTCTAACAATAATTGACGACCTTCTAGCATCCTCCTCCCCCTTTCTGCTTTTACTATAAAAACATGGAAAGAGTTTGTAAAACAGCAAAAAAGCCGATAACCTACTCTTAAAATAGTAAGCTATCGACTTTATACACGTAATTTATTTCATTATAAATCCTAGAATCTACCGTATCCTAAGAAATGTTTTTGGTTGTAGCTACTGCTCAAACTAGAATATGCAATTCCGCTATCACCAGCGTGAATCATTTGTCCATTACCAGCATAAATACCGATATGAGATGGACCTGCTTTATACGTACCTTGGAAGAATACTAAATCACCAGGTTGTGGATCGCTAATATGCTGAGTAGAATTCCAATATCCAGCTACATCTTGACGACCTACACCGTAAATGTAAGAAATGAATCCACTACAGTCAAATCCACCGTTAGATGGGCTTGCACTACCCCAAACATATGGCTTGCCAAGGTATTGTTCCGCTTTTTCAATTATACCACCCTTAGGAGCCGGAGCCGGATTATCTCCACCTTGTTTTGCTGGCTTAGGATCTTTAGCTTGTCCGCTGCCATTATTTGCTGGTTGTTGTGCTGGTTGCGCTGCTGGTTGCGTTGGTTGTGCTGCTTTCTCAGCTAAGCTTTGTAAATATAAAGCTTGTTTTTCTAGATCTTTTAATTGACTCTCTGTGCTAGTCATTCCATTTACAACCGTTTGCATTTTTGCACTTAACTCGTCTATTGCTGCTTGTTTTTTCGCTTTCTCAGTATCAAGTTCTTTTTTCGCAGTTTCAATTTTTGCTTGTGCTTCTTTTAAGTCTTTTTGTTTTTCTTTTATAAGTGCTACATCTTTTTTCACTTTAGCTTGATCATCTTGTTGCATTTTCATAATATCTTGGTCAGATGCAAGAATTTGTGAAACAGAAGTTAAACGATCAACTAAATCTGCAAGACTTTTAGAGTTTACAACTACTTCTGTTACAACGTTTGTGTTTGGTTTCTCTTGAAGAGAAACTAAGCGCTTTCTCAACAGTTCTTCACGTTGTGCAATTTTCGTTTGTAACTCTGCAATTTCTTTATCTTTTTGTTCAATTAGTTTTTGTGCTTCTTCTACTTGCTTTACCGTCTCAGCAAGTTTTGCTTCGTTATCTTGAACAGACTTATCTAACTCTTGAATTTTCTTCTTTAATTCATCCATTTGTTTTTGGATTTCATCACGTTCTTGTTGTTGTTTATGTAAAGTGTCTTTTTGTTGTTGAATTTGTGTATTTACATCTTCAGCAAATGCGTTTGGTGTTACTACTGAAAACATCATAAATCCTGCAGCTAATGCACAAGATGCGATTTTTATTTTTTTCATTGTGTTTTACACCGCTTTCTTTTTTCTTATTTTCCCGAATTTATCTAATAAATTTATACCATAATTACCAATGTTTTTTTGTAATGTTACGGTTTTGTAAAAGAAATGTAATATTCTGCTTGTAGTTTTTTGACACTTCCATTCTAATATTGTGTTTTTTTGTAGATTAAGTAAGGAAATGGAGTAATAATTCTTTTTCTTTTGTCGTATAATTTCAGTTCTTTTACAATTATGTAACACTCTCAAACTCCCTTATTATTACATAGAATAATTTACCAGTCCACCTTTTTTCTATTATTTTTATATAACATTTTAATTTTTCAACATATAATTCGCTGCTATGCACGGCCAAATACTTTCATCACCAGAAAAAATAAAAAGTGCAAGGGTACCTCCTTGCACTTTTTAGCAATAAAATTCCGAGTGATTCAACGACTAGTATGAAGCTCCCACTCATTACAATTTCACTTTATTAATGAACCCATTTCTCTGCCCATTTTTGCACTTCTTGCATGACACTCTCTAGCGCTTTCCCTTTATCTGTTAAACCATATTCAATACGTACTGGCACTTCTGGATAAACGGCACGTACAACAATTCCTTCACTTTCTAATTCCTTTAAGCGCTCTGATAACATACGATCGCTCATATTTGGAATAATATCAGCAATTTCGCGAAATCGTTTCGGTTCTTCTAATAATGATTTAATAATTAAACCTGTCCACTTTTTACTAAGAAGTGTAAAAGCAGACTCGAACTTTGGACATAAACACGGATTATGTTCCATATGTTTCACCTCACCTTTATTATAAAATAGTTTCTTATAAAAAGTAAGTAATAAAACTTATTTTTTATATTTTTACCCAAAAAAGCTCTCTACTTGAAAGAGAGCTTCATTTTATTTTGTATACCAACCTAATCCAAGTGAACCTTCACCTAAATGTGTCCCAATTACTGGTCCGAAATAACCGATTCGAAATTCAACATGCGGGTATATTTCTTTCAATTCCCGCTCCCATTCTTTTGCTTCTTCTTCTCGATTCGCATGAATAATAACAGCTTCCACCGGGACACCTTTACTTGCTTGTTCATCAAAGATTTCTACAATACGTTTTAATGCTTTTTTACGCGTACGGATTTTTTCAAATGGAATAATAACTTTATCACGGAAATATAATACCGGCTTTACTTGTAATAAACTTCCAAGAAATGCTTGTGCACCATTTAAACGTCCACCCCGCTGCAAATGATGTAGATCGTCAACAACGAAGTACGCTTCTATTGTTTTCTTCATTTCATTAAAACGAGCAATAATCTCTTCTGGACTTTTTCCTTCACTCGCCATTTTTGCACCTTCACGTGCATAAAACCCTTGTACTTCACAGCTAATTTCTGAGTCATATGTATATACATCGATTCCTTCTACCATTTGACCCGCTGTCGTTGCCGTCTGATATGTACCACTAATACCGCTAGAAAGATGTATGCAAATCACCGCATCATACCCTTTCCCCAGTTCTTCAAATAACTCAACAAACTTCCCGATAGCTGGTTGTGATGTCTTCGGCAGTTCTTCTTGGCCCCTGACTTTCTCGTAAAAATCTTCTGCTGTAATTTCCACTTCTTCTTGATAAGATTCATTTCCTAAAATAACATTCAAAGGAATCATATATATATTTAATTCTTCACGTACATGTTTTGGTATATATGCCGTACTATCAGTTACAATAGCTATTTTCATTTTCGTACCTACCTTATAAACAGTTTTATTATTTATTGTACATGAAAATGGAAAAAGGTGCATTAACTGACGAAAAAACGAGAGGTTAAAATTATAAATACTATCTCACCAATTTACAATAAAAAAATTCAAATTATAATAGAAATAGTTAAACTTCTACAAAAAAGATTTGAAACTCAAAACTAGCCCTTTTAGAATAAAAAGTGCTGATTATTTATCTTGTAAGTCCTTCACCTTCTAGGAAATGAAAAAAAATTAAGATAGAATCAAAGTCCGATTTCATAGGATTAACGATCAGCTTGGGTCAAAGTTGCAATTTACAAAGATAGGAGCGTATATCATTGCTATTACAATATTTCACAGTAAAAGGATATGGCGAACATGAAATAGCTATTCAAAAATCTCGCTTTATTTGCTATGTAAGCCGCGCAACAACAGAAGAAGAAGCACAAGAATTTATCCAAAAAATAAAAAAACAACATTGGAATGCAACCCATAACTGCTCCGCTTACTTAATTGGTGAACATGACCAAATCCAAAAAGCAAACGACGACGGAGAACCGAGCGGCACAGCTGGTGTACCCATTCTAGAAGTATTAAAGAAGCGGCACTTAAAAGATACTGTGGTCGTTATCACACGTTATTTCGGTGGCATTAAACTAGGAGCAGGCGGTTTAATTCGTGCATACGGGAAATGTACAAGTGAAGGTCTCAATTATGTCGGCATCGTTGAACGAAAATTGATGCGCGTCATGAAAACAAAAATTGATTATACATTGCTTGGAAAAGTTGAAAATGAACTACGCAACTCTATATATGCTATTAAAGACATACACTACTTAGATTACGTCACGTTCGATACATATGTGGAGGAAGATCAAAAACAATCATTTACAGAATGGATGATTGAAATCACAAATGGGAAATGTACAATTAACGAAGATGAGATGCTATATCTAGAACAAGATATAGTGCAACACTAATTTATACTTAAAGGAGATTATTTATGGAAGATCGTTATCGTCATCTCCAGAATAGAAGAACAAAAAAGAAAAGAAGACGCAGAGGGCTTATATACCTCTTTTTCGCTCTCCTTATTGGAGGCGGAGGAGTTTATGCTTATAATTCCTATTCTTCCTTAATGGGAATTTACAGCGGGTTGCAGCACGATAAATCTAAACTCCGTACAGAAGATGTAGAAATTACAAAAAAACCATTTAGTCTTTTAATTATGGGAATTGAAGATTATGCAACAGGCGGCGAAAATGGACGAACTGATTCCTTAATGTTTGCGACAATTAATCCAAATTCACAAAAAGTATCTTTAATGAGCATCCCGCGTGATTCACGTGTGACAATCGTGGGGCGTGATAAAAAAGATAAGATAAACGCAGCTCATGCCTACGGCGGCGAAAAAATGGCAAAAGACACGGTCGAAAACTTTTTAAAAGTACCTGTAGATCACTATGTAAAACTGGATTTTAAAGGGTTCAAAGGTATTGTCGATGCTGTTGGCGGCGTTACAGTGGATGTTCCGTTTGATTTTTGGGAACGATCTGATGTGAACTATTACAAAAAGATTGAGTTTAAAAAAGGACAACAGCATTTAAACGGAGAAGAAGCATTAGCTTATGTTCGGATGAGAAAGCAAGATCCAAATGGTGATTTTGGACGCGCCGCTCGTCAACGTCAAGTACTTGCAGCGGTCGTACAGGAGTTAAATTCAGCTTCTACTGTATTTAAAATAAATGATCTCGCAAAAGCAATTGGGAAATATGTCAAAACTGACATACCTGTATCCGATGGTCTTGCACTCTATAAGAAATTCTCTGGCTTTAATCCATCTAACATTCAAACCGTAAAATTGGAAGGCGAAGATACGAAAATAGATGGCATTTATTATTTCGTTCCAAACGAAGTAAGCATTCAAGAAATTCGCCAGACCTTTATGCAAAACTTAGAACTTGAAGCACAAGCTCCTGCTCCGGATACACAAAAACAACCTGAAACAAAAGAACCAGCTAAACCAGCTAATGACTCAAATACAGACGAGGGAAAGCAAGAGCTACCTAAACCTGATCATAATTCAAATACACAGGCTGGAAAGCAAGAAACAACTAAACCTGATCACAATTCAAATACACAGGCTGGAAAACAGGAAACAACTAAACCGAATCATAATTCAAATACACAAAAGACACCTCCATCCAATCATGAGTCAGATGAAGAATGGCAAATGTCCGCACACTAAAAAACAGCTGTCTCCTCTCCAGGGGCAGCTGTTTTTTCCTCTTACCAAAAATAAAATTTATTATTTATTAAAATATTCTACAATTGCTTTCACAATACGCCCTGACGCCTGACCATCACCGTATGGATTCGATGCTTTTGCCATTGCGCTGTGCGCTTCTTTATCTAATAATAGCTCGTTTGCTAAGCTGAAAATTGTTTCTTCATCTGTACCAGCAAGCTTTAATGTACCTGCTTCAATACCTTCTGGACGCTCTGTTGTATCACGTAGAACAAGAACTGGCACACCAAGTGATGGTGCTTCTTCTTGCACACCGCCAGAATCTGTTAACATTAAGTATGAACGTGCTGCAAAGTTATGGAAATCAATGACATCAAGCGGTTCAATTAAATGAATGCGATTATGCTTCCCTAAAATTTCTCCGGCAATTTCACGAACAACAGGATTCATATGTACTGGATATACAACTTGCACGTCTTCATGTGTCTCAACAAGACGTTTAATGGCACGGAACATATTACGCATCGGCTCACCTAAATTTTCACGGCGATGTGCCGTCATGAGAACAAGACGATCATCTCCAACCTTCTCTAACACCGGATGTGTATACGATTCTTTTACTGTCGTTTTTAACGCATCAATTGCTGTATTTCCTGTAATAAAAATGTTTGTCTCTTTTTTATTCTCTTGTTGTAAGTTTGTTGCAGACTTCGCTGTTGGTGCAAAATGAAGATCTGCCATTACCCCTGTTAATTGACGGTTCATTTCTTCTGGATATGGAGAATATTTATCCCACGTACGAAGACCAGCTTCCACATGACCGATTGGAATTTGATTATAATAGGCAGCAAGACTTGCAATAAATGTTGTCGTTGTATCACCATGTACAAGAACGATGTCTGGTTTCGCTTCTTTCATAATCTTATCTAAACCCTCTAAACCACGAGTTGTAATATCAATTAACGTTTGACGGTCTTTCATAATATTTAAATCATAATTCGGCTTAATATCAAAAATATCTAACACTTGATCCAGCATTTGACGATGTTGCGCTGTTACTGTCACAATAGACTCAATTTGCTGTGAATGTTTTTGCAATTCTAACACGAGAGGAGCCATTTTGATAGCTTCCGGACGCGTTCCAAAAATCGTCATTACTTTAATGCGCTCTGTCATATTCAATTCCTCTCTTCTTTCAATGTCTCAATTCATCATGTACGATAACAATTGTTATTATATATGAGAATCTGAAATGACAAAAGGAAATATTTCCTAAAAGATATGTGAAACATCTCGCTTTCGAATTACCCTTCTACCAATGGAATAGTAATCAACAGCATATTGCTCCACTTCTTCTAATGCATAACAATTTCTTCCGTCAAATACAATTGACTCATTCATAAGCTGTACATATTTCGCAATCGGATACGTTCGAATACTTTCCCACTCCGTTACAATAAATGCTACGTCCGCTTTTATAATTGCTTCGCTTATATCCATGCTATATTGTACTCGGTTCATAAAGATGCGCTTTGCATGTAAAATCGCCTTCGGATCATACGCAATAACATGAGCTCCTCGTGCCAATAACTGCTCAATAATTAGAAGAGACGGAGCTTCTCGTATATCATCTGTATTTGGTTTAAACGAAAGACCGAGAACAGCAACTCGTTTCCCTTGTAAATTCATGACCTTTTCTGCTTTTTCCACAAGTGAAGCTTGCTGCTTATTATTCACTTCAATAACCGCTTTTAGCAACCTAAAATCATGAGCCACATTACCTGCAATTTGCACAAGTGCATTTGTATCTTTCGGAAAACAAGAACCGCCATACCCAATACCCGCTTGCAGAAAATGAGGACCAATTCGTTTATCAATCCCCATCCCAGCTGCCACTTCTGTCACATCAGCTTGTACTTTTTCACATATACTTGAAATTTCATTGATAAAGCTAATTTTCGTCGCTAAAAAGGCATTCGATGCGTACTTAATCATCTCCGCACTACGTACATCCGTTGTAAACACTTCAATTGACAACAACTTATAAAGATTCGCAACCCGCTTCGCAATCTCTGTTTTTTCCGCTCCAATTACAATACGATCACCATGAAAGAAATCGTGCACGCCGCAGCCTTCTCGTAAAAACTCCGGATTTGATACAAGATGGACACTTATATCTGTTTGCAATGCCGCCTGAATCCATTCTTTCATAGCATCATTTGTTCCAACAGGAACCGTACTTTTTGTCACAACGATCACATCTTGTTTAGCATACATCCCAATATCACGGCACATATTTACAATATGTGTTAAATTTGCAGATCCATCTGAGTAGGAAGGTGTACCAACCGCCACAAAAATATACTCAACTGCCTCGTAAGCTTCTTCTCTCTTTGAAGTAAACGATAGCTTCTGCTTTAAAACAGCATCTTCCAATAATTTTTGTAACCCCGGTTCATATATCGGCAGTTCATTTTCCTCTAACAACCGTATTTTCTGTTCATCAATATCAAAACAAGTCACAGAGTGCCCGAGTGTCGCTAATCCAATCCCTGTCACTAACCCGACATATCCAGTACCTACCACCGTAATTTTCATACACACACCTCCTCCTTATGGTTCGTTTCACTTTATTATATGAGACATCCTTCGCTTCATTTTTAAGCTTTTGTAAAAAAACAAGTCAGCTGCAGGTAAGCAGCTGACTTGTTTTTACTTACTATATCCATTCGGATGGGATGTATGCCATTCCCAAGCTGTTTGAATCATTTCTTCAAGCGAATACCTTGCCTTCCAATCTAATTCGTTATAAATCTTCTCTGATGAAGCGATAAGCCTTGCTGGATCTCCCGCGCGGCGCTCTGCGTGAATCACATTTGCTTTCTTCTCAGTTACACGTTCACACGTTTCAATTACTTCTTTTACAGAAAAGCCTTTTCCGTTTCCTAAGTTGTATACTTCATTTGTTTTTTGTTCATTTTGTAAACTTTGCAGCGCTAAAATGTGCGCTTCCGCTAAGTCTGTCACATGAATATAATCGCGAATACAAGTACCATCATGTGTATCATAATCTGTACCAAAGACAGCAATCGATTCACGTTTTCCTAATAAGTGCTGCAGCACAAGCGGAATTAAATGTGTCTCTGGCGTATGATCTTCTCCAATTGTTCCTGATACATGAGCTCCCGCTGCATTAAAGTAGCGAAGTACAACATATTTCATGCCATAAGCAGCATGAAAATCTTGTAAAATATGCTCAACCATTAATTTAGAGCGTCCATATGTATTGATTGGATTTGTTGCAGTTTTTTCTGTAATCATATCTGTCTCCGGAATTCCGTACGTTGCCGCTGTTGAAGAGAAAATAAATGATGTTACGCCATGCTCCATCATTTTCTCTAGCAACGTAATCGTTGCCGTCACGTTATTTTTATAATATTTCAATGGATTGGAAACAGATTCACCAACAAGACTATTTGCCGCAAAATGCATAACAGCATCAATAGAATAGTTACTAAATACACGATCTAAATCTGCCGCGTTACTTAAATCTCCTACTTCTAAGATCGCTCTCTCATCAACACTTTCACGATGACCAGTTGATAAGTTATCTAATACAACCACTTCAAATTTTTGATCTAACAATTGTTTTACTGTATGACTTCCGATATATCCTGCTCCACCAACAACTAAAATCATGGTTTCTCCCCCTATAAAAAATATATCATTATATAGCTCTATATTAATTATACAGCAATTCCTACCTGTAAAATCAACCTTCTTCTAATAGCACGTAACACGAAAAGCATCCACCTTTATTCTGCTATTCCCTCAACACATATATTTACACAATCCTATCATAACCTTCATATAATTAAATAAGGAACATACATATTTTTCTGTAAAACATCCATATTAAGACTAATTTTTCATCTATAATTCGCTTTAAAAATGTCATATATTTCAGTTATTACAATTTAAAGTCACGCGAAAAAAAGATTGAAATCCACTCTTTTTATGATACCATATGTTATGAGCCAAAAACATATATTGAATTTTGAAGTAAAAGAGAGATTTCAATACGTTAAAATATAAAAGGTGGGGTATTAATGGACTCACGAATTATTTATGCAGTTTTGGCATCGTTCATTACCGTACTGATTGCTACCCCTTTCGTAATTAAATTAGCCTTTAAGATTGGGGCAACAGACAAGCCAAATGCTCGTAAAGTACATCAAAACATTATGCCTCGTCTTGGCGGACTGGCAATCTTTATCGGAGTTGTTATAGGATGCTTCGTTAGCGGCTTGTATGAACAGCGGATCGTATCGATTAGTATAGGTGCTGTCATCATCATTATCATTGGGATATTAGATGATATGTATGAATTATCTGCAAAAGTAAAATTCGGCGGACAACTTGCAGTCGCATTGTTAATCGTGAAAAACTTACAAATACCAGTGCTTTACATTCCAATTTTAGGAGAAACTGAACTTGGATGGCTATCTTATCCAATTACAGTGTTTTGGATTGTTGGTATTACAAATGCTATTAATTTAATTGACGGACTTGACGGACTATCAGCTGGCATTTCTTCCATTGTTCTTGCAACGTTAGCTTACATGGCTGCTACTAGTGTAACTGGTGCCGGTAGTGCAATCATTTTACCGCTTGCACTCATCGTATTAGCAAGTACAATTGGATTTTTATTCTATAACTTTCATCCAGCGAAAATCTTTATGGGAGATACAGGGGCTCTGTTTTTAGGATATTGTATTGCGGTACTATCATTACTTGGCCTATACAAAAGCGTAACATTGTTTAGCTTTATCGTTCCAATCATTATTTTAGGGGTACCAATCTTTGATACAACATTTGCGATTATTCGCCGCGTTGTAAATAAGAAACCAATTTCAGCACCAGATAAATCGCATTTGCATCACCGTTTACTCGCAATAGGGTTCTCTCATCGAACAACGGTGCTAATTATTTATGCATTTGGTATTTTCTTTAGTGTGAATGCCATTATTTTTTCAAAAGCAACATTATGGCTCTCCATTGTTCTTCTATTCCTTCTTATTTTAATTACTGAAATTGTGGCAGAGATTATCGGTCTTGTCCATGATCGCTATAAACCAATTATTTCAGTCTATAAAAAAGTAAAAAGACGTGAAGAATAAAAGTAATATAACCAATACACAATAAAAATATACAAACAGGACAATCTCTTTAAAGAAATTCTCCTGTTTTTTTGTTTTCCAAAATATAGTTCGTTTGAGAATACCCACCTTGGAGCAAGATAACAGTACAATCTTCAAATTAGGGTGAGCATCATGATTAAGCGAACACTTTTACTTATTTGTTTGTTTTCTACTATCATCTTATGTTTTCTATCACCTATGCAGGCTGCTGTTGTACCTTCACATGAGAATCGCCCTATCTCTCATTTTGAAACACAACTGCCTCATCAATATACAGCTACTCCGCAAACAAAAGTGGCTTATTTGACATTTGATGATGGACCAAACAAATATACAGCACAAATTTTAAATATCTTAAAGCAAAAAAATGGAAAAGCAACTTTCTTTGTTATCGGTGGACGCGTCTCTCGTTACCCTCGAACAACAAAGCGAATCATTGAAGAAGGTCATTATCTCGGATTACATAGTATGTCTCATAATGCAAAGTACCTCTATAATGGTGATCCCTCTATTTTAGTTTCTGAAATGGAACAAGCTCGGGAGATTGTTCGGGTCATCACTGGAATTGACACACACCTCGTTCGTGTTCCTTATGGCAGCATGCCCTATTTAAAGAAAAATTATCGCGACGCTCTCGTTGCATCTCGCTATAAAATGTGGGACTGGACAATCGATACATACGATTGGAAAAGCGCTCATAATCCATCTGCCGTATTGGAACGAGTAATAAATCAAAGTGATAATCCAGTCGAAGTCATTTTAATGCATGATTCAAATGTCACTGTACAAATCTTACCAAAAGTCATTGACTATCTTCATTCACAAGGATATACACTTCTCCCTTACAATCCTTCCTCTCATTTAGAAGTTAATTTTTGGAAGGACGCGAGATTGTAACAGCTTTAGCCTCTACTAAAGCTGTTCAACTTTTATATGTATATAAATTAAAAAACCGACATAAAACCACTTTCTTTTTACGGGAGGACAAGAGCATCTGGCCTTGCACAGGAGTGGGCAGGGCCTTTTCCTGCCACATGCAGTGCTTTAAAACAAAGGGAGCAAGCAAGTGCAGGTCATGATTATTCTGCATAACAGCGACTTATATGTCGAAACATTAAATCATATTTATATATTTTGATATAACCACAAAAAATACCTTAAAACATGTGAAAATAAAAACCACTTCAACCAATTGAAAAGCACTTGAAATTGATTGAAGTGGTTTTTATAATGAATTCCTTTATTAAAAATCAATTCGTTCAGAAAGAAGAAAAAAACAAAAAAACCTCAATGAAGAGGTTCCTTTCGTTCTTTCTCAATGACAAGTCATTTTGCAGAACTATTATCCGTTGGCTCAAAGATAGTTAGGAGGCTATCTTCTTACGTTTTCACTGTAACATAAAAAGTTACTTCTCAAATATGCAATTTTACATATTCATTACATTCTTGTCATTTTCCTATTTACATAGATTCGATATGATATATAAGTACAAATTGGAAAACTGCCCCTTTTTTTAGTGGGCGAGAGCGTCTGACCGTGTATAGAAGCGGTCGCTAGATTTATAGAAAAATTTATTCGAGAAAAAGGTGACTCCTATCACTATGAATTCTAAACAAAGTATCGCAAAACACTTACAAATATTAACGGAAATCTTTCTCATTTCCACAAAACTTGGACTCACTTCCTTCGGAGGACCTGTTGCACATCTTGGCTATTTTCATAACGAATACGTTCAGAAGCGAAAATGGATGGATGAAAGAAGCTATGCCGATTTTGTAGCACTTTGTCAATTCCTTCCCGGCCCCGCTAGTAGTCAAGTTGGAATCGGAATTGGATTATCACGGGGTGGTATACTTGGAGCTATTGTTTCTTGGCTTGGATTTACGCTCCCTTCCGTTCTTGCGCTCGTCCTGTTTGCTTCGTTACTGCAGCAGATTGATATTGCACACGCGGGATGGATTCACGGCTTAAAACTAGTGGCCGTAGCGATTGTCGCTCATGCATTATGGGGAATGGTGCAAAAGCTAACACCAGACCGGAGCCGCGCAACGATTGCAGTTATCGCAGCGGCTATCGTTCTATTATTCCAAACAGCTTGGATACAAATCATCGTTATTCTATTCGCGAGCATCGTGGGATGGCTCTTATACAGGGAGCACACAATAACAACTGAAACAGAAATATCTATTCCCATCTCACGCAAAGTCGCAGCGCTATGCCTATCTTTGTTCTTTCTCTTATTCATACTATTACCGATATTACGCCCTTTCTCGCACTGGATTGCTATGTTTGATAGTTTCTATCGCTCAGGTTCTCTCGTCTTTGGCGGCGGTCATGTTGTTCTTCCGCTCCTAGAAAATGAATTTGTGTCAAATGGCTATATAACGAAAGAACAATTTCTCGCTGGTTATGGAATGACGCAAGCCGTTCCTGGACCATTATTTACATTCGCCGCTTATATCGGAGCAATTATGAACGGAGCCGCCGGGGCAACAATTGCGACAATTGCTATTTTTCTTCCCGCCTTCTTACTCGTTGTCGGCGTATTGCCTTTTTGGGATGCACTGCGCCGCAAACCGTACGTACAAGGAGCTATGTTTGGTATAAATGCAGCGGTTGTCGGCATTTTACTCGCCGCTTTTTATCATCCAATTTGGACAAGCTCGGTTATAGAGCCCGCTGATTTCGTTGTCGCATTACTCTTATTTACAATGCTTGCCTTTTGGAAAATGCCGCCGGGGGTTATTGTTATAATTGGTGCGATCAGCGGGATGATTTTGTCGGTACTATAAAAGCTAGTTTTACGCCCTCCTTACAATCAAATGTATGGGGGATTTTATCATTATAGTTTTCTTAATATTCAATTTATTATTCTTACAAATTATGTTACGATCTATACAGCAAACAAATTTAGAAATAGAAGGTAGATTTGTAAGTGGTATGGATTTTTCCAAGTGGTTAAACAACGAATTTATACCTAGTAATCCAGATAAATCTTGGATAAAAGAAGTATCTTCTAAAGCTACAAAACAAGCGATTATGAACGGAGAAAAAGCATTTAAAAACTTTTTCAAAGGACTATCTAAATTCCCTAAGTATAAAAAGAAGAAAAAGCAAGATGTAAAATGCTACTTCCCTAAAAATAACAAAACAGACTGGACGATTGAAAGACATCGAGTGAAAATACCTACTCTTGGCTTTGTAAGATTGAAAGAGTAAGGTTATATCCCTAAAAACGCCATTGTGAAAAGCGGGACAGTTTCTCAAAAAGCAGGGAGATATTATGTATCCATACTTTGTGAAGTAGAGGAAACACAAGTAAAACCAAAGCTAGAAGAAACAGGATTAGGGATTGATTTAGGGATTAAAGATTTTGCTATTTGTAGTAATGGGGAAGTTCATGAAAACATTAACAAAACAGGAAAAGTAAGAAAGCTAGAAAGAAAATTAAAACGTGAGCAGCGCTCTTTATCGCGAAAGTATAAAAATCTAAAAAAGAGAGGTGAAAAATCTGCTACTAACAAAAGAGCGAATATAGATAAAAATATTCTTAGAGTACAAAAATTACATGCGAGTGTGGAAATGAAATAGATAGAGATTTAAACGCATCCATCAACCTTTTACAAGCAAAAGAATATACCATACTAACTTATATATGTACGGTGGGCTACATCGGAATTAACGCCTGTGGAGAACCATATAAACCAAAGTAGCAAGATAGTAGCGAAATGGGGTTCGTAGAAGCAAGAAAACTCTAAGAGTATACATTTGTATATGTTTTTAGTAGCAGTTGCATTGCGCATGCCTAAAAATCGGCTCTGGTTCTCTCGAATGATTATTGTTGTGATGTTTGTAATCATTTCATGGGGACTATCTACATTTTCTTTATTTACACAACAGGAGTTTAGAAAATTCATAGGCTGGGGACAATACACTGACTATGAAGTAGATCGGGCACCACAACTACCAGCACCACATGGTGACCCAACAGAAATTGAAAGCGATGATAACGATAAAGAATCCCCAATTCAAATGTCGTGGAAGGATAAGATTTTAGATAAGATTTTAGATACTATTAATAAAACCATTCAAAATAACAAAAAATCATGGATAACCATCATAATTATCACATCAACTATCATTCTTGCTTTCCTATATTTCAAAAAGAAGAAATCAGCCGAATCCATTTCTAATGTATATTCTATACAACAAACTCACAAAGAAACTACTACAATAGCAGATGAACATAACAATGACATCCATTCGATTCACAATGAAATCCGACTAGAACTAATAAAATGGGAAAAAAAGCTCCCCAAACATAACAAAAGAAAACCATGTGAGACCTTGCAGCAGTGGCTATTAAGGCTTAATAAGCCAACAAATATTATACCGATCTATGAAAAAGTCCGTTACGGAAAAAAGAAATATTCAACTAGTGATTTAGAATCAGTAAAACTTTGGACAAAATAATAATAGGAGCACACCAGATATATCGGCGGAAATGATACATTTATCGGCGATTCGACAAGGTATAAAGACCTTACGACAACGTTCAACATGCGAATCGCCCATTCACTAGAACTGGATCACACCGAAAAGTGGACTTTTTTGGTCAATTTCATTTCTTTACCACTCCTAAAACTTCACAAGCTCCATCCCACTTGGAAGCTTACTCTCTGTTAAAATACGTAACTCTTCAACACGCTTCATGACATAAGACGAACGTTTCACCAGCTCTGCATCTATATAAGCTGGATGCACCATAACTTCAACGGTTATCCCGTCCTGTACACGCCCATTTAGTTTTGTAAAGTAATCGCTCGTTACACCATCTCCGTAAAAATCGTGAAAAAACACATCAGAAAATGGGCGTACTGCACACTCTTGTTCACAGCGGCGCACCGGAAGATGATATTTCTCTGCTAATCGCTCTAAGACGTCATGCAAAATTGGCAGTGCGTGAATGTGATGATGACTATCAAGATGCGTCGGTGTTAAGCCATATGATAAAAACTTTTCAATTTGCGCGGCCCACTCTCGCTCGGCGTCATATGGATCTATCCTTCCTTCCCACACGGTACTTTGCGAATGAAACGAACCATCTTTTTTCACAAGAGAGAGTACATCAGAAAGAAGCGGTTTTCCTGCAGTTAATACAAGATGCACACCAACTCCAAGCGTCTTATATTCCTTCGCTAGTTGCACTGCATGTTCTACCCCCGGCATATTCATCATCATCGTTGTAGAATTAACAAGCCCATTCACGTGCGCGTCAATAATACCGTAGTTTACCCCTCGTGTTAATCCGAAGTCATCTGCGTTTACAATTAATTGAATCATTACGTCCCCTCCTATATACATCTATTTTAATTCTTCAATAGATACTTTCCTGGTACACAACACAAAAAGTCACCTACACTTATTCCCTACATTTTTTTCACATGACACGTGGCAGAAAAAGGCCCTGACCGCTTCTACACGCGGCCAGTCCCTCTCGACCACCTAAAAAAGAAAGGGGTTTTTTCAATTTGAATTCAAACTGAAAAAAAGCGAGCTGAACTGCGCCGCTTTTAGTTTTCCACTTTCTTGAAAAATTGCGGAAGATACTCTTTATGAGCTTCCAGCATTTCATCTAACATTTGTTTTGCCACTTTATCAGATGGGACAAGCGGATTAATCGTCATCGCCAGCAGCGCTTTATGATAATCACCTGTTATAGCTGCTTCAATTGTTACACGTTCAAACGATTTAATTTGTTGTACTAAACCACGAACTGGTACCGGTAAGTCCCCAACCGCAATCGGCTTTGGGCCATCCTTTGTAATGACGCAGTTTACTTCAACAGCAGAATCAGCTGGTAAACTTGCGATTGTACCATTATTTCTTGTATTTACAGGCTGAATATCGCCTTTATTGTTGTAAATAGACGTAATTAAGCTGCATGCAGCATCACTATAATATGCTCCGCCGCGTTTTTCTAGTTGCGGTGGTTTACTATCTAAATTCGGATCTTTATACAGTTCAAACAGATCATTCTCTAGCTTCTTCACTACTTCTGCACGTGTACCATTTTCCAGTGACGCTTGCTTTTCTTCTTCTAACATTTCGCGTGTTTTGTAGTAATAACGGTGGTATGGGCATGGAATTGCACGAAGCGCGCGAATGAAATCGGGTTCCCAATCAAGCATTGCAATATTTTGCATCGTAATTTGTTTCTCTGGATCTGTTACTAATTCCAGCACACGGTCCATGACGCTCACACCATCTAAATAGACATCCAATCCATACACCATATGGTTTAAACCCGCAAAATCAACATGTACACGACTTGGATCTACATCGAGAATCTTTGCTAATCCCATATGAATCCCGATCGGAACGTTGCATAACCCGACAACCTTTTGAATGTTTGTATAGCGAAGAACAGCTTCTGTTACCATCCCCGCTGGATTTGTAAAATTAATTAACCATGCGTTTGGACAAAGCTCCTCTATTTCTTTACAAATATCTAAAATAACAGGAATCGTTCTTAAGCACTTAAATAAACCGCCAGGACCATTTGTCTCCTGGCCGATCACATCATATTTTAACGGGATGGCTTCGTCTTTTCCGCGCGCTGCTAATAACCCAACGCGAAATTGTGTTGTAACAAAGTCCGCATCTTTTAACGCTTCGCGGCGATCTAGTGTAAGATGAATATCAATTGGAACTCCTGCTTTTTTCACCATACGCTTTGCTAAGTTACCAACAATCTCTAACTTTTCTTTTCCTTTTTCCACATCAACTAACCAAATTTCACGAACAGGAAGTTCATGATAGCGCTTAATAAAACCTTCAATTAACTCCGGTGTATAACTAGAGCCACCGCCAATTGTTGTAATTTTTATTCCACACATACTACACGTTCCCCTTTCGCATTGATTTTTTTATAACTAGAAAGTTTATTCAATGTAGTACTGTAATTTCTATTTTTTCTCCTCTTGCTTCTGATTGTATGAGCTCATATTGGAAATGATGCGCTTCATTCATCGTTTCCCGTGCTTCTTCAGCTAAAGCAATTAAAAAGTACGCCAAGTGCTTTTCACACCTGGCGTACTTTTTTCTCTTTTCTATTTAAGCTGATTATTTAAATTCTCAATCTTTTTCTTCCAATACATTGTCATTGCAAACCATATCATGAAGTAAATGATAATAAAGCTTCCTACGCAAATGAGAATGGCACTTACATGATTAGGAACCCATCCCATCCATACTGCCGCTGGAAGAAATGTTCCTAGTAATATAATGAAATGAATGATTGTTTGTTTTAACAGGCTCCATTCTTCCCTCTCAAAAACAAAAGAAGCAACAGAGAAGATCATCCCAATTATATTTGCTGCAACAAGTTGAATTAACAATGTCCTTATCTCTATTGTCTCCATCCCATTCGCATAACCGATCCCCAAAAATAATAAGCTATAAAACATCGCCATCCCCATACCAGCTGCCAACTTTGCACCTATTCTATCCATCATCATACTAACCTCCTATATTCAAAACTTCTTTAATAAGCGGAACATATTTTCGCGAAACGTACTCTTTCATCCCATTTGAAAAATGAGCACACATGCTGCCACTAAACGACATTTCAAAACTTTTCACATGCTTTATATTTGCAATTGTCGATTTTGAGAACCTAACAAATCCTTCTCGCTGTAAGGCACTCTCTAATTCATACAACCGGTGTTTTACTTCAAGGTTTCCTTTTGTCGTTTGGGCAAATACCTTTCTGCCTTCCGAATAGAACCAATATATTTCCTTAAACTCCAATAAATAAAACTGCTGATCTTCTATTCCAACAATTTGCTTGATCGTCCCCCCTTCTAATATTTTCAAAATGTGCTGAACATCTTCAGTCATTTCTTTCGTCCTTATCACGATTTCTAGTTCTTCATGTGCTGGGTCTAAATCAATATGAACCTTCATATCGCCCCCCCTTTACTACTTCATTTTTACATAAATGTGGAAAAAATAAATGGATATGTACATAAGTGGTCCAGTTATTTGTTTAACTTGTCATTTTCAATACATAAAAAAGACCTTGCACCCGCAAGGCCTATTTTCTATCTAACATCTTCCTATATAAATCAACAAACTCACTCGCTAATTCCTTCATTGTTATAGCATTCATAAGGTGATCCTGCGCATGAACGAACAGTAACGTAAGTTCGACCCGTTCGCCGCCTGCCTCTTGTTGAATCAATGTTGTTTGTAAGCGATGCGCTTCCTTTAACTCGCTGTCTGCTTCTTGCAATTTTCCGTCCGCTTCGGAAAGTTTTCCTTGTTTTGCAAATTGAATTGCCTCCATCGCTGAGCTTCTCGCATTTCCCCCATGTAAAATTAAATGAAAAGCCGTTGTCTCTATCGTATCCATTTCCCTCTATTGCTCCCCCTTTTCTTCTGCCAACTTTTGCTTATCCCACATTTTTAAGAACGGGAAATAGATGAAAAAAGCTAAGCAGAAGTTTACTAACTGCATCACAACACCTGAAATCTTACCGCCCGTTGCTAAATAGCCGCTAAACAGAATCGGTGTTGTCCACGGTACAGCTGCGCCGCTTGGCCGCGCCACAAATCCCCATTCCATCGCAAAATAAGTCACAATCGTTAGAACAAGGGGAACAAGGATAAATGGAATCAGAAGAAGGGGATTTAACACAATCGGCATTCCAAATGTCACCATCTCATTAATATTAAAAATACCTGGTCCAATAGATAGCCTGCCCAAACTTTTTAATTGCTGACTTCGTGCAAATAGTAACATCGCTATGACAAGTGCGAGCGTTGCACCAGAACCACCCATATAAATCCATAAATCAAAGAATTGCTTTGTAATTGTATTTGGTACTTCCTGCCCAGCTTGAAAGGCGACGCGGTTTTGATCCATTAATGAGAGCCAAATTGGATCCATCACTCCGCCAACAATGGCCGCTCCGTGAATCCCGCATGCCCACAATAATTGAATAAGAATAATCGCAATCACAGCTCCAAATATACTAGCACCCAGTGTGCTAAGCGGCGCTTGTAGCAATTGTCCCACAATATTATGAATACTTCCAAATGAAGTGTGTTCTAGAATTAACCGTAAAATCCATACTACAGTAATCACAACAAAACCAGGAATCAGTGCAACAAACGAACGCGACACTGCTGGTGGTACTGTTTCTGGCATTTTAATCACAATATTTTTCTGTATAATAACGCGGTATATTTCTGTAGATATAAGTGCTAAAATCATCGCCACAAATAAACCTTGGCTGCCAGTAAGTACAGTTGGAATCACACCTTCTACTAAAATACTTTCCTTCGTCGTTTCTGCAATATGTGAAACTTGAAATGGTGTTGCTAATAAGAAAGATACAAGTGACAACGCCCCTGATGCTAATGCATCTACTTTATACTGTTCTGCCAATCTGTAAGCGATTCCAAAAGTGGCGATTAAAGACATAATATTAAATGTGGCACTTACCGGATACCCTAATGCTTTTTGCCAGCCCGATCCAAATAAATTGGCCATAAAATCATTATATCCAGGTATCGGCAACGCACTAATAATTAAGAAAAAGGATCCGATAATTAAGAAAGGCATCGTTAAAATAATTCCGTCTCGAACAGCTTGTAAATGACGCTGCTCCGCGATTCTTCCTGCTACAGGCATAACGTATCTCTCTAAAAATCCCGTCATCCTCTCCACTCCCCTTATGCCTTCATTGACAATGCTGCTTGTAACACCGCTTCCCCATTACAAAGTCCGTAGTGTACAGATTGAATGACATTCACGGGTACACCTTTTTCTTTACAGAGCTCTTGCATTTTCGGTAATAGATAGCGCACTTGCGGGCCGAGTAATAATACATCTGCTTCATCAATATGATTACGCACTTCCGACCCAGATACAGCCCAAATTCTAGCTTCTATCCCTTGCGCCTCTGCTGCTTTCTCCATCTTTGTTACAAGCAAACTCGTTGACATGCCAGCAGCACAGCACAGCAAAATATTCATATGACGCCCCCCTTTCTCATTAGCTCTTATAGCTCCCCATAAGGTTAAGCTAACCTATATATATGTCTAGGGGAATTCTCATATGACGAGCATATGAACAAAAAATTCTCTATGCTACATTCGCTTTCTCTCACTTTCTTTATCATTAAGTGAAGCTTCCATCAAGAAGGACTTACTATTTTGCAAATAGCATTAAAAAACAGCAAGTAGCCATTACTTGCTGTTTTTAACGTGCCTCGTTAAGGTACCAAACATCACCATACAAAAAAGGTAACCTTTTCAGATTACCTCTTTTCCTTTATTGCTATAGAATGAAGTTATCCAATCACTAAGAATGGATTTTACACACTCTCTTTTGCCGGCCGATATAATGCTTGTACGAGACGATCATATTCACGCCTTGTAATTTCTTTATTATATAGCTTTAACAATAAATCTTTATGCTCTTTCGAAAATGCCATTTTTTTAATGATTTCTGGATACATGAAAACTTTCCCCTCCGTTTCATGAATAAGACTAAATCCAGTAAACATTAGCGTTTCTGACTTGTATAGTTTGTAAAAACCAAACAAATAGAACTTATGTTCGCATAAGAATTATAAAATATTTTTCTTCAAAGTACAATTCTAAAATGTTAATTCTTCTTTTTATTTATTCCCTGAACATTTCAACATTATAATATCATAATCTTCCCTAAAGTACATACATATTTTTTGTCACTTTTTTGAATAAATTTTCCATAACGGTAAGAAAATAATGGCAAAAAAGAAGAGGAGTAGGCATATGGATACTGTTACATTATCACGCGCTTTCTTTGGATCATCGTTAGCCTTCCATATTATTTTTGCAACGCTAGGAATCGGTCTTTCCTTAATGATTTTTATAAGCGAGGTATTATATCACTGGAAAAAGGACCCCGATTACTCTGTGATGGCAAAAAGATGGACGAAAGCATTTGCGATTCTTCTTGGTGTTGCCATTCCAACAGGAACAATTGTGGGCGTCCAAATTTCCTTACTTTGGCCTGGCTTTGCGAAGATTGTCGGACAAGTCATTTCCGTCCCATTTCAAATTGAAATTTTTGCCTTCTTCCTAGAAGCATTGTTCATGTCCATTTATGTGTATGCTGCAGATAAATTACCACCATTTATGCGATTAATATCGCTCTTTTTTGTGATGTTCGGGGCAACTGCATCTGCTGTACTTATTACATCAGCAAATACATGGATGAATACACCAGCGGGATTTTCAATGGCTGCAGACGGTTCAGTCTATAATGTCGATCCTTGGAAAGCCTTTTTTAATCCAAGCTTTTTCACAAGCTCCATTCATGTTGTCATTACAGCTTATGCAACAGGAGCTGCTGTCATCGCTTCGATTGCCGGGTTTAAATTATTAAAACGAAATAAAAGTGCACAGGAGATTACCTATCATAAAAAAGGATTATATTTAGGTTTAATCGTCACATTTATTACAGGCGCAATTATGTGGCTTTCTGGACATGAATCTGCGATTGCCTTGCATGAGCACTCACCGGAGAAATTAGCAGCAGCAGAAGCATTATTTCAGACACAGTCACATGCACCGCTAGCCGTTGGAGGCATTCTCGATCCAGAAACAAACAAATTAAAATACGCAATTGAATTTCCAAACCTGCTCAGTATGTTAGTCGGTCTGTCTCCAAATACAGTTGTAAAAGGATTAAATGAATTTCCACAAGAAACGTGGCCGCCTTTTTACACACATCTATTCTTTGATTTAATGGTCGGAGCGGCTACATTTACATTCGCCGTCGCTGCAATTGCACTTGGATATTGGTACTTCATTTACCGAAAAAAAGGAGGACAATTGCCAAAATGGATGCTTTGGGCCATTGCGGCTTGCGGTCCGATTATGCTTCTTGGCATTGAATTTGGCTGGATTTTCAGCTGCAGCGGCCGGCAGCCTTGGACGATTTACGGTTTTCAACGGACGACAGATGCTGCCACGCGCGCCGATTTCGTCGGACCATTATTCATCGTATTTGTCATCCTTTATATTGCACTTGGTGCTTTAACTATTTTCGTATTACGAACATTCTTTAAACGTCATCCATTAAAGGCCGACTTACAAACGAACAGGGGGGATTCACATGCATGAAGCAAGTATCGCTATTATCATTCTCTGGGCTGTCATTTTTGTATACAGTATTTTAGGCTCAATTGATTTCGGAGCTGGCTTTTGGGGGATGGTATACGCAAAGCATCCAACACTTGCTGGAAAACTTGCGAATCGCTACTTGTCTCCAACGTGGGAAGTTACGAATACATTTCTAGTCTTTGTCGTTGTCGCGTTTCTCGGCTTCTTTCCAAAGGCTGCATTTACACTTGCAACAGCAATGTTTGTACCTGTTACCTTAATTCTCATTCTCGTTACCATTCGCAGTACCTTTATGGTGTTCGCTTACTCTGTGCCAAAGTACGAGCGTGTACTGCGCACGATTTCAGGCATTACAGGTCTATTAATTCCAGCTCTCTTAATTACAGTTCTCCCTGTAACAGAAGGAGCTTTCATTACGACTGCTAACGGGAAAGAAACGCTACTATATGGGAAGTTATTATCAAGCCCGGTCGTATATTGGTACATGCTCTTTGGCTTAACATCCGAACTCTTTTTATCAGCACTCTTTCTCGCTGACTTTGCTAGCGAACAAGGATCTCAAGATACATATCGTCTCTATCGAAGAAATGCCATCTTACTCGGCCCTGCCACGCTTGTCACCGCTATCATCGCACTTGTCGTAATGGAACCGGAAACACATTGGCTCATGGATGGTTTAATTAAACAGTTCCTATGGTTTACAATCTCAATTATCTTTTTTATCATTGGCTATTCCTCACTTTGGTGGACGAACAAAAAACAAGGAATACTAGGCTGGCCGCGTATCGCTGTTCTTTCTGTTGTTGCCCAGTATGGATTTGCAAGCTATGCTTACGGCGTTGCACATCTTCCGTATATTATTTACCCAGAAGTGACCGTGTTCACAAGTTTTACAACGACAGAAACGTTTTATGCACTGCTCGTCCTCTATGCAATCGGGATCGCAATTTTATTACCAGGATTCATCTTCTTCTGGAACTTATTCTTGAAAGATCGATCATTTTTAAAGTGAAACGAACGGTTCACTACAGAGGCTGCCGATATATCGACGTTATTTGTGATATATCGGCGTTTCAACAAAATATAAAGTGAAACTTCCACTCGCTCCCGCCCGCCTAAAAAAAGAGTTTTTTGTCGGTTATATAATAAAAATACTTAGTCAAACATCATCTACCACGAAATAAGTAGCATATTTCTCTCCACATTTACCTACCAAAAGAAAATTAGGTAGATGCACGTAGCAACTTTTCTCTTATAAATACCTAATAGGCACATACTGGATATGCGCCTATTTTCATTCAATATTCCCTATATGCTATGTCTTTTCCCTAAAGTATCAAACGCCCATATTTACAATAGTTAGTGTAATGCCTCAAGCCTTCTTTTAACAATTTGAATATAATTAAGTAGAAAGTCTCGGACAAGTTGAAATCCCCTTGTTCAAACTAAAGAATCAAGAAGGGTAGGCTAGCTATGGGTATTGAAATTTGGATTACGGTTTTCGTTTTTCTCCTCACCATGCTCATCATCTTCTGGCGGCCAAGAGGATTAAATGAGGCATGGCCAGCTGCAGTTGGAGCGGGGATTATCATTATTACCGGGCTCGTATCACGCAGTGACATTGCAGATATCATTGGTAAAATTGGCGGCGCCTCTATTACCATTCTGGCCACAATTGTTATGGCTGTTATATTAGAAAGTTTTGGTTTCTTCCACTGGGCAGCGGCCAGGCTCGCAAACTTAGCAAAAGGCTCCGGGCGTCGTCTATATTGGTACATTCAATTACTCTGTTTTCTCATGACATTGTTGTTTAATAACGATGGTAGTATTTTAATAACAACACCAATTTTAATTTTGCTTCTGAAAAACCTCCAATTAAAACCACATCAACAAATTCCATATTTATTAAGCGGCGCATTAATTGCAACTGCTTCTAGTGCTCCAATTGGCGTTAGTAATATTGTAAATTTAATTGCACTAAATATCGTTCATATGACACTCTATATGCACACAGCGATGATGTTTGTACCTGCAACGTTAGGGCTCCTCTTTATGTCATGGCTCATGTATATGGTTGTGAAAAAGAAATTACCAAAAAAACTACCAACATCCGCTTATGACATTGAAGAAGTCTTTTTCACAAAACAGTTTCACCCATTAAAAGGGACAGATTCTATTGATACAAAAAGCAAACGCTCCAAATTTATGTTAAAAGTGTTACTGTTTGTCTTTCTTATGCGCTGTCTCCTTTTCGTTGCCTCATTCTTTGCAGTTCCGATTGAAATTGTTGCCGTAATCGGCTCTCTCGTTCTGCTCCTATGGAGATGGTATTATTTACGAACAAATCCAGTCGATATATTAAAAAAGACACCGTGGCACATTCTCGTTTTTGCTTTTTCCATGTACGTTATTATTTACGGACTCCATAACGCTGGATTAACAACTTGGCTTGTGCAAGTATGCGAACCGATTGTGAATCAAAGTTTATTATACGCAAGTTTTATCATGGGCGGACTCGTTTCAATTCTATCAAACATTTTTAACAACCATCCTGCCCTAATGATTGGAACCATTACCTTAACAAAAATGGGATTAGATCCTATTACCCTCAAAACAATCTACCTTGCAAACATCATTGGTAGCGACATAGGATCATTGTTATTACCAATCGGTACACTTGCATCTCTTATTTGGATGCATATCCTAAAGCAAAATAAAATTAAAATAAAATGGAAAGATTACTTGAACGTCTCCTTAATTGTCATTCCACTCACCACAATCGTAACCCTCTTTCTCTTATTCTACTGGGTACAGCTCGTCTTTGCTCGTTAACTTATCAAACGAAACAAAATCCCCCTGCTCTCGCTCAGCAGGGGGATGATTATCTATATTAGGTTAGGTACACGTGATCATAGATTGAAAAGGTGTTCAGAAAGGCACTTTCTACATAAATCTATTTAAAACCCTAGCACACAAAACAAAGCAGGCTCTCCACTTGCCTTCTACCTTTGTTTTATATCGCACGGGGCAGAATAAGGCACTGACCGCTTCTATGCATAGCCAGACGCTCTCGCCCACCCCTAAAAAAGGGATCTTTATGTCGGTTTTTCAATTTGCATTTATATACTTCAGGTTTTTCATTTCAGTCTTTCTACTCATCTATATAACTGACTACCTGCTTCTTTAAACTCTTCTGCTTTTTCTTTCATACCTTTCTCAATTGCTTCTGTTGTTTCTAAATCATTCTCCTTCGTATACTCACGAATATCATGCGAAATTCTCATACTGCAAAACTTTGGACCACACATAGAGCAGAAATGCGCTGTCTTTGCTCCTTCTGCTGGCAATGTTTCATCATGGTATTCCATTGCACGCTCAGGGTCTAATGATAAATTAAATTGATCACGCCAACGGAATTCAAAGCGCGCTTTTGAAAGAGCGTCATCGCGCTGATGTGCTGTTTTATGACCTTTTGCAAGGTCAGCAGCATGCGCGGCAATTTTATACGTAATAACACCTTCACGAACATCATCTTTGTTTGGCAGGCCAAGATGTTCTTTCGGTGTTACATAGCAAAGCATGGCTGTACCGAACCAGCCAATCATCGCTGCACCAATTGCCGAAGTAATATGATCATAACCAGGTGCAATGTCTGTCGTTAACGGTCCAAGCGTATAAAACGGTGCACCGTGACAAATGTCGAGTTCTTTATCCATATTCTCTTTAATTAAATGCATCGGTACATGTCCTGGCCCTTCAATCATCACCTGAACATCATGCTTCCAAGCAATTTTCGTAAGTTCCCCTAATGTTTCAAGCTCAGAAAATTGAGCTTCGTCGTTTGCATCCGCAATTGAACCAGGGCGCAATCCATCTCCTAAAGAGAAGGAAACATCATACTTCTTCATAATTTCACAAATTTCTTCAAAGTGTGTATATAAAAAGTTTTCTTGATGATGGTATAAACACCACTGCGCCATAATCGAACCGCCGCGTGATACAATTCCTGTTACACGCTTTGCTGTAAGCGGAATGTAACGAAGCAGTACACCAGCATGAATTGTAAAGTAGTCTACTCCTTGCTCTGCTTGTTCAATTAGCGTATCACGGTATACTTCCCACGTTAAATCTTCGGCAATTCCGTTTACCTTTTCAAGCGCTTGATAAATTGGCACTGTTCCAACTGGTACAGGAGCATTTCGTATAATCCATTCACGCGTCGTATGAATATTTTTCCCGGTAGAAAGGTCCATAATTGTATCAGCACCCCAGCGCGTTGCCCACGTCATCTTCTCAACTTCTTCAGCGATAGATGATGAAACAGCTGAGTTCCCAATATTCGCATTTACTTTCACATGGAAGTTACGGCCAATAATCATTGGTTCTGCTTCTGGGTGATTAATATTTGCTGGTAAAATAGCGCGGCCTTCAGCGATTTCCTTCCGCACAAACTCCGGCTCCATACCTTCGCGAATTGCTACATATTCCATCTCCGGTGTGATGATCCCTTTACGCGCATAATGCATTTGCGTAACATTTGCCCCGTCTTTTGCACGGAGTGGCTTCCGTCCCATTTGCGGGAATACAGGCGTATGTGTAGACGCTGCTTTCACCCCATCATCTTCCGGCTTCACTTCACGACCTTCATACTCCTCTACATCTCCTCGTTCCACAATCCATGAGCGGCGCGGCGCCTGCAATCCCTTTTCTAACTCCACTTTGTAATTCGGATCTGTATAAGGACCGCTCGTATCATATACACGAATAGCCGGGTTTGGCACACCATTTGTATCGCTTTGTGCAATCTCACGCATTGGTACTTTCATGCCTTCACGCGTACCTTCTACATATACTTTCTTGCTTCCTGGTAAACTTGACTTCAACTCAATTTGCTCAGCTGAAACAGATTGTTTCATCATTTTTTCCTCCCCTGTGTCTTCGCTTTTCTTTAGATCCAGTTTCGCCTCCTAACCCCTTCCGTCTAAGAACCTTCCGCACGAGAAAACAAAAAGCGCTTTCTGTGCGAAAGAACCTTAGCCGACGGGTCTAAACAGTCGGCTCCACCTTTCTTACGACAAGGACGAGAACTAGCGGCTAGCAATGCCCAAATAAAAAAGCCAGGCCCATAATAAAGAATAGGACCTGGCAACATAAGACATTGTTATGTAAAGCCGACAACTTCCCTCCGCTGGTACGAACCAGATCAGGTCCAAAGGGTTAAGAAGCTTCAACACGCTTCTCTCTCAGCCCAGCTCTCTTGGGCACCCCTAGTTTATCACTGATTAAATTTTTACTACGCTCCTATCATACATCATTGTCTAACAAATGCAAAGGTATTTACATTTTTTCTTTTTCACTCAAAAAATAGTTATTTCACTTAGTACAAGCCGAATCCACACTTCATACATATATAATATAAGTTGGTGTAGGACATACGTCTTGTACGGACATTTCGCTTTAAGAACGGGGGTGAAAGAGTTGCTAAACCTACAATCTACTATAACCATACTCACTTTTCTCGTAACTATGCTTATCATCTTTTCGCGACCAAAAGGAATGAATGAAGCGATTCCAGCAACAGTTGGAGCAATGATTGTCATTTTAAGCGGTGCCGTTTCTTTTACCGACTTAGGTGATATTAGCTCAAAAATTATTGACGCTGCCATAACAATTATGGCTACCATTGTCATGGCAATCGTACTAGAGAGTTTTGGCTTTTTTCACTGGTGTGCCGTTCAACTTGCGAAAAAAGCAAAAAACTCTGGTATTCGTCTGTTTTGGTATACAAATCTTCTATGCTTTCTCATGACATTATTCTTCAATAACGATGGTAGCATCTTAATTACAACTCCCATTTTACTGCTTTTGTTACACCATTTACGACTTACACATAATCAAAAAACACCTTACTTAGTAAGCGGTGCGCTCATTGCTACTGCCTCAAGTGTACCGATTGGCGTAAGCAATATTGTAAATTTAATCGCCTTAAAAATTGTTCATATGGATTTATACATGCATACAGCAATGATGTTTGTACCTGCCACTTTAGGTCTCCTCTTTATGGCGTCCCTATTATTCCTCACCTATCAGAAAAAATTACCAAAAACACTCCCGGTCTTACCGATACATTTAGATGAAAATTTCGTAAAAAAATCCTTTCATCCTTTGCAACCACGATCCGAGGTAGCTGAAAATCGGAAGCGAACACGATTTATGTTTAGAATTCTATTATTTGTTCTATGCGTTCGTATCAGCTTGTTTATCGCATCATACTTTCAATTTTCCATCGCCATCACAGCAGTCATTGGCTCTATTATTTTACTCGGTTGGAGATGGTACAAACTGCGCATCCCACCGATTGATATGATTAAAAAAACACCTTGGTATGTGTTAGTTTTCGCATTTTCTATGTACGTAATTGTATACGGACTTCATAACATCGGTTTAACTGAACTGCTCGTTACAAAACTTCATCCACTCATCACCAGTAGTTTATTTCATGCAAACTTTATTATGGGAGGCTTAATCTCTGTCCTCTCTAACATTTTTAATAACCATCCTGCCTTAATGATTGGTACAATCACTCTTACCGAAATGGGGCTAGATCCTATTACATTGAAAACGATTTATCTTGCAAATATCATCGGTAGTGACATGGGTTCACTACTACTGCCAATCGGTACATTAGCAACTTTAATGTGGATGTTTATTACAAGGAAAGGAAAAGTAAATATCACCTGGGGCACGTATATGAAAGCCACATTCCTCGTCATTCCGCCAACTGTCATTTTCACGCTATTTTGCTTATATTATTGGGTTACATTTATCCTGCATTAACGGGCAGTAAGACCCCCACTGACGGAAGTTTCACTTTATCTTCGCAGCTTAAAAGTTAGAAGAAAAAACGTATGTAATTACAAGAAGGGAGATTACTATGCTTCATTTACAAAAATATATCAATCAACCCGTGCAAGTAACGCTGTCTGGAAACCTTCCATTTGAAGGAATTATGATTGATAAAGGATCAGATATTATTGTATTGTACGATGGAGAAAAATACATGTATATCTCTAGTTTACACATTCAACACTTAACTCCGATAATTGACTCATTACAATTTGATAATCTGACAATTCCAGAATCTCTATTACCACAAGATATGATATCAACTGAATCCGCCATTTCGCTTCGAAAAACATTGCAAGTAGCAAAAGGACAATTTATTGAACTTGCATTATCATATGAACATTTCTTACATGGGTATGTCACTCATATTATGAATGACTATTTTGTCTTCCTCTCACCTGTCTATCAAACGTTATACATCCCATTTCATCACGTAAAATATCTTATTCCGTATAAAGAAGCAGAAACGCCTTATGGCTTAGAAAGAGAGAAACTATCGCCAGCACCCTCCAAACTTACGCTTGCTCGTACGTTTTCTGAGCAAATAAAAAAACTAAAACAACAAATTATCTTACTCGATTTAGGTGCAACAAATTATAAGATCGGAAAGTTAGTTGAAGTGACCGACAATCAAATTGAACTTATTACAGCACGTAACCAGCATTTTCATTTTAATTTACACCATATTAAAGCAATCCATTTTCCGTATCAAAATCATAAATAATAAAAGGGCTGACTCAAAAGAGGAAATTCTCCCCCTTTTAAGTCAGCTCCTTTACCTTTTAAGGTATCATCCAAGTTAAATAATAAGCTTGAATATATGTGATAATGCCGATGATTGTTACAAAGAATAAGCTATGTTTCAATGTGAAGCGGAATAAATCCGATTCCTTCCCAGCAAGTCCAACTGCCGCACATGCAATTGCAATCGATTGCGGCGAAATCATTTTACCTGTTACACCACCTGTTGTATTTGCCGCAACAAGTAATACTTCCTTTACACCTACTTGCTGCGCTGTAATTGCTTGCAAGTTTGAGAACAATGCGTTTGCAGATGTATCTGATCCTGTTAAGAATACCCCAATCCATCCAAGGAATGGTGAGAAGAATGGGAATAAGCTTCCCGTTCCCGCTAACGCTAATGCTAACGTTGATGAAAGTCCAGAGTAATTTGCGATAAATGCAAAACCAAGTACTAATCCAATTGATAGAATTGGCATTTTTAATTCTTGCAACGTTTCTTTAAATGTAGCTACTGCTTGTTTTGGACTCATTTTTAAAACAAACATTGTAATGATACATGCAATTAAAATTGCTGTTCCTGTTGCCGATAAAATATCAAGCTTCAATACAGCTTCATACGGCGTTGGTTTATTAACAATCGGCTCTGCCTTCATTACTAAATTATGCAGACCCGGAACTTTAAATTTAAACACTAAACTTTCAAGCGCGCCGCTTGGAACAAATAAACCTTTAAAGAATTTCTGGCTCCATATAACAACCATTACCGTTAAGATAATAAACGGTGACCATGCTTTTAAAACTTTTCCTGTTGTTAAATTCATTGTAGAACCAGCAGCTACCGTTGCCGCAGCTTCTGCTTGTCCTTTTCCAGAACGATAAATCTCCTTTGGTTGCCATACTTTTAAGAATAATGCTAAACTCACTAAGCTTACTAATGCCGATGTAATGTCTGGAAGCTCAGGCCCAAGGTATGTTGCTGTAATAAACTGCGTAACCCCGAACGAGCCGCCTGCTACAAATAATGCAGGCCACGTTTGTTTCACACCTTTTAATCCATCCATTAAAAATACGATGAAAAATGGAACAAATAATGATAGAAGCGGCAATTGATGCCCAGCCATTTGCCCTACTTTATGAGGGTCAATACCTGTTACTTGACCAGCTACTAAAATCGGAATCCCCATAGCTCCGAATGCTACCGGCGCTGTATTTGCGATTAAACAAAGCCCGGCTGCGTATAACGGATTTAAACCAAGTCCCGCAAGAAGCGCTGCTGTAATTGCTACCGGTGCCCCAAATCCGGCTGCCCCCTCTAAAAACGCTCCGAATGAAAAGCCAATTAAGATGACAAGTAAACGATGATCACTTGTAATAGAAAGAACTGATGCACGAATAATATCAAACTGTCCTGTTTTTACTGAGATTTTGTATAAAAACACTGACATAACGATAATCCACGCAATCGGCCATAATCCATAAGCAAAGCCATAACTGGTTGCTGCCATCGCCATCGTAAATGGCATTTTATAAACGAAAAGTGCAATTATAACTGTTAATACAACTGTAATAAATCCCGCAACATAGCCTTTCATACGAAAAACCGCTAACGCTAAAAAGAAAAATATAATTGGAATCATTGCAACCGCTGCCGAAAGCCAAATGTTACCTAGCGGATCATAAATTTGTGTCCATGTGCTCATAGTCCCTCTTCCTCTCTAGTATCCCCTGTTCTCTAACAATCATATAAGTAGACCACCAGGTCATCAGACCTTTATGTCTAAAAATAAAACGTTTAGGAAAACGTTTTCATCGATGTGCTATTTATACTTTATCATATTTTCCTTTATTTACAATCCTATTTTTCGAATTTTATTCACAATTTCTTTGTTCACTTCTTCACAATTGTGGTATGATTATATGTTCATTTTTTAATTACTTAATACATAAAGAAAATCTTCCTCTATCAAATTTCAACAAATGATAACCTAAACATAGGAAATAACAGCCGGAACTGATGCACTTGTTCAAATAGCAGTGTTGTTTACAGCTTTTCTAATTCGTGAATAGTAAAATAATATTTTCTCATACTAAAGTTGAAAACTGATTTTAGGAGGGATAGCGAATGGATAAGCAAGACCGAAATCAATCTGCTATTGACGAAGGGCGTAATAAAACAAAACGCGGCATTGAAGCAACAAGTGACGCAATGCAAAATGCTATCGATACTGTTGAAGATGCTGGAAAAGCAGCAGTTGATCGTATTTCTGAAGCAGTGAAAGATGTCACAGCTAGATAGTATATTTGTATATAAGGAACAAGGAGCTGGCCCAAAAGGCACATAAGTGCCTTTTGAAGTCAGTTCTTTTTTCCGTGTCCACCGATATATCGACGCTTCGACAGAATATATCTACCTTTCGATGATATTCAACATATGAGTAGTCGAGCCGCTGAACTGGATCTTACCGAAAAATGAACTTTTTTAGTCAGCTCCCTATTTTACTTTCAATATAATCCGGTATATATAAGAATAAAAGCACTTGCAGTGTGCAAGTGCTTTTACTATCTTCTCTTTCTCCGTTTGCGGTGCATCATCCTTTTCCGCCTTGTATTCACACTGTCCGCTATAATATGTAATGTGCTAGCAGCTATAACACCCAGTACAAACGTGACAATTCCTACCTCATGTGCCTTTGCAATCTCTGCTAGCTTTCCCTCTAACACCGTTTTATTTAACATGTATAAAAATGGTGAGAAAACAAGCAGCATGTAGAGAAGACGAATTAAATCACCGATAATAATTGTATGGGTAAGCGGTGATCGATGCGGCATCACAATTTGATATGGATACCAAAAGATTCGAAGTAATCCCCATTTCCGATAAGCGGCACTATGAATATCTAAATCGGGTGTTAAAAAATAAGTTCCAACAATAAATCCAATCGCAAACGTAAGCAAAAAATCAAAATTTGTTACCCCGTAAGAAACGAGCATAAATAATACAATAGGAAGAGAAACTAAGTTTATCTTCGTGTGTGTTTTTCCTGACGGCATATCCCATTCCTTCCGTTAGACGTTTCACTGCATTAATCTAACTTTTGATCGATAAGTGACGTATCCACATCAGAACCAAACCATTCTCCCAGTTTTGTACGCGCTTGTTCTTTCACTTCTTCGTCAACATACATAGCAGCTTGTACGAGTGCAGCTGTTAATGCGCCTAAGTCATCTGTATAACCAAGTCCAGCTACAAAATCAGGAATCGCATCAAGCGGTGCAATAAAGTACGCAAGAGAACCAACAATTACAAGCTTTACTCGTTTTGGAACATCTCGTTTTTGCAATACATAAAACAGGAGCAAACTAGTATAAATAACCGAATGTCCTGCCTTAATCGCCGCATATTTTACTTTATTCCAAAACGCTTCGACCGAAAATTTCTCTCTCACTATGAAATCTCCCCTCGTTATTCTTTTATACCGCTATTCGCGATCAATCTGTGACAAAATAAAGAAATTTGATAAGAGCACTTCATTAGCAGGAGAGGATTTCCTGCTAATGGAAATTTCATATTATTTCTATATATACCGAGTTTATTTACAACATAAGCAAACTTTACACACATACAATATAGTGTAGGTTCTAGCTTGGCAACGTTACTTATCATATGCTCTCATTATAACAAATAAGCACAAAAAGAACAAGTGTTCGTTTCATGTTTTTAAACTTTTCTCAATTTATAATACTTAATCTCACTACATATTCTTTCCCACTTTTGTTATATTTTTTAGTTGACGAGCATATAAACCAATGTTAAAGTTTTCACTGTCAGCTACAACGGAAAAAATACAAAAAAATGTAAGATTTCAGTGTGTTCCTAACAGCCAAATTTTGTTGTATAATACAAAAATGACGTTGTGCTTATGGAACAACATAGAAGCAGGAAAACAAAAGGTATGCATAGTTCAAGTCATATATGGATGTACGAAAGAAAAAAACTCTATCCATGGCAAAGAAAACTATGTATTTTTTATTTTAGCATTGTTCTCTCAAAAATTGACCAAGCCTGATAGAGAAAGGGTGAAAATGGATGAAGGAATCTTTGAAATTACAATTTCAAAACGTGCGATTTACGTTCTTTATCGCCATTACATTATGGTTAAAAACGTACATTATTACACGTACTAGCTTTGACTTAAAATTAGAATCTTTCATGCAAGAATTTATTTTATTTATTAGCCCATTAGCAACATCATTATTTCTAGTGGGTCTTGCATTATTTGCAAAAGGAAAGAAACGAAACTATATCGCACTCGGAATAGACTTTGTCCTTACCATTATTCTTGTTGGTAACGTAATGTTCTATGGTTTCTATAATGACTTCGTAACATTACCTGTACTTGGACAAACGTCAAACTTTGGTAGTCTTGGTTCTAGTGTAAAATCGCTCTTTAACTACAAGATTGTTGTTGCGTTTGCTGATCTTATCTTCTTCTTCATTCTTTTAAAGAAAAAGAAAGATTATGCAAAAACAGAGCGTGTTTCACGTCCAATGCGCTCACTATATTTTGTATCAACAATCGCAATTTTCTTTGCAAACTTAGGACTCGCAGAAACAGAGCGTCCTGAATTATTAACGCGTTCATTTGACCGCGTCATGCTCGTGAAAAACTTAGGTTTATATACACACCAAATATATGATCTTGGTTTACAAGCAAAATCAAGTTCACAAAAAGCATTTGCAGATGGAAGTAAATTACAAGAAACAGAAAACTATGTGAAGACAGTACAAGAAAAGCCAGATCCAAATATGTTCGGCGTAGCAAAAGGGAAAAACGTAATTGTTGTATCTCTTGAATCAATGCAAACATTCTTACTTGGTTCAAAAGTAAATGGCCAAGAAGTGACACCATTCTTAAACCAGTTCATGAAAGAAAGTTACTACTTTGAAAATTTCTTTCATCAAACAGGTCAAGGTAAAACATCTGATGCAGAGTTTCTTGTAGACAACTCATTATATCCATTAGATCGCGGCGCTGTATTCTTTACACACGGTAACAATGAATTTATTGCAACACCAGAAATCTTGCGTCAGCAAGGTTATTACACGGCTGTATTCCATGCAAATAACGCAACGTTCTGGAACCGTAACATCGTGTATCCAGCACTTGGTTACGATCGTTACTTTAACGAATTAGATTATAAAATTACACCTGAAACAAAATTAGGTTGGGGTTTAAAAGATATTGAGTACTTTGATCAATCAGTGGATATGTTAAAAAATGTTAAGAAGCCATTCTATACACGTTTCCTTACATTAACAAACCATTATCCATTTGATTATAACGAGGCAACAAAATTAATTGAACCTTATAACTCTGGTGACGATGTATTTGACAATTACGTAGTAACAGCTCGTTATTTAGACGAGGCGTTAAAACACTTTATTGAGCGTTTAAAAGCAGAAGGTCTTTACGATAACTCTGTTATTGTATTCTACGGTGACCACTATGGTATTTCTGAAAACCATAACCGTGCAATGGCACAGTTCTTAGGAAAAGAAGAAATTACAACATTTGACCATATGAACTTACAACGTACACCGTTCTTCATTCACGTTCCTGGTCAAAAAGAAGGTAAAACAATTACGGCACCTGCTGGAGAAATTGATGTAAAACCAACAATCCTTCACTTACTAGGTGTTGATACAACAAATGACATTCGCTTCGGGCATGACTTGTTTGCACTAGATCGAAAACCATTTGTCGTATTACGTGATGGAAGCTTCATCACAGATCAATACACGTACACAAATAACACATTCTATAACCGCCTGACAGGTGAAGTTGTGCAAGTACCAAAAGCTGAAGCACAGGCAATGATCGACCGTGCACAAAATGAACTGCACATGTCAGATAAAATTATTGAAGGCGACTTACTTCGTTTCTATGAAGGCAACAAAATAAAAACAGGTACAGTCAAAACAACCATTAAAGAAAAAAACGCTGAGTAATCAGCGTTTTTTTTTATGCGGTGACATCAATTCAAGAAAAATGCTACGTAATCATTACACAACCTTCACCAAAATTTTACATAAAATTCACGAAACATATCTATAATAAAACATATAAGCTTTGTCCCTAATAAACAAGCTATCCTCCTTATACAACGTTCTACAGTAGAACGTTGTTTTTTTGTATCATAAAGCAGGATTCTGTCTTTCAACCTTCGAATTTGTATGTGCAAACACTACTTGGAGAAGGAAGGGGAAAACATGAAGCCTGAACGCTTTGTATTATGGAATGGAAAAATGATTGATACAGAAAAAGAACAACCTCATATTGATTTAGAAGAGCGCGCTCTACAGTTCGGTGATGGCATATATGAAGTTATTCGTATTTACAAAGGTACTTTGCACTTATTAGATCCACATATAACAAGATTATACCGCTCTATGGAAGAAATTGAGCTATCCCTTACTCTCTCAAAAGCTGAGCTTATCTCATCCTTATACGAACTACTTGAAAAGAATCAATTTCAAGAAGACGGCATCATTTATTTACAAATTTCACGCGGTGTCAAACCTCGCGTTCATGCCTTCTCTTTTGATACAACTCCAACTATTTATGCTTACATTCGAAAAAAAGAGCGACCTGCTTTATGGATTGAATATGGAATTCGCGCGATTACAGAACCCGATATTCGCTGGCTTCGCTGCGATATTAAGTCATTAAATTTGTTACCAAATATACTAGCTAATACAAAAGCAGAGCGAAAAGGCTGCAAAGAAGCTCTTCTCGTTCGGAATGGCATTGTCACAGAAGGTAGTCATTCTAACTTCTTTCTTGTGAAAAATGGCATACTATACACCCATCCTGCAAACCATCTCATTTTAAATGGTATTGTTAGGCAATATGTTATATCGCTTGCCCATACATTACATATTTCCCTGCAAGAAGAATTATTTAGTATTCATGATGTATATAAAGCAGATGAATGCTTCTTTACAGGCACAACCTTTGAAGTAATGCCACTTACCCATCTAGATGGAACCCCTATTCAAAACGGACAAGTAGGTCCTGTCACAAAATTATTGCAAAAGACATTTATGCAAAGCTTTTCGACTTCCAACGCCTTTTTACCTTAAAAACGAATAATGATATATCTATTTCTTGTAAATATATAGATTTAATTCCCAAGATAAGGTGCAATTTAGCACCTTTCTTTTTTTATATCCTTTTTTACCATATATGGATTTTGTTATAAACATTGACATCAGTCGACAACCATTTTAGAATTTTTTATAGTTGGTAATTTTTTCATCACCTAAAACACAGACAGAAAGGAATCGACAAACTATGAAAAAATATCTTGCTGGTCTCGCAGCAGTGTCTGTAGCAGGTGCAGCAGTCCCAGCAATGGGAACAGCTCAAGCAGCACCTCCTGACCAAAATGCACAACAACCCGCAACGCAAACAGCTCAAGCAGCTCCAAAAAGTAATGCAAAATTCACAGTAAATGCAGACGTATTACACGTTCGTACAGGTCCTAGCACCTCTTATGACATTGCGTCTCGTGTATATGAAGGACAAACACTAAACGTAATTGGACAAGAAAACGGCTGGTACAAAATTAGCTATAATGGAAAAATCGGCTACGTTAGCGGCGAATTTGTAAATACAGGCTCTCAATCACAAGGCAATTCAACTGTTAAAGAAGCAAGTGGAAACTATACAGTAAATGTATCTTCCCTTCGTGTTCGTACAGGCCCTAGCACGTCACACACACAATTAGGCTCTATACATAAAGGACAAGTTGTACAAGTCATTGGTGAAGTACAGGATTGGTTCAAAATTAACTACGGTGGACAAAACGCTTATGTTAGCAAAGACTATGTAACAAAAGGCGGTTCTAATACAAACGTTGTACAAAATAACAACAATGTTACAGTTCAAACAGGCGGTACTTATGTTGTAAACGCTACATCTTTACGTGTTCGTACAGGCCCAGCTACATACCATAGTATCATTGGCGGCGTATTAAACGGACAAACATTAAACGTTATTGGCGCTGAAAATGGTTGGTTCAAAGTGAAGCACAACGGAAATACAGGTTATGTTAGCAGCGAATTTGTGAAATTTGTAAAAGGCGGTACTTCTACATCTAATCCGCCAGCAAACAACAACGGAACTTCATCTCAAGGAAGCGGAGAATATTACGTCAATGTAAGTGCACTAAATGTACGCGGCGGCGCTGGGATGAACTACGATGTAATCGGTGCATTGCCGCAAGGACAAAAAGTACAAGTACTTGCAGACGAATACGGTTGGAGCAAAATTAACTATAACGGCCGTACTAGCTATGTAGGAACTCGCTTCTTATCTAAAACACCTGTAAATGGTGCACAAAATAATAAACCAGCTGATAACAACAATAACAACGGAACTTCATCTCAAGGAAGCGGAGAATATTACGTCAATGCAAGCGCACTAAATGTACGTGGCGGCGCTGGGATGGACTACAGTGTAATCGGCGCGTTGCCGCAAGGACAAAAAGTACAAGTACTTGCAAACGAATACGGCTGGAGCAAAATTAACTATAACGGCCGCACTGGCTATGTAGGAACTCGCTTCTTATCTAAAACGCTTGTAAATGGTGCACAAAGTAATAAACCATCTGACAACAACAATAATAACAATACAAGCAATAACTCTCGTGATACTTCATCACTACTTGCATACGCACAATCAATGGAAGGTGTTCCATATGTATGGGGCGGCACTTCTGCAAACGGTGTTGACTGCAGTGGTTACATTTATCACGTATATAAAAAGTTTGGTTATTCAATCAGTCGTCAAAGCGTGGCTGGATATTGGAGCAGCTTCCAACATACATCTAACCCACAGCCAGGCGATTTGATTTACTTCAAAAACACATATAAATCTGGTCCATCTCATATGGGTATTTACCTTGGCGGCGGCAGATTTATTCAAGCTGGGGACAATGGAGTTAAAGTAGCATCATTAAGTAACTCATATTGGAGCAGCCATTTCTTAGGATATTCTAAGCCTTATTAATTAATAGTTTCAGAGCCTTCTAGATTACTAGAAGGCTCTTTTGTTATATATACAAATGGAGAAACCCCTCTTTTTTAGATGGACAAGAGCATCTGGCCATGCATAGAAGCGGTCAGGATCTTTTCCTGCCACGGGCACGGGCTAAAACACAGGGAGATAGCGAGTGCAGATCCTGTTTCGTTCTGCGTGGCAGCGATTCAGATGATGAAAAATAAAAATCAGTATATATATAAGGACAAATGGAAAAACTAATATAAAACCCTTTTCCTTTTAGATGGTTTTCCTGGCACGAGTTAAAACAAAGGAGGAAAGCGAGTGCAAATTACTTCTGTATAGCAGCAACTTATATGTTGAAAAATCAAAATGGATTTATATCTCAATTGTTCATCGTATATGTGTTTACTCCAATTATTGTTTTCCTATTCTGACTTTTTTACAGACGTTTGACCTCTGATGTCTGGTGTGATAAGTTACATAAGATAATGTTTTCAGAGAAACGGAGCAATTCTACTATTTGTAATGTTTCGATAATTCAGAGAGGAGATTTACAAGCATGAATGTTTTATGGGGAATTGGCGGCGTGCTTGGAATTTTGGTAATTGCAGTTTTACTGTCTTCCAATCGCAAAGCTATTAATTGGCGCACAATTTCAATTGCGCTTGCACTTCAAATTACTTTCTCCTTCATCGTCTTAAGATGGGACGCAGGAAAAGCAGCTTTAAAGCATGCTGCTGACGGCGTACAAACTCTTATTAATTTCTCGTATGAAGGAATTGGATTCATTGTTGGTGGTTTAGCTAACCCAAAAGGGCCTTGGGGCTTCGTCTTTATTATTCAAGCATTACTTCCAATTGTATTTATTAGTTCACTCGTAGCCGTATTATATTATTTTGGTATTATGCAATGGTTTATTACAATTATTGGCGGCGGGTTAAGCAAACTTCTTGGAACTTCAAAAACAGAAAGCTTAAATGCTGTTACAACTGTTTTCTTAGGACAATCGGAAGCACCGATTTTAATTAAACCTTACTTAGATCGCGTAACAAATAGTGAATTCTTCGCTATTATGGTGAGCGGTATGACAGCTGTTGCCGGATCAGTTCTTGTTGGTTATGCGGCAATGGGAATTCCACTTGAACACTTACTTGCAGCTGCTATTATGGCTGCACCTTCAAGCTTACTAATCGCAAAATTAATGATGCCTGAAACAGAAGAAGTAAATAACGACGTAGAGCTTTCTACAGAGCGTACAGATGCAAACGTTATTGACGCAGCAGCACGCGGTGCATCTGAAGGGATGCAACTTGTTATTAACGTTGCAGCAATGCTTATGGCGTTTATCGCATTAATCGCTGTATTAAACGGTTTACTAGGATGGATCGGTTCTTTGTTTGATATCAAATTAAGCCTTGACTTAATTTTTGGTTACATCCTTTCTCCATTCGCTATACTAATCGGGGTTCCGCCTCATGAAGCGATTCAAGCTGCTGGCTATATCGGACAAAAGCTTGCAGTAAATGAATTCGTTGCATACGGAAACTTAGCTAAGCATATGGCAGAGCTTTCTGATAAAACAAACATTATTTTAGCGTTTGCAATTTGCGGATTTGCAAACTTCTCATCTATTGCGATTCAATTAGGTGTGACAGGTACACTTGCTCCTTCACGCCGTCAACAAATTGCGCAATTGGGAATTAAAGCGGTAATTGCAGGTACATTAGCAAACTTCTTAAACGCTGCTGTAGCAGGTATGATGTTTTAATAAATCAACAAGTCCCTCTTAAGTTCATTTTTAACTTAAGAGGGACTTTTTATCTACACTTGATTCTTATCTATATCCATTTTAATTTTTCGACATATAAATCGCCGCTATGTAGAATACAACATAACCGCTACTTGCTTGCTTCCTTTGTTCTAACCTCGCATGTAGCAGGAGTTTCTATGCACGGCCAGATGCTCTCATCCTTCCCTAAAAAGAAAGGGGTTTTTTATTTCGTTTTTTAACTTATATATAGGAAAAGTTAAAAAAATAAGCGCAGAGCTGCCGTATGCTCTGCGCTTATTTTTAGCCGTAAAACTTATATATCGAACTAATACCCCTTAGTTGAAAGTTACTTCACGCCCATCCCCCAATGAACGTAATACTTTCTTATAATATATACGAAAAAAAGTGGATGCTACTTTTGCGAGACAAGTTGCTTTTCTCGCTCTTCTGTAGTTTTCTCTATTTTCTGCTCTGCGTTTTCATGTACCGCTCGTTGTGTAGCACGCTTTAAACAAATATGTTTCCACTTTCGTTCGTAACGTTTCATTATTCTTGATGTCCTCCCCTTGATTGCCATGAAACTTAAATTGAAATCGCTTACAGGAAATAATATAGCACATATAGAAAGAAGTGACAACACATTTTCGACACTTTTTTGTCAATATCATGCAAAATTAAGCATCGCATGCCTAACGATGCTTCCAATTCGTTCTATCTGCCTTCTCGCTTGCAATCATAAATGATATTTTACAAAGCCATTTATCTACTCACATATATTGAGAAACATTACTAACCAAGCCCTTCAATCATCTCATTTACATACTATTACAGAAATGAAACAAGCCAAATTTGTTCTATGAAACCTTCTTTTTTTGTAACAATTAAATGATGATTTTTCTTAAAATCGGGCTATAAATTGTGAAAAACGACACAAATTAATTATAATTCTATAACTATATTGCTTATAAATTAATAAAATCCTCTATTTATGCAACACTTCCATAATAACCTTGTAATGTGAGTGAAATACGATTAACTGCTTTGCAATATCTTACTTCGCTTTTCCAATCTTTAAACATGTAATAGAATCTCTTAAAACATAAGAAAAAAGCATTTTTTTTATGTTTCTTTTTATATTACAGATTATTAATGAACTGTTACGAATGGTTTGTAATTGTGTGATTTCCCATTTTCGCAAAAAATCAGTTGCTATAATGAGAACACGAAAACAAAAGCATTGGAGGCTATTCATGAAAAAATTACTTGGTATAGCAACAGTAGCAGTTTTTGGTCTTGGGATTTTCACTTCTTCTGCACAAGCGGAAACAGTTGTTAAAACAGACGTACTAAACGTACGAGAAAACCCAAATATTGAATCAAAAGTTGTAGGCAAAGTATTAGATGGTCATAAATTAGATGTTAAGAATACAGAAAACGGTTGGCTAAAAGTAAACCTAAATGGTAAAGAAGGATTCGTAAGCTCAGAATTTACGAAAAACATCTATTATGTAACAGCAAACGTATTAAATGTACGCGCTGATGCAAACACAAACTCAGAAATTCTGGGGACATTAAAGAAAGATGATGTGATCGAAACAACACATCAAGTTCAAAACGATTGGTTACAATTTGAATATAATGGAAAAACAGCTTATGTAAATGTTCCTTATGTAACAGGTGATGCACCTGTTGTAAAAGCTCAAGAACAAGCACCTGCTCCAGCAAAAGCTCAACCGGCTCAAGCTCAAGAAACGCAGACTGCTACAGAAACAAAAGCTGCGAAAGCTAATGGCCGTGAATTAACAGTTGTGGCAACTGCTTACACAGCTCATCCAAGCGAAAATGGCGGCACACATGGCGGTCGTGTCTTAACTGCAATGGGTCATGACCTAACAGCAAATCCAGGTATGAAAATGGTTGCTGTTGACCCGAAAGTAATTCCACTTGGATCAAAAATTTGGGTAGAAGGATACGGTGAAGCAGTTGCTGGTGATACTGGCGGTGCAATTAAAGGAAATCGTATCGACGTCCTAGTAGGCTCTGACAGTGCTGCAAACAAATGGGGACGTAAAACTGTAAAAGTGAAAATTTTAGACTAATTGCTATTGTTACTAAAAAAAACGAGCCAGCTCTCATCAGTTGAGAGCTGGCTCTTATTTTTCTTATAATAGAAGAAAGGAGGCATTCATATGGATATAAACGCAAACGTTGACTGGATTGGTACACCAGCTCCGTATGTATATAAAGATGCCGTTACATACGATGCGACTGCAATTGATTTTTCATTAGAACATGACGATAATCGGTATAGACTCATCATTTTACAGCACAGCGAGGACGTAGAATACAAAATCATACAATACGGCATCAAGCCTGGCAGCCAAAAGCCATTTCCAATCGACACTGGCCATTACTTCAAAAATAAAACGATTCCTTTAATCGAAATGATTTTGCAAGATTCTTATGTGCAAAGCATATTACACAAAAAGACTACCTCTTCATGAAAGAGATAGTCTTTTTACATTACTTCTCTGCCCAATTAGATGTTAAGGGAATGAAAAGGAGAAAATCAGGAGATAACTGCCCATAAGAGCTTGGTTAATTCAACTACTCCCCCACTGAGGGAAGTTTCACTTTATCCCGCATTAACCGGCAGTAATCCCCACCTCAAGATTCAGGGAAAGACAAAGAAGATAGGCGGGGAATAACTGCCCCTAAAAGCCCGATTGGTTCAACTAACCCTCAGTGGGAGAGAACAAAACCCCCACTGAGGGAAGTTTCACTTTATAATAGAAAAGAAGGAAATCTTTTGCGCGGAGGAACATTATGCTGCAACATTCAATTACGAAAGATGAAATTATGGAAATTGCCAATGAGTTTTTAAAAGGACTCGATCCACAGCAAACAACTGACAAAGAACAAGTATCAAATGCACTTCAGCTTTACCGTAGTGGCCTTGTGTATAACGTTGATTTCGATGGATATACATTGTCAGGGACAGTCGAACATGACGGGGATATTTATAGTGTAAATATTCCAATTCGAAACGTGTCTGAAAGTTACTGTGATTGCTTTTCACCAACACAATGTGAGCATATGCTTGCCGTATTACTATATGCAGCCTCAAGTTTTGGACAAGTAGGAGACATTCTAACTTTATTTAAAAAGAAAACGAAGCCGGTGCTCCCGCCCATTCGCACAGCACGGCAAATGCTGCAAATGACCGATTTTAACGATACAGATTATGAAAGCTGGCTTCCGTACTTTGCATCTGAGTACGATGCATTTGCTAAAGAACACGCACGTCTTTCATACAAACAAATGTATTTTCTGATGAATATTTTTACAGAGTTCTATATGAAAATTGAACGAAAAGCACCGCGCATTGTTACAGTTCATGAATTATTTAAACTAAGTGCAGCACTCTTTTCTTTTCAAAAACTGCTTGAGGAGATTCAAACCTTTGAAGCAGATGAGCTCTATTCTTATCATCAGCCAATCAATATCGTACAGCTTTTTGTTAATAAAATAGAAAACATTGTACAAGATTTGAAAGCTGAACCATTTCAAGATGTACTACAGCCATTTCTGCAGAACATTGCTGAAATGCTACATACGATCTTCTTCTCTGCCCCTTCTTATACACAGGAGCGATTTTTTATTTATCGCCATCTATGGGGAGAGCTTTTCGTAGAACCAGCTTGGATAGAGGAAGAACAGCAGCGGATTGAAACAAAAATGCATCCCTTATCAAAAGCACTTGCATCTGCTCATCTTCTCTTTCTACAGCGAAAAGATAAAGAAGCAATGAATGTACTAAGAGCACAGCCACCCCAAGTTGTTGGCCTTTACTTTGATTGGCTTGAAGATTTATTAAGTTCCATGCAGTGGGAGCGGGCAAAAGGGTGGCTATCCTTCACTTACAAGCGAGTAAAAGAAACGATAACGACCGAGCACGACTCATACTTTGTAAAGGATGTTGTCCGCTTATTTATGATGATGTATGAAACATATGCAACGCATACGAACGAACAAGCTGGCTATGAGATGATTCTTCAAGAATTATTACCATATAGCTTTACCAGCTATGAACAATATGTACTCGCCAAAAAGCAATATCACACATGGACAGAGCTTCATTTACTGTATGGATTTGAAGCCATTGAATTGTTAAAAGAACCATTAAAAGAAGTTGAAAAAGAAGCACCGGAAGCTGCTCTTCCGCTCTATCATTATGCTGCTATGCAAGCTATTGAGGAAAAGAATCGCAAATCTTACCGCAGAGCTGTTCGCTACTTAAAAAAACTAAGAACACTTTACAAAAAGCTCAAACGGATAGACGAATGGGAGTCCTTCATTATGATCATTGCTACCTCTCATTCACGACTACGAGCATTACAAGAAGAACTGCGGAAAGGAAAGTTGATCCATGACAACACAAATTGACATTACCATTCGGCTTGAACGAATGAAACAAAACTGGTTTCTTTGGGCAGAAGATGAAACAGGGAACAGTTTGCCTCTAATCAATTGGAAACAACATGCGTTCACATGGCACTCCTCTTCTTTCTATGGAACACTTCTGCAAGAAGGAACGTATGAACAGCGGAGCGGTATCATTTTAAACGCTACTCAAGCATTTGAATATATCGCAAAAAAACCAGTAAATTCATTTACAAAATTACAAACAAGTGCAGCTATTAGTGAACTCGCGCCATTGGCAGAAAAAATGTGGGAGGCTTATACAACCGGAGATTTCCTTCCAGATATAAAACAATGGCATCAATATCCCTCCTGGAAAATTGCTCATGAAGAAGTAATAGATGAAACGATGCAAACACTGTTTTCAGGGGCAATTAATGAAACACTTCGCCATCATACTCGTTCTGAAAAGGCATGGGAGAGTGCAAAACGCTTATATGAGCATTATGACTTTACGAAAAGACAGCTCGAAACAGCCATTCATGAAAACGATTGGCTGCGTAAAATTGGCTATCTTGAAGATGACCTACCATTTACAGTTGGACTCCGCCTCCAAGAACCGGAGAATGATTTTGAAACGTGGCAGCTCGAAACAATATTAACACCAAAGCGCGGCACTCATCGAATATACGTATATACAGAGGACAGATCTCTGCCCAAAAGATGGTTGAATCACGAAGCCCGTATTACTGAAACGCAAGAAGGTTTCGGCAAACTCGTACCTTGGTTAATGGAAGATGGTATATTTCGAGGTGAATTATACGAAACGGAAGCATGGCGCTTTTTAACAGAAGCCAGCAATGAATTGCTAGCAGCTGGTGTTGATATTTTACTGCCATCATGGTGGCAAAACTTGAAGGCAAATAAACCAAAATTGCGCGTCCAAGTGAAACATAATGCAAAAGCAGGACAGGCATTCTTTGGAATGAATACGCTCGTAGATTTTGACTGGCGTATTTCTACAAACGGCATCGATTTATCAGAGGCCGAATTTCTCGCGCTCATTGAACAAAACAGACGTCTTATTCATATAAACGGACAATGGATGAGACTTGACCCTGCATTTATCGAAGAAGTGAAAAAGCTGATGAAGAAAGCAGACAAATACGGACTTGAAATGAAAGATGTCGTACAGCAGCGATTACTTCGAGGTGCAGAAACAGAAGTAGTCGAAGAAGAAAATCCATTTGCAGATATGGAAATCGAACTCGATGATTATTATGACAAGCTGTTTGAAAGATTGCTGCACATTGGAGAGATCCCATCTATAAAAGTGCCAACTTCCTTACAAGCAACATTAAGACCATACCAACAACAAGGAGTCGAGTGGCTTCTCTATTTACGAGAGCTAGGATTCGGTGCGTTACTAGCAGACGATATGGGACTTGGGAAAAGTATCCAAACCATTACTTACTTACTATATATAAAAGAACACAACCTAAAAACAGGCCCAGCACTTATTGTGGCGCCTACATCTGTTCTCGGTAACTGGCAAAAAGAGTTCGAGCGCTTTGCACCGAGCTTACGAGTGAAACTCCATTACGGCGGCAACCGAACAAAGGGAGAAGATTTGTCTAATTTCGTGCAAGACGCTGATGTAATTCTGACATCCTATGCACTCACGCAGCTTGATGAAGAAGAGCTCAGCTTACAGCGCTGGGATGCGATTATTCTCGACGAAGCGCAAAATATAAAGAATCCGCACACAAAACAATCGCGTGCTGTTCGAAAATTACAAGCAAATCATAAAATCACTTTAACAGGAACACCGATGGAAAACCGTTTATCAGAATTATGGTCTATCTTTGATTTTCTGAATCACGGCTATCTTGGCAGTTTACTGCAGTTCCAGCGCCGCTTTGTGACACCAATTGAAAAAGATCGCGATGAAACAAAGATTCAGCAAGTGCAGCGCTTAATCGCACCGTTCTTACTGCGCCGCACGAAGCAAGATAAGTCAGTTGCCTTGAACTTACCAGATAAACAAGAGCAAAAAGCATACTGCTCGTTAACGGCAGAACAAGCATCACTCTATGAACAACTCGTTCAAGATACGTTAAAGAATGTAGAAGGATTAACAGGTATTGAGCGCCGCGGCTTTATTTTGCTCATGTTAAATAAACTAAAACAAATTTGTAACCATCCTGCTCTCTATTTAAAAGAAGAGCTACCCGCAAACTTAATTAAGCGTTCCATGAAAATAGAAACATTATTAGAACTCGTTGAAAACATACGTGATCAGCATGAAAGCTGCCTCATTTTCACGCAGTATATTCGAATGGGAAATATGCTGCAAACATTGCTAGAAGAACATTTTGGAGAGCGCGTCATCTTCTTAAATGGAAGTGTACCGAAAAAAGAACGCGATAAAATGATTGAACAGTTTCAAAATGGACAACACGGCATTTTTCTGCTCTCTTTAAAAGCGGGCGGAACAGGACTTAACTTAACCGCAGCCAACCATGTTATTCATTACGACCGCTGGTGGAATCCTGCCGTTGAAAACCAAGCGACAGACCGCGCTTATCGCATCGGTCAAAAACGCTTTGTCCATGTGCATAAACTCATTACAACAGGAACACTTGAGGAAAAAATTGATGAAATGCTCGAGCGAAAACAATCGCTCAATAATGCGATTATTACAAGTGAAAACTGGATTACAGAACTATCAACAAACGAGCTGAAAGAACTATTAGGAGTATAAGTAGTCGCGCCGCACGTTGCCTGAGGGTCTTTATATTGTGTCGAAACGCCGATATATAAAAAAGGAGCTATTTTTCAGCTCCTTTTTCTTTTCCAAACAAAACGACTTATTAAGATACCTGTGATGCCACCGCACGTATCTAATACAGAATCTTGCCACATCGGTGTACGGTCACCTGTGAAGGATTGATGAATCTCATCCATACTCGCATACATAGCAACGAGAAGTAGCGACAACCAAAAAACTTGCTTTCGCTTAAACCCGCACCGCAATAACGCGAAATATGACAGTGCACCAAGAATACCGAACACAGTAAAATGAGCACCTTTACGAATAAAAAATTCAATAAAACCATCGACCCCTTTGTTCACAATGCTAATAGGAGTCCCTCCCCCGTAATCAATGGATACCCATGAAAAATGCTCTTTCACAAACTCCGCATTCACATATTTCATAATATCTGGACGCATATCTTGCTCTTGATATGGCTGAGATGATGAATAAAAAATGACTCCCATCCATACTAAAACGGGAATCCAAAATAACCACTTACGATTCATGTTTAAAGCTCCTTACTTTATTTCCTTTAAGCGTATCAAAAAAAAGAAAAAAATTCACGCCAAAAATGTGACCTTATCACCTATATATATGACGAAAAGGGGGTGAAAAACATGGCGATTCAAACAACTGTATCCGATATGAGCTTACGCCTTGTCCTAAACGGTGGTTCAGACAAAAATGGAAAAGCTATCATGAAAAACAAACAATTTAAAAATGTTAAACCAGATGCAGACTTAAGCAAAGTACACGAAGTTGCAGCTGCAATTGCTTCACTACAACAGCACAAGCTTGACGCAGTTCAGCTTGTCAGCACAACTGACGTATCTAACCTATAACAAAAGGAGGGGATAACAAATGGAAGTACTCGAACTCGTTTTCTTAAAAGACGATGGTAAAACAACAACTTTCTCAATCGAAAATCCTGTTACACCTGTAAACGAACAAACAGTAACTAGCGTCATGGACACAATTATATCGACTGGTATTTTTCTAACACTTGGGCAGCATGCTCGCAAAAAAGGCGCACGCATTATCCAGAAGAGCGTTTCTGAGGTAAAAATTAACATATAAGCAAAAAAGAAAGAAGAGTAACCCATGGGCTACTCCTCTTTCTTTTTTGGCATTTCAACTGGTATAAAGATATGTGATATACCAACTGAAACATATTTATAATTTTCTTTCCCTATCTTAAACTCTGTTGTATATGTCGAGAAGAAAATATAGTCATTGCGCTCCGTATAGTGATCAATTAATAAACCAACTTGCGGCTCTACATAGTTCTTCGCTAATTTCTTTCCAATTGTAGCTAACTCACCAAGAATCCCTTCTTTATCTTCTTGCTCAACTTCCGTCAACTTCTTATGAATATCATTCCGTGTCATAAATTGCTTTGCTGCCCAGTCTGTATATTCTCCTTTACTCGGGTTACTATTTGCTAAATATACGAAAAACACGAGAACCAAAGCGAGAAGCACATATTTCCATTTCATATTTCCTCACCGCCTATCCTTTCCATTTTCATATATATGGAATCGCATTGCAAATTAGACAACCTAAATAGTTACAAATTTCTAGCCGGGTATCCCTCCCACAAATATCGGGAATAAACAGTAAATAAATACATTTTTTAACATTAATTTACAAATTCTTTAAGTTATTTTTATGTTTTATTTTTATAATAGAAAATGTAATCTATTACAATACAAGGAGGCTTTTTCATTGACTTACTTAGTTGATTGGTATGAAATTTCAGCGCAAACGATGGCACTTGAGGCGTACGCTCATCCTGTTTATCAAACAAAAATTTTGGAAACGCAAAGAATCATCTTTTCAGTGAAAACACCGTTACAACTCATTCGTGAAAGTTGCATTATGCGAAACTACTCTACTTATGAAGGAAAACGATTAGCCATTCAAGAATGTTGCCACTTTAAACAAAACATCCCAATCCCTATTGACCACCAACACTACATTTGCGCCATTCCTACAAAGTCACCTTCATCTTGGCCATGCTCCTGGATATTTTATGCTCACATAGAGAGACTTGAACGTCATGATTCACGCCACACAAACATACACTTTCGTAACGGTAAAAATCAAATTTTCCCTATTAGTCCCAATCAAATGGAGAAGCAGTGGATAAAAGCTGGTCATATTTTAGCAAAACTCAATCTTCTAGATAAAATGAAACTCCTGCCAGCAGAACGTTTTTTTCCTCCTCTTTAATGTTACTTTCTGTTAAAGCAAAATAAACTCTGCATACATATAGAAAAGGGAGGCAGCATCATACGATATCGCCTCTTTTTTCTATCATTTCTCCACTGCATGCGCCCGTATTTTTTTCAGTGCTTGTCTATATATCCAGCGTGCTTGATGATAGGTCATACCTAACTCATCTGCAATCTCGTGCATTTTCTTTCCGCCGTAGAAATGCTCAAATAAGACAAACCGCTCATTCTCCTCTAGCATACTCATATACTCAAACACCTCCGTCCGCTTCTCTTCACCACTTATACTTTCTAAAATATACTGCTCCGTACAAGTCTCACGGTCTTGAAAACGACGCTCCTTCTTTAACTGTGCTAACAAATAACCGCGCACCGTCACAAGCGCATATGCCGGAAAACTTCCCTTCTTCTCATCATATTTATCATACGCCCGCCAAAGTGCAATGAGCCCGCATTGATAATACTCTTCATAATCCCGGTAAATACACAGTTTCTTTATTTGATTTTTAATCATCTTCTCATACAGCGCTACGGTTTCCGTAAAGGTAACTGGCTTCACATTTGACCCACTTCTAAAAGGTATACCTCTTTGTTATTCCGCGGTATCTTTACCTTATAAGAAAATGATATCCCCTTCACTGCACTGCATTTCATGACAGACTAACAGAATTCCAAATTTACCTATGCAGTATTTAAAATTCTGCTAGTCTTATGTGAAATTCCATAACAAATTTATTTTCGACGCCAATATATTAGCAGAAACTCTCCGTATATATATATCCAAATTAAAAACCCGACATAAAAACCTCTTTCTTTTTAGGGGCGGACGAGAGCAACTGGCCGTACATAGGAGCGGTCAGGGCCCTTTCCTGCCACATGCGATGTTTTAAAGCTAAGGGAGCAAACGAGTACAGGTCGTTTGGCAGTCTGCATAGCAGTAACTTATATGTCGGAAAATTAAAACCGATTTATATAGGCGCTTCGATACCATAGAAAGGTTCCTCGCCAATGTACAACAAAAAAACGGCTCTACATGAGCCGTTTCGATAAACATGATCTTATATTATGCCTTTGGGAATAAGCCACTAACTAAGCCAACAGCTGCACTAAATGCCAATGATATGATAAAGAAAACTACAACAAAAATTGTTGCTTGCTTCTTACTTAAGCCCGCTGTAATGTGCAGTCCTAATCCCGTTACAACGAGAACCCAAATTAAGAAAATGTCAATTGTACTTCCGATTCCAAAAGCCACTGTACCCTTTTCAAATAAAGGTCCCAAGCTTGTATATTTCACAGTACCGTCCTCGCCGAATACAATTGCTAATACACCATTTATTAACAAACCAATACATGTAATTAAACCTGTATACACTGTGATAGATAACAATTTCTGATAAGGTGTATCATTGCCCATAACCATCATAATAACTTTATAAACTGCAGCTGTAAACATGAATCCCGCTGCCACTCCAAGCATACCAGTAAAAAATGAAATCCCAATTGTGATATTTTTAAACATTGCAGCTTGTTCGTTCTCCATCACCGCTTGTAATTGAGGTGAATTGAAGTTTATATAATTGTTAATAATCGATACCATTCCACCAAGCACAGCTAAGATAATAAGCGCACCCCACACCGAGCCATTTGTTTTCATTCTTTCAAACTGCAAACCCGGGGATGTAATCATTCCAAATAAAGATGGTTTTTCTCCCCCTACTTTTTGTACATCTACATTCGATTTCATATACAAATCTCCTCTTTTATTGTACATTCCATTTTTATGAGCCGTTCTTTTTGCACACGAACCGCCCATAAGAATAAAAGGGCTTTCCTATAAACAAAAGGACACTTCTACGAATAAAACGGCCCTATATGAGCCGTTTTGATAAACATGATCTTATATTACATTTTTGGGACTAAGCCACCAAGAAAGCCACCAATTGCGCCAAATGCCAATGATATGATAAAGAAAACTACAACAAGAATTGTCGCTTGTTTCTTGCTTAAACCTGCTGTAATGTGCAGTCCTAATCCCGTTACAAATAATCCCCAAATCGCAAAAACTTCAAATGCCTTTGCAATGCCATGTACAACACCGCCAGTAGAAGCAAATAGCATTCCTAATCCTGTATACATTTCTTGACCATTTCCGCCAAAAATCCATGCTAATACCATATTAATAATGCCACCAAGAACTGTAATAATACTAGAATAAACAATAATCGCTAATAACTTTTTATAAGACGTATCATTGCCCATAAACATCATAAGTACTTTATACAGAGCTGCACTAATAAAGAATGTGAACATAAAAATAATTGCTGCAAATACAAATCCACTACCTAATGTAACTGCCATAGGCACTTCTACGCCAAGCTCTTTATTTTTCGCGACAATTGCAGGGTCCATAGAATATAAATATGTACCAATAGCTCCCATAATACCGCCTAATACAACCATTAAGAAAAACGCGCCCCACACCGGTGCATTACTTCTCATTTTCTGAAACTGCAAGCTAGGTGAGGTAATCATTCCAAATAATGAGGGCTTCTCTCCGCTTACCTTCTGCGTGTTTACGTTCGCTTCCATATGTAAAACCTCCTTTATTTTATACCCGTTCTAACGGGTGGTGAATCCCCACTTTTTCAAACAGGGATTCACCACCCACAAGAACTGGGTGTTATCCCGCTATTCGTGGACAGTAAAGGCTGGATAAGAGCAGGGAAGAAAACTGCCCGTAAAAGCCCGATTGGGTGGGCTTTCTCTCAGCAGGGAATAAAGCCCACCACTGAGAGAAGTTTCACTTTATTCATAGCGCAATGCTTCGATTGGATCTAATTTCGCTGCTTTGTTCGCTGGAATTAGTCCGAAAATAATGCCGAGCGTCATCGAGAATAGGACGCCGCCAAGCACAACTTCCCATGAAACGAGCGGTGGCCATTTCGCAAAGGTAGAAACGATATATGCGCCTCCGTATCCAAGGCCAATTCCAATCAAGCCACCAAGAAGTGTTAACATCACGGCCTCGATTAAGAATTGAAGCAAGATTTTCCCGCGCGTTGCACCGAGCGCTTTACGAACACCAATTTCACGCGTACGTTCCGTAACAGATACGAGCATAATATTCATAACGCCGATGCCGCCAACGACAAGGGAAATACCCGCAATACCACCGATAATCATCGTCATAATACTCGTTACCTTTGAAATGCTTGCTTGCATTTTCTCAAGGTCGAGAACTTCATACTTCCCCGGAACATCATTTGGTTTTCGATCGTTTAAAACGCCAACAGCTTTTTTCCCTGCCGCTTCCATTTGATCAACATTTTTCACTTGCACCGAAATATTTTGAATTTCACTTTTCCCATATAGTGTTGGCCAAAGAGAAATTGGAATTAACATTTCCGATATCCCCATGCCCATAAATTCATTATCAGATTTATACACCCCGATAATTTGCAATGGCTGGCCTTTTAACTCGATAATTTTTCCAACAGGATTTTCTTTCGGATAAAAAGTATCCTTTGCTTTCGTACTAATTATCGCAACGTTATTACCACGCTCAACATCCGATTCATTTAAAGAGCGGCCTTCAACCAATTTGATTTTATTCACCGCAAAATATTCACTATCAAGTCCAATAATATTAGTCATGTCCTTTTTATCATTAATATCGAGTGGTTCCATACCCGCATTTGTCGTAACAACATGATTAATTTCTGGCAATTGTTTCAGTGCAAAAATATCTTCATCTGTTAATGCAGGACGTTCTCCTAGTCCCTGCGTAAATGGATCATCGATATCCGTATGAAACTGAATTGGAATAACATTATTACCCATACCTGCAAATTGGGACTTCAGCATTGCTTCTCCGCCTTGCCCAATCGCAACGACAGTAATAATAGAGCCAACACCGATAATAATCCCAAGCATTGTCAGTGCGGAGCGCAACTTATGAGCTAGAATAGAAGAAAGAGCAATTTTAATACTATCTAGTAAACTCATACCGCACACCTTCTATCTTCTGTAATTTTCCCATCTCTGAGCACAATGCGGCGAGATGAATACGCTGCTACTTCCTCCTCATGCGTAACCATTACAATCGTTGTACCTTCTTTGTTCAGCTGGGTGAAAATATTCATAACTTGTTCACCTGACCTCGTATCAAGTGCACCTGTTGGTTCATCAGCCATAATAAACGTTGGATTATTTGCAATCGCACGTGCAATTGCGACGCGTTGCTTTTGTCCACCTGATAATTCATTTGGCAAGTGATGTACGCGATCCGCGAGTCCTACCTTCCCTAATGCCTCTAATGCCCGCTCGCGGCGCTCTGCTTTCTTTATACCGCCGTAAACAAGCGGAAGCTCTACATTCTCCACCGCTGAAAGACGAGGCAGTAAATTAAAATGCTGGAACACAAAACCGATGTATTCATTTCGAATGAGTGCCAATTTGGACTCATCTGCCGTTAAAATATTTACATCATTCAGCATATATTCCCCTTCTGTTGGCCGATCGAGACAACCAATAATATTCATAAGCGTTGATTTCCCCGATCCAGACGGTCCCATAATCGAAACAAACTCACCGTTATCAATCTTTAAACTAATACCATGTAAAATTGGTACAGCTAAACTCCCTTGATAATACGTTTTATGAATATTGCTTAAGGTAATCATTTTTTCTTCACTTCCATTCCGTCAAACACTTTATCGGAAGGATTTTCAACCACCTTTTGTCCTACTGTTACGCCTTCAGCTACTTCAACCCAATCTCCATCGCTTGAACCTTTCTTCACAATTTGCTTGCGAAGCTTTCCTTTATCCTCTACATACACAAATGATTCACCTTTTTCCTCTACAATGCTTTTATGAGGAACAGCAACCATTTTCCTATTCTCTACGTTTACTTGAATAGATACATGATATCCTGGTGATAATCCATCTTGGGAATCTAGTGATGCTTTATATGTATAATAAGACATATTTTGTCCTGCTTCTCCGCCTGCTGGAGCTTGTATATTTGCCTCCGCACTTGTCGGATATTCACTTACCTCTGTAACTTTCCCAGTCCACTTCTTCTTCGGCGCTGCCTTTGCCGTCACTGTAATCGTTTGATCTTTTTGGATTTGTGATTTTTGTAGTTCAGTTAATGTACCTTGAATTTGGAATGGATCTTTAGAGGCGATTTGTAAAAATGCTTTCCCTTGTCCACCCATTACTGGCGTAGAACCTTGCGAAGCATCTTTATCAAACTTTTGCACAACACCGGAAAAATTACTGTAAACCGTAAGCTCACCTTGCTTTTTCTTTAATTCTTCTATATGAAGATTCACTTTTTCTTTTTCAAGGTCAGCTGTTTTTTGTTGCATTTCCAATTCATTTAATTGGGATTCTAACGGATCGATCATCTCTTTCGTCGCTCCGCTATCCTTCGCTTTTTTAATATCTTGTTTCAATGAATCTATTTTTTTCTTCCCTTGATCATAGCGCATAGAAGTCATTTTTTGTTCTATTTCTGCTTGCTTTACTTGCAAATTAATTTCTTCATTATCATAAGAGAACAACTTGTCCCCTTTGTTCACTTCTTGTCCTTCTTTTACAGCAATATCTTTTACTTTTCCTTTAGTCGCATCCGCATAGAAACTCTCAATATTCCCTGGTTTCACTTGACCGGAAACAAGTTTTGTATTATTGAGCTGACGTTCTGTTACTTCCCTAAACTTCACATCTTCTGTGCTCCCTTTTTTCTTACTCTGCATCATAAAAATATTTGCAGCAGCTACGATAATAATAAGAGCAATAACTCCAATGATAATCCATTTTTTCTTTTTATTCGGAGTACGAACCGTATTTGGTAACATTGTCTCTCTCCTTTTACTTAAATCGTTAATATAATTAAATTATACAAACTTTTCCAAAATATCTCAACAAACATCCGACATTTCTTGCATTTACATTGCATAGTTTATATATTATAAATTGTATCAAACAATGGCATGTTTTAAAATTCAATACTCACTAATATGCATATATGCATATTTTTCTTAAACAAACGTTTGATTAAGAAAAATGATTTATCCACTTTTAGAACCCCAGTTATTCGAAACAAAAAAAGGGCCTTAAACTACGCCCTTTTCTAATTATATGAACAAATCCATTTTGACTTTTCAACATATAAATTGCTACTATGCAAAGCAAAACATGACCTGCACTGTTTTAACCCTTTCATGTGGCAGAAACAGGCCCTGACCGCTTCTACACATGGTCAGATGCTCTTGCCCGCCTAAAATACTGATGTCGTTTTTTCAGTTTATATTTCATTCTCTTATTGCCACATAATCGCTTGTTTCGGTGCAATCACTATCTCATCTGGTATATTTTCATTCACAAATTCAAACGCCTTGAGTTCGCCAGGTGTCATTGGGCGTTGATGCTCATTTCCAAAATCCTCACCGTACATTTGTAAAATCCAACCCGTTTCACTATTACATTCTACTCGAAATCGTTCCTTCGATTCTTCATCAGGAAAAGCAGATCCTGAAACATCTATAAATGTTTCGATACATAACGGTGACCATTCTTCTTTCTCTTCATCCAACAAGTGAACTACAACCCCCATTTCTGTACTGCGCAGTCTAAATTCATACATATTCTCACCTGTTACAACAATTGCCGTACAACGGTAAATTCTTTCCACTTCAGTAGTAAACATTTGCATATCAACATCTCACCTTCTATATTGTTAATTACCTAATTTTAACAATTGAAGGTTAAGATATTGTGAATGAATTGTAATTTTTTCTATATTTCACAGAACAAAAACGACTTACATATGACCGAAAAAAGTAGTATTTCCTTTAAACAAACGTTTAATTAAAAAAGAGAATCTATCCATTGATAGATTCTCCTCTCCTAAATCATTAAGCAATTTGCTTCTTAGACTCTTTTCTCTCATGACCAAATTGAACGATGAATAAGAATACAGTAGATAAAATACCGCCTGCTAATAATAGAATGAAACAGCCGTCCCAACCAGAACGATCAACGATAACACCAATCGCTGCGTTTGCAACTAAGCTTCCTCCTAAATAACCGAACAAGCCGCACATACCAACTGTTGTACCTACTGCGAATTTTGGTACTAACTCCATTGCACTTAAACCAATTAAAAATTGTGGTACGTAAATTAAGCAACCAATAATCGAAACTGCCGCACTTACAACAAGTATATTCGACGCTTGCCAGTATACTAGCGTTCCGATAACAACACCAACCATACTAAACACACATAGTGGCATACGTTTTCCTTTAAATAACTTGTCACTTAACAGACCTACGATTAATGAACTTGGAATTGCCATAAATTCAAAAATGGAATACGCTGCATGCGCCTCTGTTTTTGTAAATCCTTTAACTGTTGTTAAATAAATTGGTACCCAGTTAATAACACCGAAACGAATTAAATATACAAATGCGTTCGCAATGCATAAATACCAAATGAATTTGTTTTTCACTACATATTTCATCAAAATTTCTTTTGGTGACATTTTGTTGGCATTGTCTGCTTTCTCAAGATCTTCATAATCATTACGATATTCATCAATTGGTGGAAGACCGGCAGATTCTGGTGTATCCTTCGCATTTATCCACATAAGAATTGAAATGACCATTGCAATGATCGCCGGGAAGATAAACACGCCGGCTTGCCAATGACTTTCACCGAAAATACCAACACCAATTCCAACAAGCGGTGGTACAAGCATCGCACCAATATTATGTGAAATATTCCAAAGTCCTGTTTTTGTACCGCGCTCTTTCTTCGAGAACCACTTTGTCATTACAGTACTACAAGGCGGTGCCCCCATTCCTTGGAAAATATTATTGAAAACTAATAATGTTAAAATCATTCCAAATGAAGATGCAAAACCGAAACAAATATTTATAATTGCTGATATGAATAAACCAACCGCAATAAAACGCTGCGCATACGCTTTATCTGATAAATTTCCCATAAAGAACTTACTTAATCCATACACAATCGCCGTAACGGAACCTAATAAACCATATTCCGTTGTAGTAAAACCATATTCTTTTATTAAATACGTACTAGATAACGTAAAGTTACTGCGAACTAAATAATACGCTGCATACCCAACCGAAATTCCCAGTAACACACGAAGACGTAGTAGTTTGTATACTTTGTCAATCATATTCGCTGGCAAACGATCGATTGCTGGTGCAGGCTTAAGCCAATTCAACATATCATCTCTTCTCCTTTTTTCACTTTTGAGAGAGACGTTGTCTATTCCATAACTCGATCATTCCACTATCTGATACTGACTGATTCATGTTTCCAACTGGCTGACCTTGCACTTCTTGCTGCCGTTCTGTAAGCATCGTTGGTACGCCAAACGAAACCTTTTCTAAAATATGCCCCGCTTCTTCTGATAAACAATAATCAATAAATAAATCCGCTATAATACCACTCGGTGCATGTTCTATTTTAGAAATCGCATTAACAGATAACCCTGTTTGCTTCGGTACCTTACTTACAATTGGAAAGCCTTGCTTTTGCAACATACGCTGGTCTCCTAAGAAATTAATGCCGATGATCGCTTCGCCGCTCGCAACATATTCCGCAGGCATATAGCCGTTAACCGTTACCTTTGCAACTTGTTTGGCAAGTCCGAGCGCAAAATTATTTGCTTCTTTTTCTCCAAACGTATCCAGTAGTGATTGAAACAACGTATACGCTGTTCCTGATACATTCGGATCAGGCATGACGATCTTCCCAGTATAAGCAGGATGTAATAAATCTTTCCACTCTGACGGATAAGAAAGTCCAAGCGGTTCCATTTCCTGTTTCCATCGCTCCTTATTAATAGCGATCGCAAGCTGCTCTACTTCATAGCCATACCAATAGCCATCCTGATCCTTTACGGCTTTTGAAATGTTATTGGCATGCTGACTTGTGACAGGAACCGAAATGTTCTTTCGCTTCATCGTTTGATGAGCATCGACTGTGCCCCCAATAATGACATCTGCTTTTGGATTATCGGCTTCCGCTTCTACTCTTCTTAACATCTCCTCTGTAGAAAGACGAATAAATTCATACGTACACCCGCGCTCCCTGCAAAAAGACGATAACAAGGCCTCACCAATCTCTTCACGGGCTGCTACATAAGCAACGAGATGACGGTCTTTTAAGATTGGAAGACCGCTCTTATCATATTTAATAGTGGTAGTGTCTCGAGAGCAACTAGACATCGCTCCTCCAATTACTAGCAAAAAGAAGAAAAAGGCTATCTTTTTCATGAATGATTCTCCTTTACAAATAACGATGCTAGGGAGCCTTTCATATACATCACATTTCCATTATTATCGCCGAGATATTGAACAACAAAATAATCTCCATATACAGAGATTGTAAGAATATCCTCACGGTTATTCTTGATTTGTTTTCCATTTTGATAGGCGGTTATATAAGCGATTGGTTTTTTCTGTGCATACAGCAAATTTTGAATTTCTGCATAATCCGTAATTTGTTTCGCTTGCCGGATTCGCGTAAGTATCGAATCCAACTCAGCAGCACGCACATCATCACCTTGCCGCACAACCACTTCCTTTGCATTCGCAAAGAAATCACTAATTCTCTCAGGCGTATAATATAAACTTAACAAATACGTTTGCAACGCGGAGATCATTGGATCTGTACCAATCTTTCCGTACACATCTGCCTCATACTGAAACAAATTACCTACTGCAAACGTACGCTTATGTCCGTTCAAGTACGTTATTTCTCCAGTAAATACTTTCTCTAAGGCATCTGCATGATTCTTTTCCATGCGAATTCGATCAAAAAATGAGATAATTGCATGCAGACGAACTTCGTCTGTGACAACGAGCTCTCCCCACTTTTCATGCTTTACTCTTACTTCAGTAGGAACAGATTCATTTGCTCCTTTTAAAACTGCTTGCTTGTCATCTACGATTGTGACGCGGCCATATAACCGCTCTTCTATAAAATAAAACAAAAGAACAAAAAGCATCATACAACAGACAAACAAGAAAACTTGAAATGATAGCCTTTTCATTTCTGCCTACCTCCAAGATAAAAAAACGTTGTTTCGAAAATACTGCATAAATGTTTCATAAATGTATCATTTAATCGCTTTCAAATTTTTTATATCTTCCATATACCTTGGCAACAGAAATGTCATATATATCATTGTTCCCATATTCTCACTGCTTTCGATACGCATACTCCCTCCTTGCTTATTCATAATCTCCTTACAAATCAACAAACCGTATCCATTCCCATAACTAGAAGGTAACACCTTCTCCTTAGAAGAACGATTCCATTCTGCAAGTACCTCTTCATCCATTCCAATTCCATCATCATAAATTAACACCTTTACTTCATGTCCATTCACAACGGCGCTAACTCTCATCTGCGAGGCATCACTATATTTAATCGTATTATCAAATACATTTAAGAAAATCTGCTTCGTCTTATCAAAATCCGCCACAACATATGTAGAATATAATTCATTCACAACCTTGATCTCATATTGCTGCAAGCGTGGCTTTACAATCGAAACAGCTTCATCCACAATTTGCTTTATATCCACGATCGTCGGAGAAACTTCAAACGTACTCGTTCCATACTTCGAAGATTGCAAGAGCTCCTCCACTAAAGAGAGTAAACGCTGACTCTCTATCGAAACATAATGAAGGCTTTCCTTTATCTCTTGTTCTTGCTGTAACTTCGGAATTAAATCTACATAACCAATAATGGCAGTAAGCGGTGTTTTTAACTCATGCGTAATACGGTCCAAGAAATCTTTTTGCTTCTCCTTCTCTTCCCGTAATTGCGACATATGTAGCTCAATTGCATCAGCCATCGCATTAAAAGAAGCTGATAACTGAGCAATCTCCACATACTCTGTTAGCTCAATTTTATTTTTATAATCACCATTTGCGAGACGTTTTGCCATTTGCCTCAATTGATCAATCGGCTTATGCAGCGACTTCGCCAAACGAATCGCAAAGAAAATTCCGCCTGCCACTAAACAAATAGATGTCACTACAAATGTCCAACTTACATTCATTAATACTTCCTTCTCATCACGCAGTTCATCCACAAACCGGATTGCCCCAATAACTTCATTCCCATAATAAACTGGACTTGAAAACAATAACAACGGAGCTGGATCACTATTTTCAACAACATAAGCCTTCTTTCCCTGCAGTGAATGCTCAATATCAACATTCCGATAAAGCAGTGCCCCTTTTTGCGTATCTGCCACAACTTCTCCGTTCTTCCCAATCATCTGGACACGGACATCCATCCGCTTTGCTAAATAAGAAGCAATTAACAATGAATTTGGCCCTAGTGTCTCCACTTCCGCCTCCTTCTCTAAATAATTCATTGTGTATATTTGTGCTTCTACACTTAATTTCTCTAACGAACCTGCAGCATTACGATACATATTCTTTTCAAGTACAATATAAATTACCATGTAAAGAAGGAACAAAATGGGGATCAATAATCCCACTATACCAAATACCATATTTCGTTTTAATGACATCAAATCACCTTTAACAATCTAACTTATAGCCAACGCCATAAATCGTTTTAATACTCTCTCCGCTACTTCCAAGCTTCTTCCGTAGACGCTGCACCATAATATCAACCGCTCTCGTATTTCCAATATATTCAAAACCCCATACTTTCTCTAACAACTCATCTCTCATAAAGACACGCTGAGGATTTGTCGCAAACAGCTGACATAAATTAAACTCGCGGTACGTCAAATGAATTTCTACTCCATTCACATTCAGCTTTCGTTCCTTTGGACAAATGACAAACTCACCGGCCCGAATCACTTCATGATGAATCGTTTCCTTCTTCTGCACACGCCGCGTCATATTTTTCACACGCAACAGCAGCTCTGCATAATGAAAAGGCTTCGTCACATAATCATCAGCACCGAGCTGCAAACCAAGCAACTTATCATTCATCTGACTCTTCGCCGTTAACATTAACACGGGAATATCACAATCCCTCTCACGAAACAGCCGAAGAAGTTCATAACCATCTATATCAGGAAGCATCACATCTAAAATCAACACATCAGGCTTCTCTTCCCACTTTTGCAGCGCCTCATTTCCATTTGCAGCTGTAAGTACTTCATAGCCTTCCATCTCTAACTGCATCCGAATTAAATTACAAATGCTAGCTTCATCATCAACTACAAGTATTTTCATGAAGTTCCTCCTTTCAGAGCTATATATAAACTGAATAAACAACATAAAACCCCCTTTCTTTTAAGGGGGACGAGAGCATCTGGCCGCGCATAGAAGCGGTCAGGGCCTTTTCCTGCCACATGCATAGTTTAAACAAAGGGAGAAAGCGAGTGCAGGCTCCTTTCTTTCTCCCTAGCTGCAATCTATATCCCGAAAAATTAAAATGAAATGGATTCATATATATACAAGTTGAAAAACCCTTTTCTTTCCACATGCAGGGTTTAAAGTATTTCAGATACCAGCAACTTATTTGTGATTTATATAGTATAACAAACAGCAGAAATAAAAATAGAGGGAATTATCGACTATATATTGACGACAATTCCCTCTATTACATTCAATAATCATTCTGCTAAACTATCATTATTTTGCAACAAAATAATTCGTCACATACTCCGCCCAAAGCTCATAACCCTTTGCACTTGGGAAGCCAAACTCATCTTGTAAATATGGCAAGATATTCTTCGTCGTTGGATCCGGCCATACTTCCCAATGATTAATATATGTATAACCGTTTTGCTCTGCAAACTGCTTCAATGCAGTAATAGCTTTCGGATAATTCTTTGCATTATACACTGGATTTGGCGGTTGGATCATAATCGTAGCATCCTTCACGCTACTTTGAAGTGCTTGTACAAACTTTTGCGTATTCGCTACAGAATTGCTGTTACCCATTTTACTATTATCTGTCACAAACGGCGGTTCAAATAAAATCACGTCCGGCTTTGCTTCTGCAATTTCTTTATCACGCTTCTTCGCAATTAAATCGTCTGTACTCTCATCCTTAAACTCTTTTACAGTAACGTTCCAAAGCGATTCACCATACGCTTGCTTTAAATTAGCAGTCACCTTCGCTGGCCAAGCACCAGCCCCCGAAGCTTGATCCCCAACAATCACAAGGTTCACAGCTTTCTTATCAGCTGCTGCTTTCTTTAACTTTTCCTTTACCGCATTAGGTAAATTCTTTGCATATGCTTCATTAAAAGAGCCTTTTGTTTCCGTTTTTTTCTTATCTGTCTGTGCACTTTGCTTTTGTGTACTTACTGCCGTTTGCTGCGTTGCATTGGCAACTTTCTTATTCCAATACAACTTACCACTCACAACAGAAGCAACAAACAACACAAAAACAAAAAGCACAAGGAATGCTTTTTTATTCATTCATTCACCCCATCTGTTCATCTAATACAACATATATATTAGTATAAAAGCATACAAAAATAAACCAACTGCTGTAAGGGTAGTTGGTTTATGGAAAATTATTTCTTAGGCAACTCAAGATGTTCTCTTAACTTATTTGATAAATCTTTACGAGTTTGATCTGTTACAAAGTAGTACCAAATACCATCCTCAGCTTTGTGACCATCACCAGGAATTTGAATTTCTTCACTGTTTTTCGTACAATCTTTATAATTCTTTTGAATATCAAACATTTGATCTTGCGTTAAGCTTGTCTTTATATTCTTTTGAATTGCTTGTAATACATCACCGTAGTTTGCAAGTGAAGAAACATTTGCTCCTTTTTTAATTACAGCTTGAATTACTTGACGTTGACGCATTTGACGTCCGAAATCGCCGCGGGGATCTTCATAGCGCATACGAGTATATAAAAGAGCCTTATCACCATTTAAATGTAAATCTCCCTTTGCATAATGAACCCCGTCAATTGTAAAGTCCATATCATTGTAAACATCTACACCACCAACAGCATCTACAATATCCTTGAATCCAGCCATATTCACTTCAATATAATGGTCAACAGGAACATCAAGAAAGTTTTCCACTGTTTTCACAGCCATATCAATTCCGCCAAATGCATACGCATGATTAATTTTATCTTTCTTACCTTTGCCAATGATTTCTGTATAAGAATCACGTGGAATACTTACAATTTTCATCGAATTTGTCTTTGGATTTAACGTAAATAACATTAAAGAATCGGAACGGCCAACTTCACCTTTTTGTTGGTCACTACCCATTAATAAAATCGAAATAGGCTTTTGATCTACAACATCTACTTTTTGTTCTCGCTTATCTGATTTATCACGGTCTAATGGTTTATGAACCGCATCTAATGTATTTGATACATTAGAATAAATATGATATGCATAAGCCCCTCCAGCAACTACGAGAAGACCTATAATGCCCAGAATCCAGAATAAAATTTTCTTTTTCATCTTTTATTCCTTCTTTCCTTTTAATTAATAGGGTATCAACAACATTTATCGTAAAATAAAGAATTTTACAGTTATTTTTCGAAATTATACGTAATAGAACTATCCAGTAACATTCCTTATTGTACGCCTAACAGATTTTATTATTCCACGAGAATTTCCTTTCTTGCTGAATCTTCAATGTTTATAGCTATTACATACAAATAATCCCATTTTTATCCACGTATATCGCAAGTTCAAAATAAAAGAAAATGAGGTAGAAAAAACCTTACATTATATAGTAGAATTATTTAGTATGCATTCAACCAATTTATTTATAGATAAATAGAACACAGTGGAGGCTCCTATGAAAAAAAGAAAGAAAATATGGAAGGTTATAGGTATCAGTTTTCTGGTAATACTCATCCTTGCTGTAGGCGGAGGCGTGTATGCCTACAAGCAACTGCAGCCTGAGAACCATTTCAAAAATGTTCCTGTGGTAAATGCCAACTCTAATAAAAAGACAGATTCAAGTCAGGACACAAAAGTACAAAACGGTGTCTTTAACATTTTATTAATCGGTTCAGATGAGCGAAAAGGACAAAACGTCGGTCACTCCGATTCCATGATGATTGTTCATGTAGATTTAAATAAAAAAGAATATCACGCGATGAGTATTCCTCGTGATACACGCGTACATCTTGATGGCTACGGCTATACAAAATTGACAAGCGTACAATACATCAAGCAAGCGACAGATGGGCAACAAAAGGGTATAGAAGCTGCAATACAAGCTATTACTGAATTAACTGGTGTAAATATTAACTACTACGTAGAAACAAACTATCAAGGATTGCAAGGAATGGTAGATGCAATTGGTGGCATTGAAATGAATGTACCGTTTGATGTAAAACTTACACATCCTTGGTACCCAGAAAATAAAAATAAAGTAATAAATGCCGGCACACATTCAGTGGATGGCAAAATGGTAACAGAAATTGTACATGAGCGCTATTCTCTTAAAAACGGGGAGTATGATCGTCAAAGATTACAGGAAGAAGCATTAGTAGGAATCGCAAAGAAAACACTGCAGCCTTCAAACGTAACGAAACTGCCAGCATTTGTTAAACAGATTCCAAACTTCTTAATCGCATCCAATATGACGACAGCAGATATGCTAAGTTTGGGAATGGCTGCAAAAGACTTTGATCCTACAAAACAATTAAAATATCATCAAATTAGCGGACAGTGGAAGTCCATGTATGATGATATTTTAAAGAATAATAACGATCAATTAATAATGGATAAGGAACAATTGAAGCAAGTTGTTTCACAGTATTTTATGAACTAAGCAATAAAAAAGAATACAAAAAAGGGCGTGGAGAAGGCTTTCTCCACAGCCTGAAAAAACAGTGCTATAAGAATAGCACTGTTTTTTCATATCCCTCTGTACTTACTTTATTGTATAACAAAATTCTTCAATCTCTTCCCATTGCATATAAACTCGAACAATATCTTCTTCAATCAGTTCACTGCCTGATTGTACTTCAATAAATTCTAAATCTGTTACTGCTTTAATGGCATGCTTTTCACCAGGTTTAATTTCTAATACATCACCTGGACGAACAACTTTAAATTTATCATTTAACACAAACACACCTTCACCTTTTACAACTGTCCATACTTCACTACGATTATTATGATATTGATAGCTTAAATTTTTCCCAGCTGTAATGCCAATGCGTTTTGTTAACACTTCATTTCCATTTTCATATTTTGTATAATCCAATACACGGTACCAGCCCCAACGGCGTTCTTCATACATTGGACGTTGATCCCAATCTCCCACTAACTCTTTCACTCGTGGACTTGCTTCCTTATCAGAAACTAAAATACCATCTGGACTTGCTGCTATAATAATATTGGAAAGCCCTAATACAGAGACAGGAATATCTAATTCATTAATAATATGATTGTTCTCACATTCTTCACTCATATTTCCTTTTCCAATCATACTTGTTCCCATTTCTTCAGTAAGTGTATTCCAGGTCCCAAGATCTTTCCAAGATCCATTATAAGGAAGAGCAATAATATCTTTTGTTTTCTCAACTACTTCATAATCAAAGCTTATTTTAGGCAAATCACTATATTGTTTTAATAATTGATCATATTGAACTGGAAATCCTTTTTGATCTAATAACGAAATAATTTTGTCTAATTTAAATGCAAAAACACCACAATTCCAAAGTGCTTCCAATTCAATAAGTTGAATCGCCTCTTCTTGTTTTGGCTTTTCTTTAAAATGACTCACTTGAATATAACTCGAATGACTTTCCTTTACATTAGGAACGATATAGCCATACTTTTCAGAAGGATATGTAGGAGTAACTCCCATTAAAGCCAAATCAGCTTCTGAAGATTGTAATGCTTTCTCTAAATCCAATAGTCTCTCGAAGAAATTATCCTCTACATATGGATCTACAGGCAACACCCCGATAATTTCATTTGTGTCCACATTTTGTTTTGAGTATAAGTAAGAAGCTGCTAAAGCAATAGCAGGAAACGTATCTCGACGTTCTGGTTCAATAATAATCGGTACATTTTGTCCTAATTGACTATTAATCATATCTACTTGAGATTTACTTGTTGCAATAACAGTATTTTTCTCCAATCTAAGTGCTGTTAATTGCCCCCAAACCCTCTGAACCATAGATTGTAGCTCATCATTATCTGCCTTAAGAACTTTTAAAAATTGTTTTGAACGTGAATCATTAGATAACGGCCATAAACGTTTCCCTGATCCACCTGATAATAATATTAATTTCATATAATACTTCTACCTCTTTTCATAAAAATTAAAAGAGTGAAGGATATGCTTCCTTCACTTAGAAAATCTTTCCTTATACCGTTCTTCTACCATATTTTTTAGCTCTTCTTTAAATCTCTCTGGAGAAAATCTAATAGAGTTTTCTCTACAATTAGAAGAACTAAACTGATCATAGTTTCGTTCAAATTCATCTACTGCTTTTACAATACTTTCTACAGTTTGTTCTTTAAAGAACAATCCCGTTGGTTTTTCATGACTTAAATCTAATACAGTTTCCATTGCTCCACCCTTACCATAAGCAATAACAGGTGTTCCGCATGCTTGAGCCTCTACTGGTGTAATACCAAAATCTTCTTCCGCAGCAAATACAAAACCTTTTGCACGTTGCATATAATCTTTTAATACCTCAAAAGATTGATATCCTAAAAGTTCAACATTCCCTTTTGCCTTAGACTTTACCTTTTCAAAATCAGGTCCATCACCAATTACAACTAATTTTTTATCTGGCATAGATGCAAAAGCTTCTACAATTAAATCAATTTTTTTATAAGGAACCATACGGGATGCAGTTACATAAAAATCTTCCTTTTGTTCATGTAGTGTAAATGCAGTAATATCAACAGGCGGATAAATAACTGTTGACTCTCTTCGGTATACTTTCCATATTCTGCGTCCAATAAATTTAGAGTTACCTACAAAATGATCAACACCATTGGCAGTACGGTAATCCCAATTTCTTATTTTATGAAGGATAGTCTTTGTAATGAATCCCTTAATTCCTTTTTCTAAATTTGCTTCTTTTAAATATTGATGTTGTAAATCCCATGCATAACGAATAGGTGAATGAACATAAGAGATATGCAACTGATCTGGTCCGGTTAAAACCCCTTTTGCTACAGCATGGGAACTAGAAAGAATAACATCATATTTAGATAAGTCTAACTGTTCAATTGCCAAAGGCATTAAAGGTAGATAGTTTCTATATTTCTTCTTCGAGAAAGGTAACTTTTGAATAAAAGTAGTTTTCACTTCTTTATTCTTTATAAATTCTCTATTATCTCCTAAGTGATCTACAACACTAAATAAATCTGCTTCTGGAAAAACTTCTAACATTTGCTCTACAACTTTTTCAGCTCCTGCATATGTCACAAACCAATCATGTACTATTGCTATTTTCATTTAGATACACCACTAATCTTAAAATATATTTGTTTTGTACACTTTACCATTTGTTGCACGCTATATTTATTAACAACCTTTTCCCTAGATCCATTTGACATGTTTATCCACTTTTCTTTCTCGTGCAGCTCAATAATTCCATCAACCGCTCCATTTACATCTTCTAAATCGTATAAATATCCTTCTTTACCGTGATCCACAATATCTCTATTACCAACTACATTAGATAAGACAGCTGGCAATCCTAATGACATAGCTTCCAACACAGCTAATGGCATCCCTTCCCATTTAGCAGATGACAAATAAATATTATGATTTTTCATTTCTTTTATTACATACTGAGTTGGACCGAAAAATAAAATGTTATTATTTATATTTTTTTTATTTACATACTCTTGCAGTTCCTTCATTTGAGAACCTTGTCCTATAAAAGTTAACGTTGCATTCTCAAAACCGGGCTTTTTAATTAACTCTTCCATTATTTCTATAGAATGCTTAGAATTTTTCTGATTATCAAATCTTGTAACAGATACAACCTTTAAAGTTTTATTTTCATTAATCACTCTATCTTCGGGAATTTCTACACCGTTCACAATAACATTCAGTTTATTACTTTGTACCAATTTTACTGTATTAACCTTATCTTGTTCCCCGTCTGATACACAAATAAACTCATTCGTAAAGCGAGATAGAATTCGTTCAATTAATATATAAACTTTATTGATTACATTTTTATAATCCAAGTGTATACCATGAAAAGTATGCACTATTTTTACTCTCTTAGGAGAAAGAACCTTTAATAAGCGACTGTAAATACCAGCGCCTTTACCGTGCGAATGAATAATATCGATATTATTGTCCTTTATAAATTTCAATATTTCTAAATGGGATTTTAAAACGAACTTTCTATGAGGAATTTTTATTAACTTCTCCTCACCTAATAATTGTTTATATTTATCCCAATATGGTTCTTCGTGTGGACAAGCGACATAGAATTCTATATCATTATCCATATTCTTCATTAAGCGATATACATGTTCAGGTCCCCCGCCATAATCTGCCCTAACTGTTATTAATAACACCTTTTTTTTCACAATCAATCACCTATTCTAAGACTTCTTTTAGCAGATTATCCACCCTACTAGTCCAGCTATGTTTTTTAGCAAAACTAATATATTTCTCTTTATCAGTATCTTGTACCGTTTCTCTGATTGCTTCCACAAATCCCTCTAGGTTTTCAGCTAATTTAGCTGGACTATTTATATACTCCAGCTCTTTCCACTTTGTACTAACAACTGGAATTCCACAAACCATATATTCATACAGCTTTAAAGGATTCACATAGTCCAATAAGTGTGCATAATCTTTAACATTAAACGGTATAATCCCTACATTAGCATGTTGAAGATAAGCTGGCAGTTGATCATAGCTTCTTCTACCTAAAATATGAACATTTTCACGATCATCAATATGTTCTTTCGCTAATTGATCAGGTCCAATAACTACAAACGCAATATCTGGCATCATTTTCGCCATTTCATTAAATAAATGAAAATCAAACCATTCTTCTATAGCACCTACATAAACAACAATTGGTTTATCAATTGATTTATATTCAATCGGTTGTTCCTGCTTTTGCAAGAAGTGATCTAGATTAACACCATTTGGAAAATATAATGTATCTTTAGGCCCTAAGCTATTTACATGCTCTTCTAATGTATGGGCCGTATATAAAACACGATCTACACTTTGAGATAACTTAGCTTCCGCATTCCCTAATGCGTTCGTATGATTAGAAAAACCAGAGTTTTTATCTGCCATTCTAAAAACCGATTTTTTACAATCAATAAAGTCTAACAAGTAATTTTGAAGACCATTATCGAAATAAAGTAAATCCACTTTTCTAAACCCTTTGGACTCTATTAATTTATTAATATTGGGGTAAGTAAGCTTATTCCAGTTATTATATATAAACTCACTGCTTAAGATTGGTTTATTATTAGGTGTTAATAATGCTCCCGGCACATACGACCAAACTTGTCCATCTCCATGCATCTCTCCACCCTTTTTATACACTTCATATCGATCATAAAACTCCTTAGTAGGTGAAAATATTCTATGAATCGGTGAGATAGGAGCTGAAACATACGCAATTTCCCATCCTTTTTTCACTAATTCTTTAGCGATGTGATGTGTCCCTACTTGAAACGGAGAATTCCAATAGTTACTAGTTGCAAACAATGCTTTCTTTTTCATTTAAACTTCTCCTTGGTAACTCTATATTATTAACTTTATCCTCTTTCGTTTGAATATTTAAACTAAGTAGAAGCCCACCAAAGAATATTAACCAATATCCTAATGAGAAATCAAAAGGTCTTTGGTATATGGACATAAAATAAAATAATGCAAAAAACATCGCTGCTTTATTTTTTTCTTTAAGGCATATATAGAGAAAGAATAGCGAGTGTAATATTAATAAAAAGTAACCATTAATAACAGTGAAGGTTTTCCATGATAAAGCTTCTGATTTGTAATTTAAAGCTTTATTAAAATATTCCTTCTCTCCCATCCCAAAAAGATGTTCTCTTATACCCCCAGCTTTAAAGTCTTTATATATATAATTAAACCCTTCATTTGTTCGATTATTTCCGGCTACACCACTCTCAGTAATTTCAAATCGAGAAAGTATTCTATTATATAAATAGGAATCTTTTGGTGTAAGAGAGAAAACAAGAATATATGCAATAATAAATAAAAAGGCATATTTTTTACTCTTCAATAAAAGATACAAGCCTATTAACACATAAAATGCCATGGATAAAGATAGAATTCCTGCTATAAGAATTATCTTTTCGTATAATCTGTTTAACTTAAGTCTTTTAGAGATTAAAATTAAAGCACTTACCGTTCCTACCACACCAGGTTCATTAAACATAGCACATATTCTATCAATACTTCCTCCATACGAAAAGAAATACTGTTCTGAGAAACCATAGTATACTGCATAATTCGCGCTCCATAAATATTGACGATAATATGATTTACTATTAGAAAAACTAATTAAATTATCCCAATGCAAGTCAATACCTATTAACAGTAAAAAAGCTACAATTATTGCAGGAATGTATGAAATGGCTACTATCTTAATAAAATATTCATATATCTTCACCTTTATTTCACGTGTCAGTAATACAAAAGGAACTAATACCGTACATAAAAATAAAAAACTATACAAAGTTTTATATATCTCTTCATATCTAAAACTGTATAGCAATAACAAAAACATCGTACCAAATGCCAATTTTATATTTTGTTTCGAAATAACATTATATTTAGTAATAATTAAAAGAAAATAGAAACCATAAACAAGTCCTACTATGTCTTTTAATTTATTTCCCCATACAAAAAAAGGCTCCAACGTTAAAAAAGCCAAAAAAGATGCTAAGATTATAAAAATCCTTACGACCAATTTGTTTGTAATATTATTATGGCCTTGCAAATTAATCACCCTAACCATGATTGAAATATTTTAATTTATACTTTTTTAAACTCAGACTTTTCCCTATTTTCATTGCGTTTCTTTCAATAAAATACTGAGCTAAGGATGCTACAAGTAATGAGCCAATTATAGAAATAAACAGGATAACATAAATATTAAGGTAGTTATACATTAAGTGTACTAATATTAACATCACTAATGCGTGATAAAGATATAAACTATACGATATTTTTCCTAAAAAGAGTAAAGGGCGATATTTCATTATGCTTGAAAAAGGATCTGTTAGAAGTGCGCAAATTAATGAAACCACTCCAAAAACGATCATCCAATCACCAATTATTTCTACATGTAATGGTACTTTTTTAGGGAAAAACCACCATCTATATGTATAAATCAATATTCCTATTAGTAATAAATAGAATCTAAACTTTATTATAAATTTATTTTGTAAAATCTTATTTAAATTTATTGCTAATATTGAACCGATAATAAACATCGATGTATAATGTAATGTCATAAAATAATCCACATCAATGTTTAGTCTTGAATTTAATAGTTTTGTTAATACTATGCCAATCAGTGAACAAACTATTGCTATACAAATACTCTTTTTCCACTTATATTTTTTCACTACATACACAATCAAAGGAAAAACTAATGAAATTCTCATCTCATGTATCAATGACCAAAGTACTGGATCATAGGCAACATTATTAAAACTACCTATAAAAAATAGATGTTCAAAAAATAATTTATACTCAAATCCATGGTTCCAGAGACCGTTAAACCATTCACTTAATCCTTGTTTTGGTCCAGAATAAAATAAAGTTCTAGCAATTATAGCTACTAGTACAGCAACTATATAAGGGATGTATATTCTAAAAATTCTCTTTAATACATACTCTCCATAGTTTGTTTTCTCATTATTAATAAATGGAATTGTTAATACAAGACCACTTAATATAAAAAATAAAATAACAGCTTCATGACCAGCCCAAAGAATGTGTAGAGGTGAATATTTAAGTAGATTAACTCCTATATTATTTCCTTCAGCAGATAAAAAAACAGGGAAAATCAAAAAGTAATGGCTCAACATAACTGTAACCGCTGCCAGCCCTCTTAAGGAATCTAATTCATCTATTCTTCTCATATTACCTCCGTTATTTTAACTTAATTATTCTACCATAACCATTTGAATAATAATTAAAATGAGCAATTCTTTGGTTAGATCCATAATCAGAGATAACTATTCTATCACTCATAATATCTATTACCCTATATACTTTCGTACCAAAACCATTGTGGCATCCCATAAATCTTATTGAACTTAACTCCAAACACTCACTTTTTGTGCTCTCTTTTAACATAAACAACCCAGGTAATCCTTGATAATATTCATTTTGCTCTTTGTTATTAATTTGAATAGTAAAGTGAGCATTCGTAGATCTAAATACATTTCGTTTCTCTGGAATTGCTGTATATAGATATGTTCCAGGATCTTTTATAATTTCTTTCCCATCAATTACTAATTCAAGACTAAGTTGATCATTATGATCATGACTACCCTTCCCGTTACTTCCAAGAGGTCCACATTTAATAGCTAAATACAGATTTTTTGAAGAGTAAATGTATACTCCAAAATTAGGGTAAGAAACTACTTTTAAATTTTCTACTAAATTTGAATTTGATGGATATACATATTCAACAAATTGTGATTGCTTTCTTAATGACTGTATTCTTTCCTCATCTTCTTTATTTAATGACTTTATCAATACATTATTAATCATTACTTGTTGATTATTTTTATCCTTTTTATTAAAATTCCCTTTTATTAGACCTTTAATAATCTTATTCTCTATAGAAGGAACCTCTACATACCGATCAAAATCGTCTCTCTCAAAAAAAGCATTAATTCCGGCTACTAAATAACGGTGATCTAAGAAATTTTCATCCCAATAATTTTCATCGTCACGCGCACTATAATTTTGTAAATTTAAATATACTTCTTTTGCTTTTTTTACAGACAATAACTGATATATCGGTTGTACTTTAAAGAATCTCCCACTATCATTATCACCAAATTGTATAATTTCCTTATTTGGTTTCGTTATAGCCACAGTAAATTCTGCGATTTTTTCTAATCTATCTATATACCAATCAGGGAAAATTTTTCTATCTGTTATTTTCCAAAAACAACTTGCATTAAGATTAAAACCCTTTTTCTTACAAATTATATTATGCTGCTCCACATTATAATTCTTTAGTATATTCTTTTTATGTTCTGGTAATGCATATCCTAAGGCGGTAACATATAGTGCTAATTCTCCTGATAGTCGATGATATGCAGTGGAATGTTCAAAATTTGCACCTTCATCATAGAATTGTGCATGCATTTCTTGAATACTTTCTTGGAATGCAAAACATAACCACTCCTTCGTTTCCTCTGTAATAGGAAGATATGCGGCAATAAAAAATAGACCTACAATATTAGAATAGTAGTGGTTATTACGCACTTCACCATTACGTTCTAAGTGATTATAAATAAATTTCCCATGATCATATATAGAAAGACTAAATACTTTTTCGAACTCTTCGGTAAACGTTACCCCTTGCGCTCTGAATAAATCATATACTAACAACCAATTAGCGGCTCTAATTGCAACATCCATTGCACAAACCCAGTTCACTCCAAACTTGGGTGGATTCATGGATATAAAATCTAACACTTCATCTTGAAACTCAGCCACATATATTTCTGGCTCTTTGAAATCTTCTTTTCCTTGATTAGCTAACATATATGCCCATACATATTGAACTAAATGTTGCATACGTGATAATTCCCACGGAACTTTAATGTCTGCACCTAAGTCCTGACCGTAACGAATTTGAGAATAGTGTAACTTTGAATCCCAGCAGTAACCCGATTTGAAGTCTAAACGCCAGTCAATTGGACTATAGTTGCTAGTTATCATATTTCTTATCTTTTTACTATATAGCTTATTTTTCTTATTAATAAGACATGAAATATCCTCGCTGACATCTACTATAGGTGCTTTATATTTGAATTCTTCTATACCATTACAAATCATATTATATTTTATATTTATCCAACCAGATCCTAATAAATCAAAAGAATGGTTCAAATACAATGTTGATAACTCTTTAGTTTGTAAAATTTCCATTTTGGAAAAATCATGTACTATAGAATCTGATAATATACGCTCTATCTCGTATGTATTTAATGTTTGCGAGTATGTAGAAGCTCCACTATCTTTTAAAGCCTCCGTTCTTTTTAATACTTTTTGCTTTATTTTTCTGGTAATTTTACCTACTATTTCTTTAGGAGTTAATTCCTTAACTTTTTTCACATAATAAGACATAAAAAGACTCTTCTCCTATTTGGATAATATATTTCTGTAACAATTCAAAGAAAGATTTTTGTGCCATTATTGTTTTTTTAATTTATTAAACACACGAAATACGATTGCATATTGTAAACATAACATTATAAAACCGTTAAATATTTGCGCCCATGCAATTCCTATAACACCAAAATTTTGCGAAATCACATAATTAACTATTAAAGCAATAGGTGCCGAAACAGCAGTTACATAAAAATTTTCTTTCATTCTACCTAATGCCAGTAGCGTGACACCCATAATCGCATACGATGAATACAATACATATTTAATCATTAATATACCAGTGTATGTGATTGTGCTTTTATATGTATCCCCATAAAAGAGAGGAACAAATACTAGGGAAACTATATATACTGCTAATCCTGCAAATATACTTAAAAATATTGCCTTTTTCTGAATATTAAAGGCCATTTTCTTTAAATCTTTATAGTTATTACTTTTTTCTGTTAAGTAAGGTGTGTATATACTTTGCAGCGTGGCTGTAATTTGAGTAGCACCTAACAGGAATATCGTAGCAATTGAATAGTATCCCATTTCAACACGATCAGTTACAAAGTTATCCATAATAATAATATCCGCATAGTTCCCTATGTTGTTTACAAAATTAGCCATAAAACTAAAAAAAGCAATTCCCCAAAATTGCTTAGGTATATCTATGCTCATGTCATTTAGTCTCTTAGCAGGTTTTACTTCTTTAAATAGAGGATATAACCCAATAGCTAACCCTAAAACAGTGGCAATAATAAAACCTTTTACACCAAATAACCAAGTACCAACGATTATGAGTAATGCACTCTGTACTTTTATAATCGCTTGCATACTTGCCATCTTATTAACCCTTTTTAAAGCTAGTAAATAATTCATTAATATATTTGTTAAAGCTAATATAGGTACGCATAAAGTATATATGCTCCAATGAATCGAATATTGTTTAGAAATAAAAATTAAGAATACATTAAATAGCAAAATAGATAGCGTAGAAAACAACAAGCTATTTCGCACGGAATAAGCAAGAATTTTATCTTTCTGGCTATCGTCTCGCTTTTCTGCACCAAATTTTAATATAGCTGTATCTAGACCAAAAGTTCCAAGTATGACCGCTAGTGTTAAATACGTTTGTAAACTTCTGATTTGTGCCATACTTTCGGGAGTGATAAATTTAGCAACTAATATAATACTTCCAAATCCTAAGAACTGAACCAAGAATTTAGTAAGTAATAAACTAAAAAAACCCTTCTTTCCTAGTTGAACCAAACTATTACGGACTTTATTGCCAAGGGCTATTAAACGATCATTCATTTTATACTTTCTCCTTCAATGCCTCATTCATCTTACTTATACAATCATCTACTTTAGCTGCAAAATCATCTAAATCTCTATTTTTAAACAATACAGTCCCTTTTGGTCTCTTACATACATCACTTGCAACTGCTGGACAGCCTAAGTATATAGCCTCTTCTATGCTAATCCCATATCCATCACTATATGTTGGACGTATCATTAAGTCTGCATGTTTAAAAAGTGGCCATAATTCTTTTTGTCCAGTAATAAAGTGAATATTATTTTCAAGCCCACTTAACTTTATTGTTTCTTTCATTTCATTAAAGTAATTCTCATCACCGATTTTTGCAATTGCAAAAACCAATCCAATATCTTCATATTTTTCTTTCAACTTAGCAACCATCTTAATACTTATATCTAAACCATATAAGTCAAATCCATCATGAAATGTAATTATAGAAGCATTCCCCACCATAAGAGGCCTTGCTTTTGTTATAAACTCTTTCGTTTCATATGAATAAGTATTCATAATTCTTTCTTCATCTTCCATTGGAGGAGGTACGAAAGGAGATTGTATAGTTATCTTCTTTGGTAATGGCAAATTGTTTTTCACATAGCCATCCTTCAAATGCTCCCCTACCATAATACATTCATCTATTTTTTTTACGAATAGGCTAGCAATCCATCTTTGAATCTTCCCAAGATTATCTAATCTTCTTATTGAATGATGATGTAAAATAATTTGAGCTTTAAAAGGCCTAAATATCAACATTAGCATTAAAGGGAATTTAAAACCGTCTAAATGAAATGTATGATGCGAAGGCGATAAAAAGCTTGTAATAAATAAAAATTTTAATTTCTCATAAAGAGACAATCTCGAAAAATCTATTACTTCAACCTGAATCCCCATTGATTCTAACCTTTTTTTAGAACGGTAAATATAGACACTTACTCCCCCTAAAGGAGGGGGATAAGGCCCTATCAAAAAATATTTCTTTTGATTCATCTCCAAATTCCTCTTGTATCAATAACAACTTTTTCATTTAATGTTAAACGATCAATATCCTTAAATGAGTCATGGTCTACCAGTAATACAATAATATCCGCTTTAGATATAGTAGATGCTATAGAATCTAGTTCAATGCCTAACTCGCTTAGTTTATCAGGTAATTTTTGGATGTTCGGTTCAGAAACTATAATTTCCCCCAATTGTTGCTTAGCTAAATACTCTACTATTTCAACTGCCGGACTCTCACGCAAATCATCAATATTAGCCTTAAATGCTAAACCTAAACAAGCAATAACAGGATTTTTAAATTTATCTGCTTTTTCACGTATTTTATCTACTACGTAACCTGGTTTATAATCATTCACTATTCTCGCTGTATGAATAAGTTTTGCTTGCTCTGGTGCCGCATCTACAATAAACCAAGGATCAACTGCGATACAATGCCCCCCTACTCCTGGTCCTGGTTGTAGAATATTTACACGTGGATGTCGATTTGCTAAATTAATTAGTTCCCAAACATTAATATTTAGCTCATCACAAATCATAGATAACTCATTAGCAAATGCGATATTTACATCTCTGAATGAGTTTTCCGTTAGTTTTGCCATTTCCGCTGTTCTAGCATTTGTTTCAAGTATTTTACCTTTTACAAATTTCTTATAAAAATTTACCGTTTTCTTTGTAGACTCAGAATTAATACCACCGATAATACGATCGTTTTCTACTAACTCCCTTAAAATATGTCCTGGAAGTACTCTTTCAGGACAGTGTGATACGTAGAAAACACCTTTATTTGAATTTAATTCTTCAGTTATAGTTAAGTCTTCACGTTCTTCTAAAATCCATTTTGTAACTTTTTCTGTCGTTCCCACTGGACTTGTAGACTCTAAAATTACTAGGTCCCCTTGTTTTACATATGGTGCTATTGTTTTTGTCGCTTGCTCGACATATGTTAAATCTGGTTTATGATTATCTTTAAAAGGTGTCGGAACAGCTAGTATAAATACATCAGCTACTTCTGGTTCTATTCCAGCCTTTAGATTCCCACTTTGTACAGCGGCTTTTACCATAATGTCCAAATCTGGTTCATAAATATGTACTTTTCCGCTATTAATCATTTCTACAGCATCTGTATTAACATCTATTCCATATACTTGAAACCCTTTGGTCGCTAATAAACTAGCTGTTGGTAATCCAATGTAACCCAATCCTACTACACAAACTTTTTCGTTCATATCTGACATCCTTTCTGTGTTAAACCAATAAAACTACTTAATAAGCCCCTTTTCTTAATACCACATTTACTACTGTTAAAAATAGAATCTTTATATCAAAAAATAGAGAAGCATTATATACATAATGTAATTCTAAGTCTACCCGTTCTGGATATCCTACATTACTCCTACCACTTACTTGCCAATAACCCGTTAACCCAGGACTTACAGATAAGAAATCTGATGTCTTAGATCCGTATTCTTTAAGTTCTTCTTGCACTACTGGTCTTGGGCCAACTAAACTCATTTCCCCCTTAAGCACATTAATGAATTGTGGTAATTCATCGAGACTTGTTTTTCTTAAGAAGCGACCGAGATTGGTAATACGTGGATCTTCTTCTGGCTCAAGCTTATAATTGTTGTCTATATATTTTTTATATAATACTTCATTCTGTTTTAATTTTTGTTCAGCATTTACAACCATCGAACGAAATTTATAAATATGAAATACCTTCCCGTTTTTTCCTATGCGAACTTGTTTAAAGAATACTGGTCCTTTATTATCTCCTCGCATGTATAAGATTGGAATAAGAATAAATACAGGGGAAAAAATAAGCAAACCTATAACTCCACCGACAATATCTATTATTCTTTTTAAGAATAAATACACAATACTAGGTTTGTTTACTCCAGTAGCACTTTGTTGTACAGACTCACTTAGCGCACCTTGATTTTCCAAGTTTATCTACCTCCCTTATACATGCACATTCTCTTTCTGCACCAATTCATTTATATACTTCATCAATTCTTCTTTTAGTTCATCATGCTGAAGTGCCATTTCAATTGTCGTTTTAATAAAACCAAATTTCTCTCCAACATCATAGCGTGTTCCTTCAAAGTCGTAAGCAAACACTCTTTGAATTTCATTTAAACGTTCAATGGCATCTGTTAATTGAATTTCTCCGCCCGCACCTGTTTGCTGATCTTCTAAGAACATAAAGATTTCTGGTGTTAAAATATAACGGCCCATAATTGCTAAGTTAGATGGCGCTGTTCCTTGTGCTGGCTTTTCTACAAATTGACGTACTTGGTAGCGGCGACCCTTTGGCATAATTGGATCGATAATACCGTAGCGATGTGTTTCGTTTTCTGGTACTGTTTGAACACCAATGACAGAAGCGCTTGTTGCGTCATACTCATTTATTAACTGACGTAAGCATGGTGTTTCCGCTTGCACAATGTCGTCGCCAAGTAATACTGCAAATGGTTCGTTTCCGATAAATTTACGGGCACACCATACTGCGTGTCCTAATCCTTTCGGTTCTTTTTGACGTATGTAATGAATATTAATCTTTGAAGATTCCTGTACTTTTCCTAAAATTTCATATTTACCTTTTGCTAATAAGTTTTCTTCCAGTTCAAAGGAATGATCGAAATGATCTTCAATTGCACGTTTTCCTTTTCCTGTTACGATAATGATGTCTTCAATGCCAGATTCAATTGCTTCTTCAACGATATATTGAATTGTCGGTTTATCGACAATTGGTAACATTTCTTTCGGCATTGCCTTCGTTGCTGGTAAGAATCTTGTACCCATTCCGGCTGCTGGAATAATTGCTTTTTTTACTTGTTTCAAAATAAGTCCCCCTAACCACACTCTTTTTCATATCCATTTATAATAATATTAAAACGATAAAAACCCTAGCTACAGTGTCCTTATACACAACTCCATAGCTAGAGTTTTTATAAATCATATTGGGCATCTAACCCATCCTCACGCCATGCTCCCGACGACAAGCGTCTAAGGTAGGTTGAAATAAAATTTCTACCCACAGCACAACCGAGTGCCTCCGTTGATAATGGTTAGGAGACATCACCATTGTTTACTTTAAAAAATACCAAATAATTTTTTACGACGAATTTGTTGTGGATCTTCCTTATAGATACTTTTACCACTTATTAACAAATAAGGATTTTCTTTGAAATCAATAAGCGTATTTGTGCCAAATTCATTTTCAATTACATCATATCCGGCTTGTAAATGAAATGCTCTTGTCGTTGTGTTATGCGCATCCGATGCTATCATATGTGTTAAGTTATGTTCAACGAGTTGCAGTGAGAATTTTTTAATTTTTTTACCGAAGTTTCCAAGTAAACTCCCTGCTGTTACTTGTGTTAACGCTCCCTTATTTACGAGGTTATATAACTTATCTGGCTGCTCGATTAACTCGGCATTACGTTCGGGGTGAACAATAATCGGAATCATACCCTTTACTCGTAATTCGTATAACATTTGTTCAGCATAACGTGGTACGTGATTGGATGGAAATTCAATTAATATATATTTATTGGTTTCATTTAATGTGAGAATTTTACCAGCTTCATAATCTGCTAATAAATCCCCGTATAAACGAACTTCTTGACCTGGTAACACAGTTAGAGGAATATCATGTTCTTGGAGCGCTTCATTTAATTGTTTTACTTGATAAAGAATCTCTGCGCGCTCATTAATATATTTGCCGTTTTGATGATGCGGAGTTGCAACAATCGTATGAATGCCTTCTGCCGCTGCTTTTTGTGCCATTGCTAGACTATCCGTTAACGTCCCGGCCCCGTCATCGATACTAGGCAAAATATGACAATGTAAATCGATCATTGTCCTCACCCTTTCTTCTTATATTTTTCAAGATGAAAGAGAAGTGCGCCGCGCGCACGTCTCTTTAGTTTGCACCGTAGTAATAATATAAGCTCTGTTCACGTTCACGATCGTTCAGAACAACACCTAGCAATTTACCTTTTGCAGATTCTAATAATGTTTTTGCTTTTAATGCTGCTTCTTTTTCTGTTTGTTCACTACGTACAACAAGTACAGATGCATCACATTGGCTCGCCATAATTTGTGCGTCCGTTACCGGTAAGATTGGCGGCAAGTCGAAGATTACTAGATCATATAAGCTGAAAGTTTGACTAAGCAGTTCTTTCATCGCATTTGATCCAAGTAGTTCTGCAGGATTTGGCGGAATCGGACCAGATGGAAGAAAATCTAATTTATCTACTGCTGTTTTTTGAATGCATTTTTCTAATTGTTCACCAGCTGTTAATACATTTGTTAAACCAAAAATGTTTTCAATTTGAAACATTTGGTGCGTTGCTGGTTTTCGTAAGTCTGCGTCGACAAGTAATACGCGCTTTCCTTGCTGGGCAAATACAACGGCAATATTTGATGTTGTCGTCGTTTTCCCTTCACTTGGATTCGCAGACGTCACCATTAAAGAATGAATTTTCATATCTACTGAGGCAAATTCAATATTTGTACGAATGTTGCGATATTGCTCAGAGATTGGTGATTTTGGCTGATGGTATGCAATTAATTGACGACGTTGACGATGATGTTTCTTTTTCTGAAATAAATTTTTAAGAACCAATTGTTTGTCCCCTCACTTTCTTCGCTGACGCTGCACGTGATTTCTTCCCTACTTCTTCCTCATCCATACGTGCAACGATACCGAGGACTGGTAATCCTAGTAATTTCTCTACGTCTTCTTCTTTCTTTACAGTGTTGTCTAAATATTCTAGTAAGAATGCTAGTCCAACAGATGCCATTAATCCTACGACAAGCGCAATTGCAACATTTATCATCGGACGCGGCTTGATTGGAGATTGATTTTCTGCCACTTCTGCTTTTGATAAAACAGTTACGTTATCTACCCTCATAATTTTAGCAACTTCAACTTTAAATATTTCCGCTGTTGCGTTTGCGATATCACGTGCTACTTTTGGATCTTTATCTTGTGTTGTTACCGTTACTACTTGCGAATCTTTCTCATTAGCAACTTCAATCTTTTCATTTAATTCTTGCGTTGTTATATGTAAACCTAGCTTCTCTTTCACTTGATCTAAAATAACAGGGCTTTTAATAATAACCTTATATGTATTGGTCAATTGAACATTCGTCTGAACTTCATTAAATTGAATCGCTGCTCCTTCTTGTTTCTTTTGGTTAACAAGAATTTGCGTTGAAGATTGATAGATTGGTGTCATAAAGAAAAAGCTCACAATCGCACTAATGATTGCTGCTCCAAATGTAATAGAAAGGATCATCGCGAAGCGCTTTCGTAAAACTTGAAATAACTCTTTTAAACTAACCGTTTCTTCCATAAGCTCCTCCAGCTCTCATAAATTTACATAACAAAGAGTATAACATAAAAAAAACATAAGATTTTTATAAAAACATAAGATTTTTATAAAAACCTTTACGTCATTGTCTACTCATGGTACTTGTATCCATTTTGCAATTTTAAACAAACCTAATTTAATATTACAAAATCCGATTAAATCTGACAATATCCTCTCGTGAATTTGTCAATAAACGTCTAATAAAATATCGTATATTTTATATATCTATAATATTTATATATACAAAAAACCTAGGAGTCAATGGATTTCACCTAGGTTTCTTACTTTTTGATTGGCTCTGTTAAATTACAATGTTGATTTTTAAGAGATACAAAGGGAAGTCCAGTTCTGAATGGCTTTCCTTTGTCATCACATTGTCAATTTTATTTGCGAGTTATAACGTTGTATTCTGTCTTTAAAAGTCCATAAACATCAACATCTTCATATGTATCTAATAAAAGTCTATTCTGCCTCAAAGTTCCTTCTTTGCGTAAGCCAGACTTCTCTAACACCCTTATTGATGATTTATTTCTGGAGATAGCAGATGCCCAAATTCTGTTTAAACCCAGTTCGATAAAACCAAAATTAATCATTCTGGTTACAGCTTCGGTTGCAAAACCTTTTCCCCAATAGTCCTGACCAATCCAATAGCCAAGTTCCCCTCTATTGTTAACCTTATCAATTCTTAGAGTAATCGTACCTACAATTTCTCCTGATTCTTTAGAAATGATTCCTAAAGGGTATTCGACTCCTTGCCTTATAAGTTCTGGTTGAATATCAATCCAATCTTGTGCGAACTTCAATTCATATGGGTACGGAAGCCCAAGAATATCTGCTAATTCCTTGTCATTAGCCAATTCTTTGATCCTACATGCATCATTCTTGGTAAAGGGTTCTATACATAGACGCTCAGATTTTAATTTTATAGCCATATTTGCTCCCCCTTGTACTAAAATCGATTAGTTTCCCTTGTTTTCAATTTTATATCAAAACCACAGAAAGGCTTCAAAAATCAATAATATCCTTTAACAGAGCCTTTTAATTACTAATATCCATATGTATGTTCGGATTGAGGTTTCGCATTAAGCACAACGCCGAGCAATGTTGTGTTTGCATGGTGTAATACATTTTTTGCTCTTAGCGCTTGCTCTTTTTCAGTTTTTTCGCTGCGTAGTACAAGTATTGTACCTTCACATTGATTTGCAATAATTTGAGCATCTGTAACGGCAAGAACAGGTGGTGTATCGAACAGAATGAGGTCATAATATCCCTTTGCTTCTTGTAATAATTCACCCATCATCGTTGATCCTAATAATTCTGCTGGATTTGGCGGGATAGGTCCGCATGCTAACAAATGTACATTTTCTATATCTGTTGTTGCAATGCACTCCTGTAACGTTCGTTGTTTCGATAATACACTCGTTAATCCAAAAACAGTATCAACTCGAAATAGTTGATGAAGAACTGGTTTTCGTAAGTCCGCGTCTATAAGTAATATTTTTTCTCCTTGCTGTGCAAAAGCGATAGCAAGGTTGGCAGCCGTCGTTGTTTTTCCTTCTCCTTGATTTGCCGATGTAACGACAAGAGAACGAATCTTTTGATCAATAGAAGCAAATTGTATATTTGTTCGGATATTACGATATTGTTCAGCAAGAACAGATTGCGGCTTTTCATATGCAATAAGTTTCCGCTTCGATTGCAGACGTTTACGAAAAAACATATACGACATCCTCCTCATATAAAGTGAAACCTTCATCAGCACATACTAGAAGTTCTTTCTATTCTTAAGGTGACAATAGCGAAATATGCATTTCCCTAGCATAAGAAATCGCAAGCTACTCAACAATTTCTTCCTAAGAAAACATCGCATACCAAATCATACAATATTTTACTTATATTAACAACGATATTTTTGAATATAGTTTAAATTTAAAAAAATTTAAATAAAGTGAAACTTCCGGCAGTGGGGGTTTTCTTCATCCCCCCACTTATCTTCTTTGCTTCCCTCTCAATCTTGAGGTAGGGATCTTACTGCCCACGAATAGCGGGATAAATAAAAAACCGTCATCGTTATGACGGTTTTACTCTTTCTTATCTCCAAGCGCAAATGTAATTTCCGCTTCACATGCTACTTCACCATTTACAGTTGCAACTGCTTTTCCTTTGCCAATCGGACCGCGTACACGTGTCATTTCTACTTCTAAGCGAAGCTGATCACCTGGGCGTACTTGTCTTTTAAAGCGGCAGTTATCAATGCCAGCAAAGAAGGCAAGACGGCCGCGATTTTCTTCTTTCTTTAAAACAGCAATTGCGCCAACTTGTGCTAATGCTTCTACAATGAGTACACCAGGCATTACTGCGTAGTCAGGGAAATGACCGTTAAAGTATTCTTCATTTGCAGATACGTTTTTAATACCGACCGCACGTTTTCCTTCTTCTACTTCAAGAACTTGATCAACAAGTAGAAATGGATAGCGATGCGGGATAATTTCTTTAATTTGCTCTATGTTTAACATCACATCTCGCTCCTTTTTTAGTTACTAGTCTTAGTACTAGGTTATATATATTATCCCATTTTGTTTATTATTTGTCATTACAAAAAAACGAAGCAGACTTTTCTGCTTCGTATCATTTCAAAAAAATGCATACACTCTTTCTTCTCACAAGCTTTGGTATAACAAGCATAATTACAGTTCACACGGAGATAGAAAAAGCATATGCCCAAGTTAGGAGAAGTCAATATACCAAAGGCATATTTACCTCATTTGTCGTATTTGAATTCATTATATTATAATTATTTACAATCTAAAAACGACGGAATTCTACATTTTTTTCAATTTAGGTCGACTTTTCTCTTTTTTTCTTTATCTTTCTTTATTTTTCATAAAAGTTCTATATTTTTAAAAACAGATAAATAAATATATAAATTTTAAAAAAACGTTAGGATGTATACCTAACGTTTTTCATTCTTTCGATTGGTTCCACTGATTAAATTACGTTCTTATCGCAAAGCGTGGCGTGGTAATTTGTCGATATTCTCAAGCATGATACCTGTTCCAACCGCTACACAGTGCATTGGATTTTCCGCAATTAATACAGGTACTTTTAACTCTTCTGCAAGAAGCATGTCAATACCGTGTAATAATGCACCGCCGCCTGTTAAAATAACGCCGCGGTCAATAATATCAGCAGATAATTCAGGTGGTGTACGTTCTAATACACCTTTTGCAGCTTGTACAATAACAGCTGCGTTTTCTTTCAATGCTTCTGTGATTTCTTCAGAGCATACTGTAATTGTGCGAGGCAAGCCTGTTACCATGTCACGACCGCGAATTTCAAGTTCTTCACTACGTGCACCTGGGAACACTGTACCTACTTTAATCTTAATATCTTCTGATGTACGTTCCCCAATTAATAGCTTATACTTACGTTTAATATAGCTTAAGATTTCCATATCAAACTTATCGCCCGCCATTTTAATGGAAGAGGAGGTAACGATATCGCCCATAGAAAGTACTGCAATATCCGTTGTACCTCCGCCAATATCTACAACCATGTTTCCACTTGGTTGGAAGATTTCCATACCAGCACCAACAGCAGCTACTTTTGGTTCTTCTTCTAAGTATACTTTCTTACCACCAGATCTCTCAGCAGCTTCACGAATTGCTTTTTGTTCTACAGATGTAATGTTTGTTGGACAGCAAATTAAAATGCGCGGTTTTGATAAAAAGCCTTTTACGTCAAGTTTGTTGATGAAATGTTTTAACATCGCTTCTGTAATTTCGAAGTCAGCGATTACACCATCTTTAAGCGGACGAATCGCTACAATGTTTCCAGGTGTACGCCCTACCATACGTCTTGCTTCTTCACCTACCGCTAATACTTTTCCTGTATTGCGGTCAATTGCCACAACAGAAGGTTCATTTAATACAATTCCTTTACCCTTTACATGAATTAATACATTGGCCGTGCCAAGGTCAATTCCGATATCTCTTGCAAACATCCCTATGTTTTCCTCCTCAATATCTAAATCAGGTTAACCCCGTATTCTTTTGCACCTAATTCCTAATTTTATCATATTCTTTTCTGAAACGTAATATTGAAGAATTGAATTATATTAAAAAAGTTCTCTTTTCTTAGGAATGTTTGCTAAGTGTCAGATTATTGACGCACGATTTTTTCTGTATCCTCTTTTTGATACTTTTGCTTCGTTGCTTCGCCGCCTCGAAGGTGACGAATTGACTTATGGTAATCAAGAATTTCCTTCACTTCATTTGCGAGCTCTGGATTAATTTCTGGTAATCGTTCTGTTAAATCTTTATGCACAGTACTTTTTGATACACCAAACTCCTTCGCAATAACACGAACTGTTTTTCTTGTCTCCACGATATACTTACCAATCTTGATTGTTCTCTCTTTGATGTAATCGTGCACACCACTCGCCTCCCTAAATTGGATGTGAGAAGGGTGAAATGAGACTCGCTGCATGTGACTAGGCTGTAAGTTCGAGTGCTGTTTGTAAGCGCTACACTTTCTGGGATTTATAATGAAATGATCCACGATTTCTCACCTCAAACACTCTCTTTGCTTTGGTTTATACCATTGTATTGCCCGCACTGTATTTATATGCTACAAGTTCTCCATTTTTGCGGACTACAGTGACAAAAATTACATTTTTTTTTGAGAAATCGGTGAAAAATGAAAGTTTTCCTTTTTGTACACAGGCAACAAAAAAATGACGCCTTCTAAAAAGCGTCATTCCTCTTGATCAAATTCTTCTTCCAAAAGGCTTTGATGGGGGACTTCTCTCTTACTTGCAATTAAATAATATAAGGAAAATAAAACAAATAATAAAATAAGTGCAATTGACACAACAAATAATAACGACAACACAATCCCCTCCTTTTAGTAATATATATTCGAGAATTCTGTCCAATTTCCTTGCCGTTACAAGGTTTTTTAGAGATACATTTTATTTTTATATAAAAATAAAACCATCAACTCTCGCATAAAGAGTTGATGGTTTTGTATATTACTCTGCTTGCTCAGGAGAAGATGTATTTTCGTTCTCTGTTGAGCTATTTGTTGATTTTTCTTCTTTTTTCTTATCATCAACTGAGCTGTTTGTTGATTTTTCTTCTTTTTTCTTATCTTCAGCTGAACCGCTTGTTGATTTTTCTTCTTTTTGCTTATCTTCAGCTGAACCGCTTGTTGATTTCTCTTCTTTTTGCTTATCTTCGGCTGAGCCGCTTGTTGATTTTTCTTCTTTTTGCTTATCTTCAGCTGAGCCGCTTGTTGATTTTTCTTCTTTTTGCTTATCTTCGGCTGAGCCGTTTGTTGATTTCTCTTCTTTTTGCTTATCTTCAGCTGAGCCGCTTGTTGATTTCTCTTCTTTTTTCTTTTCTTGTTTTTCAACTTTAATATCCGCAACAGATTTGTCAAAGTAACGCTCTGGGTTTACAGCAACATTATCTTTACGAACTTCGAAATGAACATGATAACCTGCATCTTTATTCACTTCACTTAATCCTGCTTTTCCTAACACTTCACCTTGATTAATTTTCGCGCCTTTTTCCACTTTTACATTTCCTAAGCTTTGGTAAAACGTTGTAATACCATTGCCGTTGTCAACTGCTACAACATAGCCAAGAAGTGGATCTTTTTCCGCTTTTGTAACTGTTCCGCTTAATGCTGCCGTTACATCAAATTCTTTACCATTTTTCGCTGCGATATCGATTCCTGTATTCGCAGAGTATGTGTTGTTATAAAAAACAAGTGCTTGTTCTTGCTCCTCAGCTGCTGCCTTATCTTCGTAAAACTTCTTCTTTACAACAACTTCTATACCATTTGCAGTTGGCATCTTCACGACTTCTGAAGATTTGATTACTGGCATTGTTGGATTTTCACCTTGACTTTGCTGCGTTGCTTCATTTTTCTCAGGCATCTTTTTCGTATTCGTTGCCTGATACCATAATGCAACTGTTAAAATGACTGCTGCACACACAATGTATAGTGTCGGGAATACCCAACGCTTTTGAAATAAATGTACTACTTTTCGAGAAGACTTCTTGTTTTCCCTCTCTCTCATTCTATCATCACCTCAGCAATCATTTTGAACAAGATTCACGCATCCTATACAACCTACAACTAATTACTTTTCGACAAAGTTTGTAAAATTATGCATAAAAAACGAAAAATTTCCGAGGAAATGATGAAAAAAGAAAAAACTGAGCATTTTCGGCTCAGTTTTTTAGTCTAGTTGTTTCTTTTTGTAGACGAAGAGAAACAGAATAAACGTAATCAAAATCCAAACGGAGATATTTATTACATTTTCACTCAATGCAGAAAAGCCTTTTCCCTCTAATACACCTGTAATTGCATTAAAAATATGATTTGTCGGGATATGATAGAGAATTTTTTTTGCGATTTCATTCTTCACAAAGAGATGCAATAAAGGCCCTGCAAAAAAAATCATCATAATCGGTGTGCCAAGTACAGAAACTTGCACTAGGTTTTTAGCTAAAAGACCAATCATTGTCCCTATTATAATAAATAGCAGTACTCCCAATAAAATAACGATCATTAATAAAAAGACATTTCCCTTTAACGTATCTAACAAAAATAAACTTATTATACTTAAAAAGAACGATAAAACCATAATTGGCAAAGACTTCCCTAAAATGACTTCTATAGGAGAAGCTGGTGATAGCATCATAACGCGAAGAGTATGTTTTTCTTTTTCTTCTGCAATCAGAGTCGCTTGTGTAATTGTTGTCACCATACTCAATACCATAATAACTACAATTCCTGCTAGAAGCTCTTTCTCGCCCCTCATTTGTTGATAAAATAACGCTAAACCAAGTGGTAAAATCGCCATTAATAATACTTGTGCATTCGTTTTTAAATCTTGCATCTCTTTCCGTAAAATCGCCGAAAACCTCTTCATAGAAAATGTCATCATAATCCCCTCCCAGTTACTTCAATGAAAATATCCCCGAGCGTCGGCTCATAAGAATGAATCGATAGTAATTCACCTTTTTTCATCCATTCTGAAATACGTTTTGCTCCTAATTCATCTTTTTGCACTGTTTCTTTTTTCTTATCTTTTAACACAACTTCAATTTTATCTTTCGCGTATTGTAAACGGAGGTTTTCTGGCGTATCAAGTGCGACAATTTCCCCGCCGCATAAGAATGCGATGCGCTCGCAAAGTGTTTCTGCCTCATCCATATTGTGTGTTGTTAAGAAGATTGTTGTCCCTTCTTTATTTAAATCTCTTAAGATGTTATGAATGTTTTGAACATTTGCTGGATCAAGTGCAGAAGTTGGTTCATCTAAGAAGAGAATATCCGGCTTATGAAGAATCGCCCTTGCTAGCGTTACACGCTGCTTCATTCCTTTTGACAGCTTTTTCACTTGTGTTTTTTTATCGTCTAATAAGTTCACTTGTGCTAACACTTCATCAATTCGTTCTTTTGGACAGTCGTATAAGTCACAAAATAATAGTAAGTTATCATAAATGCTAAGTCTTTCATATAGACCGCTGTTATCTGTTAAAATACCAATTCGTTTATAATCAATACTTTCTGGTCCTACAATATCATGTCCTAGCACTTTTACCGTTCCTACACTATGAAGTAACTGAGCCGTTAAGATTTTTACAGTTGTTGTTTTTCCAGATCCACTCGGACCAAGAAACCCGAAGATTTCTCCTTGTTTCACTTCAATATTTACATTGCGAAGCGCTGTTTTGCTGTCGAATGTTTTCATCACGTCTTTCATTTCAATTGCCAACGTCATTACGTCATCCCCTTTGCTTTTCATTTATAGATGAAACTCGCTTCAGCGAATTTCGTTTGTTCGTTTCGTTTTTCTTGAGTCAATCATATGAAAAACAAAGGGGCCTTGCAGTAAAATACCGGTAAAAGGAGTATTTTTACCGGTGAATGGAGCATAGTTTTAGCTCATTGAAACAACATAAAAGGCGAGTGAAATAATTATTGGGGTTAACGCAGCATACGTTTACAATCCAATTACATCTTTCAATTCATCCATTCTTCCTTTTGACAGCGGAATCGATGTTTTTCGTTCATCATCAAGAATTAAACTGTAGCTGTTTCGCGTCCATGTAATCACTTCTCGCACACGTTGTAAGTTCACAAGGTAAGAGCGGTGACACCTGAAGAATCCGAATCCTTTTAGACGCTCTTCTAATTCACTTAACGTAAGCGCGCAAATATAATTTCCATCACGCACATGAATATGTGTAATCCCATTTTGTGTTTCAATAAATTGAATTTCCATTGGATCCAATAAAATAATTTTATCGTTTACTTTTGCTGGGATACGTTCTAATTTCATTTGCGGAATCATTTCGATTACCTTTTCGTCTTCCACTTCCCCCTGTTCCTCTTGCTCGATTTCCACTTTTTTCACACCATCTTGATGTAACACATACACGTCCTCCGTTAAAGATAAAGCATCCGAAAGAAAGGCAGAAGTAATAAAAATCGCTTTTCCTGTCTCTTTTAATTTTGTAATGACATTTCGAATAATGATTGTACTTTCAATATCTACGTTTTGTTCTGGTTCTTCCAAAATAACAAGGTCTGGATTATGTATCATACTCCTTCCAATATGAAGGCGACGTTTCTCAGAAAAGGTTAATTCCTTTATCTTCACCTCTTTTTTATCTAGAAGACCCACAAGCTGGACAACTTCATCTACCGATAATCCATTACCATATAATCCTCTCAAAAAAATAAAATAATCTTTTACCGTTAAGCGTTCGTACGCCTCATCATCTAAAAAACAAAAGCCGATTCGAGAAAAAGAATGTTTCCCAAGCGGCTGTCCATCAAATAACACAGTCCCCGTCGATGCTTCTTCTTCTCCCATAATAATGCGGTGCAACGTTTTACCAATATGATTATTGCATTGCAGCACAACACACTGTCCATTCTCGATTTCTAACTGAATAGATGGCAAAACATTCGTCTTTGCCAATTGGTTCAGTTCTAATAACGCCATCCTCTCACCCCTATGTTGGTTTTTTGTTCCATTATATCAGACGTTATATGGAAATCTGTGATAAAATTCCCAATATTATAAGATTACAATTCATACATAATGCGAGGGGAACAGATTTGCAAAACCACATCATCTATTCCTTTCATGGAAATAGGCTACCTCACATCGAGGTAGCCTACTTTTACCTTTTTACTTCACCATATAACTCTTCAGCTGATCGCGAAGTGCTCGCTTCAAAAACTTCCCGACAGATGTTTTCGGGATTTCTTCTACAAATAAAATATCGTCTGGCATCCACCATTTTGGAAATTGACTTTCTAATAAATCGTAGAGCTCTTCTTGATTGACCATTTCTCCTTCTTTTAAAACGACACATGCAACAGGACGCTCTTGCCATTTTTCATGTGGAACAGCAACGACAGATGCTTCTAATACTTTTTCGTGTGTCATTAAAGCGTTTTCTAAATCAACGGAAGAAATCCATTCGCCGCCGCTTTTAATCAAATCTTTTGTGCGATCAGCAATTTTAATAAAGCCTTCCGGGTCCACTGTTACGATATCGCCGGTGTGCAGCCAACCATCTTTCATCGATTCTTCAGTGCGTTCATCATTATAATAGCTACCGGCAATCCATGATCCGCGAAGGCAAAGCTCTCCCATTTCTTCACCGTCCCACTTAATCTCACCGTTTTGACCAATTACCTTCATTTCAAGGCCTGGGAATAAATAACCTTGGCGAGAACGAAGCTCATAATATTCTTCTTTCGGTAAATCACGTTGATACGATTTCGGACAGTTAATGACAACAGCCGGACTTGTTTCCGTCATTCCGTAGATTTGTCTGAACGCAATTTCATATTTTTCTTCATATGTGCGAATCATACCTTTTGGTGCTGCCGATCCGCCTGACCATATCGTACGAATACTGCTAATATCATACGGATACTTTTCAAGCTCTTGCAGTAAACCAATCCAAATGGTCGGGACGCCAGCAGTAATCGTTACTTTCTCACGTTCAACTAACTCTGCTAAAATTTCCGAAGTAAAGTGCGGTCCTGGTAAGACAAGCTTTGTACCGAACCATGTACTTGCAAATGGAAGTCCCCACGCATTTACATGGAACATCGGAACAACAGGCATACACGTATCTGCTTCTGATATGCCCCCTCCGTCTACAAGTCCAAGCGTATAGCTATGGAGTGCAATGCTACGATGCGTGTACACCACGCCTTTCGGTTTTCCTGTCGTCGCGGAAGTATAGCACATGCCGGCAGGTGCTTTCTCGTCTAAATCTGTTACAAATTGAAATGTTTCATCGCCTTCTTCGAGGAGTTTATCATAGTGATATGCTGGTGATAATGTTGTATGAGGTAGTGCATCGTCATCTGTCATGATAATAAATGCTTTCACATGAGGAATTTCGTTTCGAATACTTTCTAATATAGGAACCATATCTTCATCTACGAAAATAATTTTATCGTCGGCGTGGTTAATAATGTAGGAAATGTGTTCTGCAGAAAGGCGTAAATTAATTGTATGTAATACAGCTCCGATTCCTGGAATCGCAAAATATGCTTCTAAATGGCGGTGATGGTTCCAGGCAATTGTTCCTACTTTATCTCCTGTCTCAATTCCCATTTTCCTTAATACACTTGCAAGCTTTCTTGTCCGCTTTGCAATTTCTCCGTACGTTAATGTTTGAATGCGCGATGCCGTACGCGAGACAACTTCCTTTTTTGAAAAATACTTCTCTGCCCGTTCCATCATTGCCGGAATGAGAAGCGGTACATCCATCATCATCTTACATGCCCCCTGTTATCATTGTATATTTAAAGATACAACTGTATTATAACATGACAAACATGTGCAAAAACCAACAATCTTTCTTACCTTTTCTACAAAGTCTGACACAGAATTACAACAATTCTATTTATCCCGCTATTCGTGGGCAGTAATACTCCCGCCTCAAAATTCAGCAAAAGCATTGTCCAGCTCCAGTGGCTAGAATGTTCGGTGGCTTCGCTTCTTCCTACGAGGTAAAAAAACCCTCTACGTCAGAAGCTCCATCCCCCTCACATTCTGAACGAGCCACTTCCACTTTTTTTAAGAAGTTAGGTGGGAGATAAACTGCCCGTAAAAGCCCGATTGGGAGGGCTAATAATCAGTGGGGGATGAAGAAAACCCCCACTGATTAAAGTTTCACTTTATTTAAGGCAATGTATTCGTATCAGGGCTACCGTTCGACACACTGTAAAGATCGTTCGATAAAACGAAACATCCATATATAAAAAAGCACAGCGCCGCCGCACTATGCTTTTACTTCTTCGCCGTCAATTTCCCCTCATACTGATTCAGCGGTGAAATTGCCACACCTTTATAATAATGCGCAACAATATCTGTATATACCTTCCCTTCCTTCGCCATTCCGTTTGCACCGTATTGGCTCATTCCAACGCCGTGACCATAGCCTTTCGTTGTGATGACAATTTGATTCCCTTGCTGCTTCCACGTAAAATCAGAGGAACGTAAGCCTAATTTGTCCCTCACATCTTTTCCTGTTAATATCTTTCCTTGAAAGTCAACTTCCTTAACGCGCCTTCCTTCTGTGCGTTCTTTAATGTTGCCAATATTTCCATTTGCTAACACTTTTACGCCAAGACGCTTTTGAAAGTCAGCAACAGTAAAAGTTTGTTCACTCGTAAATTTTGGTGCTTGTTGATCCCAAGGACTATTTACACTTTTTAAATACGGATAGTCACTGCCCCAATAATCGGCGGCATTTTCTGTATAGCCATTGCTTGTCGAGAAAAATGACGCTGTAATCGGGCTGCCTTCATACGTTAAAACTTGTCCGGCTGTTTTTGATACCGCCTCTTCAATACGCTTCATTTTGCCTTCGTACTCTTTGCCCCACTGTTCTTTTAGCTCCGCTTTACTTTTGTACACTTGATTGTCTACCGTATCTGTTACGTCCGCTTTATTTTGAAGCCTTTGTTCGCTTAACATACGCTTCACAACGAATGTACGCGCTGTTAATGCCTGTGCCTTTAATGCTTCCATTTCAAAGTTTGCCGGCATTTCTGCAGCAACAACGCCGGCAACATAGTCTTCAATTGAAACAGTTTCGGTCTTTTTTTGCTGACTGCGATACACAGATACTTGCACATCAGTTTTTGTAGGAGAGGGAGCTGGCATGTCTTGTGTGGACTTAGGAGCAGAAGGTGAATGATTCTTGCCTTCTTTAACTTTTCCAAACGGAAAAACAAGCGCGCTTGGTACAATAATCACTAACGCTACTAACAGCACTATGATGACGATAATGGGCTTTGTCGTTTTCATTATCTTCCTCCACTATGAAATTAGACTCATTTCATTCTTATGGAGTAAGACAAGCATTTAGAACACGTTCTTTTTCACCTGATTCTTATTTAAATTTTTAGAATTTTTAATGAAACAGGCATAAATATTATGTTTCTTGACTATAACAATAAGAGTACATAAAAAATAGCTTCCATGCCTTTGCATAGAAGCTATCCTTATTAAGCGTGAAGATCAGATACTTGTTGTTCTACTACTTCTTCCACTTGTTCAGTTACACGTTCAATATCTGCACCTAATGCAGCTAACTTGCCGTGGAAGTTTACATATCCGCGGTCAAGATGTTTTAATTCCGTTACGCGCGTATGACCTTCAGATACTAAACCGGCTAAGATTAACGCTGCTGCAGCACGTAAATCTGTTGCTGCTACTTCAGCGCCTTGCAGGTTACCTGGCCCATTCATAATTACAGAACGACCTTCGATTTTAATATCTGCATTCATACGGCGGAATTCTTCCACATGCATGAAACGGTTTTCGAATACTGTTTCTGTAATCATGCTTGTGCCGTTTGCTTTCAATAATAATGCCATCATTTGTGATTGCATATCTGTTGGGAATCCTGGGTGTGGCATCGTTTTAATATCAGCCGCTTTTAACTTCTCAGGGCCGATAACGCGTACACCTTCGTTTTCCTCAATAATTGTAACACCCATTTCTTCCATTTTTGCTGTAATAGAACGTAAATGTTCTGGTACAGCATTTTCAATTAACACGTTTCCGCCTGTAATTGCTGCTGCAACCATAAATGTTCCTGCTTCAACACGATCAGGAATAATCGAATGGTTTGCACCATATAATTTATCGACACCTTCAATACGAATTGTGCCAGTTCCAGCACCGCGTACTTTTGCTCCCATTGCATTTAAGAAGTTCGCTAAGTCTACGATTTCTGGTTCTTTTGCTGCGTTTTCAAGAATTGTTGTCCCTTCTGCTAATACAGCGGCAGACATAATGTTTTCTGTTGCCCCTACACTTGGGAAATCTAAGTAAATTTTCGCACCAGTTAACTTACCGTCTACATATGCTTCAACAAATCCATTACCAACCTTTACTTTTGCTCCCATTGCTTCAAAGCCTTTTAAATGTTGGTCAATTGGACGTGAACCAATTGCACATCCGCCAGGAAGTGCAATACGTGCACGACCATTACGTGCTAAAAGCGGCCCCATTACAAGAACGGACGCGCGCATTTTACGTACATATTCAAACGGTGCTTCGATGTTTAATTCTTTTGATGCATCAATTGTTACTTCATTGTTTGCAAAAGATACTTCTGCATTCAAATGACGTAATACCTCATTAATTGTGTATACATCTGATAATTCTGGTACTTCAGATAGTACATTCTTTCCATCACTCGCTAATAGGGCTGCAGCGATTATAGGTAATACAGCGTTTTTTGCGCCCTCTACGCGCACTGTGCCGTTCAACCGCTTTCCGCCACGGACGATGATCTTTTCCAAGTTATTCCCCTCCGTGTCCTTTTTTCACATCTATTCAATACTCAGAAGTTATGATCGGTGTGCCAACCACAATTGTATTCTTGTTGTTTGTAGAACGTATTGCTATTTGCACATTGATTTTCTCTTTATTTGTTGAAAGAGCGTCATTCCATTTTTTATTATATGCGGAGACTGACACAAATGCTCTTTCTTCTACTTTTTCAATCATTTTTGCTGAAAGATCTTTCAAAACTTCATTTACTTTATCTTGCAAAACACCTTCAATCTTATCATTGAGCGCCCCTTGAATACAAGTATAAATTTTTGGTTTTGTATCAAAAATTTGATTCATTTTATTAATATATTTAGGATTCCATTTTTCTCCGCTCACTTCATATATAATGAAAGTGTTTTCTTTAGTATTTTCCATTGTCCATGTAACTACCAGTCTTTCTTCATAAGAAGAAAATTTTTTTTGTGCAGTTGCCTTGTAGCCATCTTTAGACTGCTCAATTTCCCATTCTTCTACATTTGCACGTTCCTTCAGTTGCTTTAGTAACTCTTCAAACGTATGTATATTTGAAATTGTCTTCGTTTCCCTTGCTAACCAAGACCAACGCTGAACATTAGTACCGTTCTTTTCTAAAACAGCTATCATGCTCTCCATTTTTTCCTGGTCGCTCACAGGTTTCATCTCTCTATATCCAGCTAAAAATACAACCACACTCACGATAATCAACATCATGGCTTGCATTTTTTTCACGTTCATCCCCTCCTAGTCCCCATTGTTGACGGAGAAGGATGGTTCTATACGTTGTACTTTTTTACTTTACAAGGTACGTTAAACTCTTTGAATAGCCTAAATAATCAAGGAGAAAATTACTTACAGATGCACCGATGGCAATCGTTACAAAAATAAGAAGCACCTTCATTTGCAGTACTTTTCCCGGCTTCATTAAGCGTTCTAGGTGAAGACCTTGCAGTGCCCACCACGTAATGGTAATAAACAGTAAATGCGACACAATTGCAATGAGTGCTTGTTGCCCTAAAATTTGTGCCATAACAAATCGACCCCTTTTATCCTACTCTAACGGGCAACTCCCCGTATGAACCAGACTGTCTACTACTTATGTAGTAAAAGAAAATTTACCAAAATAAAAAGTGCAGAGTTTATGCTCTACACTTTCAATTTGTACTATTGTACCATATTCCCAAGAAAGAAGAAATCTTTCATAAGCGGAAAATAATTATAAAAGAAATTGTAACCGCTGGCTGGTAATATCCCGAGCACAACTGTTGCAATTGCGCAAAGGCTTACAACGATTTTCAAGTTAACCGGAAGAACGATACGCTCCTCACTTTCTGCCCGGCGAAAAAACATTTGCTGCAAGATGCGAAAATAGTAGATGAATGAGATAACCGTTGTTCCCATCATTATCGATGCTAGCACGTAATGAGCTGGCTGAACGATAAAGGCCCCTAAAAAGATGTTAATTTTCCCGATAAATCCAGCTGTCCCAGGAATACCAGCAAGTGACAAAATAAAAATTGTCATCATGATTGCAGCAAACGGTGATCGTTTATATAAACCAGCAAAAGCAGATATATTTTCTTGCCCCGTTCGTAAAATTATTCCGTGGATAATTGCAAATGCTCCGATATTCATCAGTACATAGGCAAACATATAAAACCACATACTATCCATAAGAAATGGCGACATCGCAACAAGCGGTACGAGTAAATAACCAGCATGTGCCACTCCTGAATATGCAAGCATCCGTTTTATACTATGCTGTTTTAAAGCAACGCTATTCCCAACAATCATCGTTACACTTGCAAGAACCGCAATATAGATGCTCATATTGCTAAATAGTGATGCTGCCCCATTTTGCACAGGAATAGCTGCGAAAATGACTAAAAAAATGCGAACAATCATTACAAATCCAGCAATTTTCGATACGGTTCCTAACAATGCCGTAACAGGCGTTACTGCTCCTTCATACACATCAGGTGCCCACATATGAAATGGGACAGTTGCAATTTTAAAAGACAAACCGATAAAAAGCAGGATAAACGCAAGTGACAACAACAGTTGTATATCGCCGCTCACACCTTGCATAAATAAACGCTGCATATCTAAAATATTTGTTGAACCTGTCAGTCCGTACAAATAACTCATTCCAAACAACGTAATTGCCGTAGAAATACCACCATTTATTACATACTTCATTGCCGCTTCATTCGAAGCTTTATTCTTCTTACGAATACCGACTAAAATGTACGAAGGCAACGACAATAATTCAAGACCGATAAACAGTGTAATAAGATCACTGCTAGATGCCATAAACATCGCACCAAGAAGTGCTGTTAAAAATAAGTAATAATACTCTCCCAGGTCTTCAATCGGCTGCTTATCATCATCTTCTACCGCAAGAAGTAATACAAGAATGCCGCCGAGCAATAAGAGCGTTTTAAATGCTTTTGAAAATCCGTCTAATACAAAAGATCCATCTAAAATCTCTCCAGCCGGTGCACCGTATAATGTAACAAGCGCCACAAGTGCGAGTATGACCACACCAATTGCCCCGTACGATAAATTCCGGCGCTCAAACGTTTGTTTTGCAAACAAATCAAGAAGTGATAGAAGAATAGCCCCGCCAAGCAGGATGAATTCCGGCGTCATTAGATGCCATGATAAGTCTAGTAATGTTTTCATATCCATCTTCTACCTACCTCCTAACGATTGTAATGTGTCACGAAGCGGTTCACCTAGTACATCTGGCAGAATACCAATGATGAGAATACATGCCAGCAAGATCACCACCGGAATATATTCCCACCCGTGTATATCGCCCTTCGCTTCGCATTCGCTTTTTCCAAATATAACTTGCATAGCTGCCCGGAGTACGTACACTGCTGTTAAAATAATCCCGATTACTCCGATTGCCGCTAATACCCGGTGCTCCTGAAACAAGCCAAGAAATGCGAGAAATTCACTCACAAAGCCGGACATTCCAGGAAGTCCGAGCGAAGCCATACTTCCCGCTAACAAGAATCCGCTAAGCACCGGCACTTGCTTCGCTAAGCCGCCAAGTTTTGTAATATCAGAAGTATGAAAGCGCTGCTCGATTATACCAAGCAGGAAAAACAACAGCGCCGCAATTAAACCGTGGGAAACGACTTGGAACAATGCCCCCTTCATTCCCGCCGTGTTCAGCGCAGCTAAACCGATTAATACAATTCCCATATGCGAAATACTTGAATATGCGAGCACCTTTCGGAAATCGGTTTGAACAAGTGCTAAGAGTGCCCCGTACAGCAAGTTGATAACTCCTAAAACTCCTAAGAACACCGCGAATTTTTCAAACTGCTCCGGGAAAAGTCCCATTCCAAAACGCACAATTCCGTATGCTCCAATCTTTAAGAGAACACCTGCATGCAGCATGACTACCGCTGGGTGCGCCTCCACGTGGACATTCACCATCCAGCGGTGCAGCGGAAAGACTGGAAGTTTAATCATGAACGCAATCATAATCGCTAGAAATAAACCAAGCTGCAAGGAGTTAGACAGTTCACCAACCGTCGTCATTTCTTTTCCTGCTAAAACGACTTGCAGCTCTGCAATATTCGTTGTACCTGCTCTTGCAAATAAAATGGAAAAAGCAATAAGTAAAATCGCTGAACCGATGCCGTTATAAATTAAATAGCTGTACGCCGCTTTTTCACTGCTAAATTTGCCCCATTTCCCAACAAGTAAAAACATAGCTGGCAGTGTAATTTCAAAGAACATGAAGAACAGTAGCAAGTTTTCTGCGGCGAAGACGCCAAGCATACCGATTTCAAGCATAAGCAGTAACATATAGAAACCTTTTACGTGCTTTGTAACGGAAAAGGCTGTAATAGCTGCCAATGTCGCCAATAATGCCGTAAGAAACATCATAACGAGTGAGAAGCCATCAATGCCAAGTTCGTAATAAATGGTAAACAGTTCTTTCTCTACACTTGGAAAGTTTCCAAATTGAATCCACTTTACCTTTTCTGCAAACATCGTTAAACTTTTTCCCGATGCGTATGTACTTGCGATAAAGAGCGCGGACCCAAGCGGAAGTAATGTTCCAAGCAAACCAACAATCTTCGCTGCGCTTTCCTCTTTCTTCGGTACAAATGCCAGCAGTATGATACAAAGCAGCGGGGAGAAAATGAAGAAAGATAATAGAAAGGAACTCATTGTCCATACCCCCCTGTCAATAACAGAATCATTACGAGTGCAGCTAAGCAAACCGCTGTAACTGTGCCGTACATTTGCACTTGTCCGTTTTGTAGTTTCGAGCCAATCGTACTTACACCTTTTACGATGCCGCTAATAAACTGCATGGTTCCTTCCACAATATACGTTTCAAAGAAATATAGAACATATGCAATTCCTTTAACGAGCGGAAGCACCGTTTTGCTATACAATTCATCAATATAATATTTCTCCTGGAGCAAGCTATACATGGCAGTATTCTTCCCGCCAAGCCAATCATGTGAAATGGTACGTTTTCCATATATCAAATATGCTAAACCAATCCCAGCCACTGAAACGAGCGTTGCCACGATCATAATCCAGGCCGGGCCATGAACCTCTCTCACTTGAAACGCCGCGTCTTTTGTAAGCCAATCCCCAAGAAAAGTTCCGAACCAAGGTGTATTCACATAACCAGCCACAATCGCTAGGACGCCAAGAACCATCATTGGCACTGTCATTATCTTTGGAGACTCACGCACATGTTTCTGCTCCCCGCGCGCCTCTCCCGTGAAGACAAGGAAGTACAAGCGGAACATATAGAAAGCAGTGAAGAAAGCTGCGATTACCGCAAGGACAAATAAACCGTAATTGCCGCGTTCCCACGTCACCGCTAAGATTTCATCCTTACTAAAAAATCCAGAAAATAACGGAACGCCGCTAATCGCAAACGTACCAATTAAAAACAATAAGCCGGTCACTTTCATCTTCTTAAACAGACCGCCCATTTCCTCGATGTTTTGCGTATGCACCGCATGAATGACGCTTCCGGCAGCTAAGAATAATAATGCCTTGAAGAAAGCGTGCGTCGTTAAATGAAAAACCCCCGCCACGTACCCAGCAGAACCGAGCGCAAGCATCATATAACCAAGCTGACTCACCGTGGAGTAGGCTAATACACGCTTAATGTCTGTTTGCACGATACCAATAGATGCTGCAAAGATTGCCGTAATACCGCCAATAACTGCAACAGTTTGCATCGCTGCTTCGCTCGCTGCGAAAAGCGGGAACATAGTAGCAACTAAATATACCCCAGCAGCAACCATCGTCGCTGCGTGGATTAGCGCCGATACTGGTGTTGGGCCTTCCATCGCATCTGGAAGCCACGTATGCAGCGGAAACTGACCTGATTTCCCAATTGCACCGACAAAGATTAAAATCGCCGTTAATGTAATCATCGTCCCCGAAATCTCTCCAGTTTGTACGGCCTGAAAGATTACCTCATAATCAAAGCTGCCAACTTGCCAGAATAATAGAATCATTCCAATAAACAAGCCGACATCCCCGATACGCGTCATAATAAACGCTTTTTTTGCAGCTGCCTTTGCCTCTTCTTTAAAGAAATAAAACCCAATTAATAAAAAGGAGCCGAGCCCTACTAACTCCCAGAATATATAAAGCTGTAATAAGTTAGTAGAGATGACAAGTCCAAGCATCGCAAATGTAAACAGCCCTAAGTATGCATAAAAAATATGGAGTCTTTCATCGCCATGCATATACCCTTTCGAATACATATGAACGAGCAAACTCACAAGTGTGACAATAAAGAGCATTAATGCATTTAATGCATTTACTTCAAAGCCAAAAGAAATATTCACATCCCCAATTTGGAGCCAAGTCCATTGCTGCTTTACCGTTTCTGATGATAGCCGTTCTATTAATACAAGTACCGCACCCACAAATGAAAGAAAGGTGAGCAAGATGCCGAGCCAGCTGCTTCCTTCTTTTAACTTCTTGCCAAACATCACGAGTAAAACGAAAGACACAAGCGGGAAAAGCGGTATTAGCCATGCATAATCCATCATGAATTCCTCCCCCCTTTTTCGATCATCATCTTAATGCTTTAACGAATCCATTTCATCTGTATTGACCGTTTCGCGGTTTCTATATAGAGCAATTAAAATTGCCAAACCCACCGCTGCTTCTGCCGCAGCGACGGACATTGTGAACAATGAAAAAATTTGTCCCTTTAAATTTGGAAACATTCCTAATTTACTAAAGGCAACTAAATTTAAGTTCGCCGCATTTAACATAAGTTCAATACAAATTAATACAATTACTGTATTACGCTTCGTTAACGCTCCAAATAAGCCGATGCAAAACAATATAATCGCAAGCGTCAAGTATGCAGAAGCTGGAATACTATTCATGCGAATCCTCCTTTTTCTCATCCTTCTTCGCAAGTACAATTGCACCAACAAGAGCAACAAGTAATACAACAGATGTTAACTCAAACGGTATTATATACTTCGAATACAACAATTCACCGATATGACGTGTATTTTGTTCATGAAGTACGATACCATCTTGAACACGTCCATTTTCAAAGTCCACATTATTCACCGCAAAATACATCACCGCACCAAAGATTACAACAGCAAGAAAAACAATCAATTTACGAAAGCCGAAACGTGCTTCTTCTTCATCATTATGTTTCGTTAACATAATGCCAAAAATCATAATAATCGTAATCGCACCGGAATAAATCAAAATTTGGGCAACCCCAACAAATTCTGCTGATAACATAAAATAAAGCCCAGCAATACTAAGGAAGGTAAACACTAGAGCGAGCATCATATGCATCACTTTCGTTAAGTTCAGCATAAGTACACCGCCCATAATCGCAAGCAGGGCTAATGCCAAAAATGCTACTAACTCGCCGCTCATGCTTTATTCTCCTTTCTCACATGTTGATTATTTTCATCAAGCCACTGTAAGTTTTTGAATAAATCATCACGCGAATATTCGGCTAGCTCAAAGTTATTTGTCATCACAATCGCTTCTGTCGGGCAAACTTCCGTACAAAGATCGCAAAGAATACAAATTTCAAAGTTAATATCATACGTATCAATGATTTTCCCTTTCTTCTCTGGATCTGGATGTTTTTTCCCTGTTAGTTGAATGCAGTCTGTTGGACAAATATTTGCGCATTGATTGCAAACGATACATTTTTCTGGATAAAACTTTTGAATACCGCGAAAGCGATCTGGGAGTGGTAGTGGTTGATTTGGATAGTCGTACGTTACTTTTTTCTTACTTAAATTGCTAAGTGTATACTTTAAACCTTTAAGTAATCCCTTCATTGTACTCCTGCCCCCCTTTTAGATTAGAAGAACAACTCTTTTATCAATGCCGCTAAAAAAATATTTGCAAGTGCTACCGGCAATAATACTTTCCAGCCAAACTCCATTAATTGATCGCCTCGTATACGCGGGAACGTCACGCGGAACCAAATTAATAGAAAGACAACCGCGCTAAATTTGAGCGCAAACCAAACAGCTCCTGGAATAAACGCTAGAAACGAAATTGGCTGCCAACCTCCTAAAAATAGTACCGTCATAAGCGATGCCATTCCAAAGAAATACACATACTCCGAAAGCATAAAGAACGCCCAGCGAAATCCCGAATACTCCGTATGATATCCAGAGACGAGCTCCGATTCGGCTTCCGGTAAATCAAACGGCGTTCGGTTCAATTCAGCAACAGCTGCGATTAAAAAGACAATAAAACCAATTGGCTGCACGAAAATGTACCAAACCCCTTCTTGCGCTTTTACAATATCATTTAAATTCAAGCTACCCGTTAGAAGGATGACCCCAATTACGCTCATCACAAGTGGAATTTCATAGGAAATCATTTGTGCTGCAGCTCGCATTCCGCCGAGTAACGAATATTTATTGTTGGACGCCCAGCCTCCCGTTACAACACCAATTGTTGTAATACCCGAGACTGCAATGTAATACAGTAAGCCAACGCCGATATCGGCAAACTGCAACTTATCTGTAAACGGAATAACTGCGAGTACCATAAATGCCGGCGCAAACGCAATGACCGGTGCTAATATGAAGAGCGGTTTATCGGCTAATTTCGGAATCGTATCTTCTTTTAGCAAAAGTTTTAGCACGTCTGCTACTGTTTGCAAGAGTCCAAAACGGCCGCCCACTTGGTTCGGTCCTATACGCCCTTGCATAAATCCCATTACTTTTCGTTCTGCTAAAATCCCATATGTAACAAAGCCAAGAACAACAAACAACAACAACGTTGCCAATCCGAAAAAGATAAGAAAATTCGTCCAGCTTGCGGGTGACTCTAAGAGGTTTTGTATCATCACCCATCAACCTCCCCAAGTACAATATCAATGCCACCTAAAATGGTAATTAAGTTTGCGATATTTTCACCTTTCAAGATATGCGGTAAAATTTGCAGATTATAAAAAGATGGGCGGCGAAACTTTAAGCGATACGGCTCTTTCTTTCCATCACTTGCAATGTAACAGCCAATCTCGCCGCGCGGTGACTCAATTCGCACGAATGCTTCACCTTTTGGTGGTTTAATAATCTTTGGCACCTTCGCTAAAATGGCTCCTTCTTTCGGAAACTGCTCTACCGCTTGTTCAATAATTTTCAGTGACTCTTCAATTTCCTCCATTCGGCAAATATAACGGTCCCAAGCATCGCCCACTTTACCAATCGGAACGTCAAAATCAAAACGGTCATAAATAGAGTACGGCTCATCTTTGCGAAGATCCCATTTCACGCCTGTGCAGCGCAGGTTTGCTCCGCTTAACGAATATTGCAGGGCATCCTCTGCCGAGTAAATACCGACTCCCTTCACACGGTTTAAGAAAATTTCATTGCCGCTCACAAGGTCGTGATATCCCTTTAACTGCTCTCTCATATATGGAACAAACTCACGCACTTTTTCAATCCAGTCGTCCGGCGCATCCCACTTCACCCCACCAACACGCATATAATTAAATGTTAAACGCGCTCCGCATAATTCATTCAGTAGGTTAATAATCATCTCGCGTTCGCGAAATGCATATAGAAATGGACTGACTGCTCCAATATCAAGCAAATTGGTCCCCCACCAAACGAGGTGACTCGCCACGCGACCAAGCTCCATTGCAAGTACGCGCAAATATTCAGCACGCTCTGGTATTTCAAGCGCCATCATCGTCTCAACTGCGTGACAGATGACATAGTTATTGGTCATCGCTGCTAAATAATCCATTCGGTCTGTGTACGGAATAATTTGCGTATACTGCAAACTTTCCGCAATTTTCTCTGTGCCGCGGTGCAAATAGCCAATTACAGGCGTAGCTTCTTTAATGATTTCCCCGTCAATTTTAATGACGAGCCGAAACACACCGTGCGTACTCGGATGCTGCGGCCCTACATTTAAAAGCATTTCTTCTGTACGAATCATGTTTTACACCCCCGCATCAAACGGCTCATAATCTTTTCGCAGCGGATGACCAATCCAATCATCTGGCATCAAAATCCTCTTTAAATTTGGATGCCCTTCAAACATAACACCAAGTAAATCATACGCCTCGCGCTCCGGCCAATCTGCCCCGCTCCATAGCGATGCAATAGAAGGCACTCTCGGCTCGTCCCGGTCAAGTTTTACTTTTACCGCTACAGATTGCTTCTTGCCGTAAGAAAATAAATGCACATACACTTCCATATGCGCCCCAAAATCTGTTGCATGCAATTCTGACATATAATTGAATGCACATTCAGGATCTTTCTTTAACAGCTCCATCACTTCATAGTAATGCGCTAATTTCACAACGAGCGTTGGAACATCTTTAGACAACCTATTAATATAGCAATCTTCTAGCACACCTTCGCCAAGTTTCACTGTAACTGCCTGAACATACACATCTAAATACGGCTGATTTTGCGAAGGTTTGTCTACTTTCGCTTCTTCCTCTTTCTTTCCTCCAGCAGCGCGGGCCTTTGCTGCCGCTGCTTTGGCCTTCGCTGCTGCGACCGCTTTCTCTTTCTCCACATCTTCCGGCTCGGCTGCTTTCTCCTTTTCTTTCTGCTTCGCTAACGCTGCCGCCTTTGCTTTGGCCGCTGCTGCTGCCTTTGCCTTCGCTACTGCGATCGCTTTCTCTTTCTCCACATCTTCCGGCTCGGCTGCTTTCTCCTTTTCTTTCTGCTTCGCTAACGCTGCCGCCTTTGCTTTGGCCGCCGCTGCTGCCTTTGCCTTCGCTACTGCGATCGCTTTCTCTTTCTCCACATCTTCCAGCTCGGCTGCTTTCTCCTTTTCTTTCTGCTTCGCTAACGCTGCCGCCTTTGCTTTGACCGCCGCTGCTGCCTTTGCCTTCGCTACTGCGATCGCTTTCTCTTTCTCCACATCTTCCGGCTCGGTTGCTTTCTCCTTTTCTTTCTGCTTCGCTAACGCTGCCGCCTTTGCCTTCGCTTCCTCTGCTGCGCGGCGCTTTGCTTCCACCATATCTACTTCACCCTCATTTGATAGCGCTTTCTCTTTTTCTTCTATATGATGAACCTCATTTTCCTGACGTGCTGCGCGGCGCTTTTTTGCCTCTTCCTTTGCATGTTTTGCTAATTCTTTTTTCATATCATCTATATTTTGATCTCGATTACTCATTTATTCGTCACCTGCTTTCCTGTCTTTGCTTCGTAACGAATTTTTTCTTTTAATTTATTAATACCGTAAATTAAAGCTGCTGGATTCGGCGGACAACCAGGAATGTACACATCCACCGGTACGATTTGATCTACCCCTTTTACAACAGCATACGAATTTACATACGGTCCGCCCGCGGTTGCACAAGACCCCATTGCAATGACCCACTTCGGCTCTGGCATTTGATCATATAAACGACGAACAATTGGGGCCATTTTCTTCGTTACCGTTCCAGATACAATCATGACATCCGATTGACGCGGGGATGTACGGAAAAACGAACCAAATCGATCTAAGTCATAATGCGAGGAACCGACTCCCATCATCTCAATTGCACAGCATGCCAATCCAAATGTCATCGGCCACAATGAATTACTGCGTGCCCAACCTTTTACTTGCTCAAGCGTCGTAAAAAATATATTTCTTTCTAACTCAGCACGTTCCTGTGGATGAATATCTTCAAAATTTATAGCCATTGTAACACCTTCTTTTTCCAAGCATATGCAAGACCAATGAGTAGCATAATAACAAAAATGAGCATTTCCACTAATGCAAATAACCCTAGTTTGTCATACGCTACCGCCCACGGATATAAAAACACAGTTTCCACATCAAAAATGACAAAAAGCAATGCAAAAATATAATAGCGGGCATGGAAGCGGACGTTTGCATCATGAAACGGCTCAATTCCACTTTCATATGTTGTTTTCTTCGCTGCACTTGGTTTATGTGGACGTAGCAATTTCCCCAAGGTGAGTGCTACAACCGGCAACAATATACCTAATAGCAAAAAAATGACGACAATCATATAACTATTTTCATATACATTTACCATTGTGAAACCCTCTCCCCCTCATAAAAACAAGTTTACTCAGTACAAATTATGATTCATTTGCATCATTTATTATTTTTTAATTTTTCTAAATAATGCAATTATAGATATTATATCAAATTTCAAATTCTTATGTCGATACATTGGAGAAAAGGAACAAAAACTTACAAAGGAAACTAGACATAATATTGACATTTTATCAGTTTAGTTATAAATCAATTTTATCTAAAACCTTAAAACGGCGGTATGTAACCGACTATAGACCTTGACATCCTATCAGTTTAGTCATAAATTCAATGTAAATAAGAAAGAATTAGGTGACATGATGAAAGAAAACATAAACAATTCTTCATTATCTAAACAAGAGGAACGTCTCGGTTTAATGTTATGGTTCCGTCTATCACGAATATACAACCAGAGTATTCGCCAATCGAATCAACATTTAAAAAAATGGAATCTGTCAGTAGCCCAGTTTGACGTCTTAGTTCAAGTCGGTTCTCATGAAAAATTATCTCAACAAGAATTAGCAAATAAGCTTTTTGTTACGAAAGGCAATATTACACAACTGTTAAGCAAAATGGAAAGGTTAGGATTGATTAAACGAGAGCAGGAATGGAAAACAAAATACCTTTCATTGACTGAGGAAGGAAAAAAGTTATTTCATGATGTGGTTCCGAATCAAGAACACTTTCAGGCATCACAATTTTCCAATTTGAATCATGAGGAAAAAAAACAGTTTTTAGATTTACTTAGGAAAATCCAAAAATAAACATTATAAAAAGCCGCAAAGGTTCATCCCTTTACGGCTTTTTTCTTTACTTCATATTTGAAACATCCAAACGGTTAATCGCACGTTTAAGTGCCATTTCTGCACGTTTGAAGTCAACATGTGCTTGTTTATCTTGCATACGTTGCTCAGCGCGGCGCTTCGCTTCGTTTGCGCGATGAACGTCGATATGATTTGCTGTTTCAGCAGATGGTGCTAATACTGTTACTTTCTCAGGGCGAACTTCAATAAAGCCACCGCTAACTGCTACGTAATCTGTATGTCCACCATTTTTTAAGCGAATTGCACTAATTTTAAGTGGTGCAACAGTCGGAATGTGACCTGCTAAGATCCCCATTTCCCCGCTCTCTGCTCTTACGCTTACCATTTCAACTTCGTTTTCGTAAACCGGTCCATCAGGAGTTACAATACTGACTGGAAATGTCTTCATAATTCGTCCCTCCTAAGGCCTTATGCCATCATTTTCTTCGCGTTTTCAACAACTTCTTCAATACCACCAACAAGACGGAATGCGTCTTCTGGAAGGTCATCATGTTTTCCTTCTAGAATTTCTTTAAATCCACGAACTGTTTCTTTTACAGGTACGTAAGATCCTTTTTGACCTGTAAACTGTTCTGCTACGTGGAAGTTCTGTGATAAGAAGAACTGAACGCGACGAGCGCGATGTACAACTAATTTATCTTCTTCAGATAACTCATCCATACCTAAGATGGCGATGATATCTTGAAGCTCTTTGTAACGTTGCAGTGTTTGCTGAATTTGACGAGCAACTGCATAATGCTCTTCTCCTACGATTTCTGGAGATAGTGCACGAGATGTAGATGCCAATGGATCTACCGCTGGGTAAATACCCATTTGTGTTAAACGACGCTCTAAGTTTGTTGTTGCATCCAAGTGAGCGAACGTTGTTGCTGGTGCTGGGTCAGTGTAGTCATCGGCTGGTACATATACCGCTTGGATAGACGTGATAGACCCTTTATTTGTTGATGTAATACGCTCTTGTAATTGACCCATTTCTGTTGCAAGTGTTGGTTGGTAACCTACCGCAGATGGCATACGACCAAGTAGGGCAGATACTTCAGAACCAGCTTGCGTGAAACGGAAGATATTATCGATGAACAGAAGTACGTCTTGTCCTTGCTCATCACGGAAATGTTCAGCCATTGTTAAACCTGTTAACGCAACACGTTGACGTGCTCCAGGTGGCTCGTTCATTTGTCCGAATACCATCGCTGTTTTCTTGATTACGCCGGAATCACTCATTTCGTGGTATAAGTCGTTACCTTCACGAGTACGCTCACCTACACCAGCGAATACAGAGATACCACCGTGCTCTTGTGCGATGTTGTTAATTAATTCTTGGATTAATACCGTTTTACCTACGCCGGCACCACCGAATAGACCGATTTTACCACCTTTAATATAAGGAGCTAATAAGTCTACTACTTTAATACCAGTTTCAAGAATTTCTACTTTTGTAGATAGCTCTTCAAATGCAGGTGCTTGGCGGTGAATTGGATCACGGCGTACATCCGCTGCTACTTCTTCACCTAAGTCAATTGCATCACCTAATACGTTAAATACACGACCAAGTGTTGCATCACCAACTGGAACAGAAATTGGTTTACCAGTGTCTTCTACTTCTGTACCACGAACAAGTCCATCAGTAGAAGACATTGCTACTGTACGAACTGTATTATCACCAAGATGAATCGCAACTTCTAAAGTTAAGTCGATTGTGTCTTCTTTAATTCTAAGGGCATTGTAGATTTCAGGTAGCTTTCCGCCGTCAAACTTAACGTCTACAACCGGACCCATGATTTGCGTAACGCGCCCTTTATTCATCGGGTTCCCTCCTAGCTTTCTTTAAATTAACCGGCTTTTCTGCGAACAGTCGGTTTTATTTTTTATATTTTGCATCGAGACTATCGATTCCGCTTTTTATCAATCCAGCTCCAGTGGCTAGAATGGTCGGTGGCTTCGCTTCTTCCTGCGAGGCAAAGAACGCCTCTACGTCTGAAGCTCCATCCCCCTCCCATTCTGAGCGAGCCGCTTCCGCTTTTTTATTCTAACGCTGCTGCACCGCCGACGATTTCCGTAATTTCTTGCGTAATCGCTGCCTGACGAGCGCGGTTGAAGGAAAGTGTAAGTGTATCGATAACTTCCATTGCGTTGTCTGTAGCACTTTTCATTGCTGTCATACGCGCTGCGTGCTCACTTGCTTTACCGTCTAGCAATGCACCGTACACTAAGCTCTCTGCGTATTGTGGCAATAATACTTTTAAAATATCTTCTTCAGATGGTTCAAATTCATATGAAGTTGTTGCTTTGTCAGATGCCACATCCGTAAGCGGTAAAATTTTCTTCTCCGTTACTTCTTGTGAGATCTTACTTACATAATGATTGTAGTAAATATACAATTCATCATAAGCACCATCAGTAAACATCGAAATTGCTCTTGAAGCAATATCTTTAATATCAGCGAATACTGGTTGATCAGATAATCCAATTACTTCATCAATGATATTAAAACCACGACGTTTTAAGTAATCACGTCCTAGACGTCCAAGTACAATAATTGCGTATTGGTTTGCATCCATGTTGTGACGCTCTTTCACTACGTTGCTTACTGCACGTAAAACGTTACTGTTATATCCACCTGCTAGTCCGCGATCCGATGTAATAACGATGTATCCTGTTCGTTTCACAGGACGCGCTGTTAGCATTGGGTGATTTACCCCGCTACCTTGCGCTATGCTCGCTACTACTTCTTGAATCTTATCCATATACGGAACGAAAGATTTAGCATTTTGTTCTGCACGGTTTAATTTCGATGCAGATACCATCTCCATCGCTTTCGTAATTTGGCTCGTTTTCTTTGTCGAGTTAATTTTCGCTTTTATATCGCGTAAAGATGCCACAGGTTTTCACCACCTTTTTTCCGGAAGTTGGCATGATCAGAAAGAGCTCCATGTTGTCGATCTTCCTAATCGTTATACTTGTTCATGATTGAAGGAAAAGAATAGGTGCACCTACTCTTTTCCTCTTCATATCCGTTAGCACTCTATGTAAGAGCCCTGTTTATATAGAAGTGGAGCGGCTTAACGAGCCGCTTCCGCTTTTTATTACTCAGATGCTACGAAAACTTTTTTGAAGCCGTTAATAGCAGTTGCCATTTTTTCGTCTTCAGGAAGTTTTGTTGTTGTACGAATTTCAGTTAATAATTCAGCAGCATTTGTATCTAACCAAGCATGGAACTCGTCTTCGAAACGAGTGATATCTACTACTGGGATATCATCTAAGAATCCGCGTGTTAATGCGTAAAGAATCATAACTTGCTTCTCTACTTTTAATGGCTTATGTAAGCCTTGTTTTAATACTTCTACTGTACGTGCACCGCGGTTTAATTTCGCTTGTGTTGCTTTATCAAGGTCAGAACCGAACTGAGCGAACGCTTCTAATTCACGATAAGATGCAAGGTCAAGACGAAGTGTACCAGATACTTTGCTCATCGCTTTAATCTGAGCCGCACCACCAACACGAGATACAGAAGTACCTGCGTCGATCGCTGGACGTACACCAGAGAAGAATAGATCAGATTGTAAGAAGATCTGTCCATCCGTAATAGAGATTACGTTTGTTGGGATGTAAGCTGATACGTCCCCTGCTTGTGTTTCGATGAAAGGTAATGCTGTTAAAGAACCAGCGCCTTTTGCATCACTTAATTTCGCCGCACGCTCTAGTAAGCGGGAGTGTAAGTAGAATACATCCCCTGGATACGCTTCACGACCTGGAGGACGACGTAATAATAATGACAATTCACGGTATGCAGCCGCTTGTTTTGATAAGTCATCATATACAACTAATACGTGTTTGCCGTTGTACATAAATTCCTCACCCATTGTTACACCAGCATATGCAGCTAAGTATAATAATGGAGCAGGTTGAGAAGCAGATGCAGTTACAACGATTGTGTACTCTAATGCACCGTGCTTACGTAATGTTTCAACTACGTTACGAACTGTAGATTCTTTTTGTCCGATTGCTACATAGATACAAACCATATCTTGATCTTTTTGGTTCAAGATTGTATCAAGTGCAACAGCTGTTTTACCAGTTTGGCGGTCACCGATGATTAACTCACGTTGTCCGCGGCCGATTGGTACAAGAGCGTCAATCGCTTTAATACCAGTTTGAAGTGGCTCATGAACAGATTTACGATCCATTACACCTGGTGCTGGGCTTTCGATTGGACGAGTTTTTGTTGTGTTAATTGGACCTAAACCGTCTACTGGTTGTCCTAGTGGGTTTACAACACGACCAATTAATTCTTCCCCTACTGGCACTTGCATGATGCGACCTGTACGACGTACTTCGTCACCTTCACGAATTTCAGTATAAGGTCCTAAAATAATGATACCTACGTTATTTTCCTCTAAGTTTTGTGCTAGTCCCATAACGCCGTTAGCGAACTCAACAAGCTCACCAGCCATAACGTTATCAAGACCATGAGCACGTGCAATACCGTCACCAACTTGAATAACTGTACCAACATCGCTAACTTCGATCTCAGACTGATAGTTTTCAATTTGTTGCTTAATCAGTGCGCTAATTTCTTCAGCTCTGATGCTCATGCGCTTCACCCCTATCTATTCTTCATAAGTTCACGCTGAATACGTGCTAACTTTCCTTGTAAACTGCCGTCGTAAATGCGGTTTCCAATGCGTACTTTAATACCGCCTAGTAAATCTTCATCTACAACATTTTGAACGCGAATTGCATCTTTTCCTGTTTTCTTTGCAAATGCTTCTGCAATGCTAAGCTTCTCATCTTCTGATAAAGAACGAGTAGAGTAAACCGTTGCATCAGCTACGTTACGCTCTTCATTGGCAAGTGCAACATACACATCTACAATTTCAGGTACTAATGTTTCGCGATGATTATCGATTAAAAGATATAACGTGCTTAAAATTGGCTGAGAAACAGTAGAAAACACGCTAGAAAGAAATTGTTTTTTCTTTTCTGCTGAAATGTTTGGTTGTCCTAAAAAAGTATGTAGTTCTTTACTACTTACAAAAGCACTTTGCACAAGGCGCAGTTCTTCCTCAAACATTTCTAGTACGTGTTTTTCTTTTGCGATTTGAAAAAGAGCGACAGCATAACGTTTAGCTACAATCTCATTGCTCATCGCGCTTCTCCTACCTCTTTAATATAATCGCGAATTAATTGAACTTGGTCTTCTTCTTTCAGTTCTTTTTGCATAACTTTAGAAGCAATTTGGACAGATAAAGAAGCAACCTGTTCTTGAAGAGCAGTAATTGCTTGCTCTTTTTCGCGTTGAATTTCTTGTACAGCAGATTCTTTAATAGATACCGCTTCCTCTTTGGCAGCAGCAATAATACTTTCTTTTTGATCTTCTGCTTGTTTTTTCGCTCTCTCGATTAATTCTTGCGCTTCAATACGTGATTGTTTTAACATTTCACGTTGTTCTTCTACTAACTTTTTCGTCTCTGCATTGTTCTTTTCAGCAGCGTCGATTTCGCTAGAAATATGATCTTCACGTTCCTTCATAATTCCCATTAAAGGTCCAAATGCATATTTACGAAGTAATGCTAATAGAATTAGGAAAACGACAATTGTATAAAGTACTGTTCCGTATGGGACAGCAGCAGCTCCTAATAATAGAGTTGGCACAAGGATTCACTCCCTTCAAAAATCTAAATTAAACAAATGAAAAGACAAGTAATGTTTCATTCATAAAGCAATGGCGAAGAAGGTCTCAAAACGATCTTCGCCACTTATTGTAAGGGGAGCTATCCCTTATTTGTTTAATACGATAAACGCGATTACTACACCGATGATTGGAAGCGCCTCAACTAACGCTACCCCGATGAACATGATTGTTTGAAGTACACCACGTAATTCTGGTTGACGAGCAACACCCTCAACTGTGCGAGATACGATAAGACCGTTACCAATACCAGCACCTAATGCAGATAAACCAATTGCAATTGCAGCTGCGATTACACCTAAACTCATTTTAAAAGTCCTCCTTTTTATCAATAAAAAATAAATTTTGTACTTACTTTAAATATATTAATGGTCGTGGCTTACTTTATGAGCCATGTATACCATCGTTAACATTGTAAAGATAAATGCTTGGATAGCGCCTACGAAAATACTGAAGCCCATCCATGCTAACATCGGCAGAACAGCACCTAATGCGCCAAACGCACCGCTTGCTCCTAATTGAGCAAGTAACGTTAATAAAATCTCACCCGCATAAATGTTACCAAATAAACGCAGACCTAACGTCAATGTATTTGCAAATTCCTCAATTACCTTTAAAGGGAATAAGAATTTCATTGGTTGAATATAGCCTTTTAAATATTCTTTCGTACCCTTCATTTTAACTCCATAATAATGGGTGAGGGCAACTACCATCACGGCTAAAGTTAGAGTAACTGCTGGGTCAGACGTTGGAGATCTCCACCATGCAATATGCTCCCCGCCTTCAGCTGTCGCAATCATGAACGGCAAACCGAGCATGTTTGCTACAAAGATATACATAATGAGTGTAACTCCAAGCGTTAAAAAGCGTCCACCTGTTTGCCAATCCATCGTACTATTAATCATACCTTTTACGAAGTCCATAACCCATTCAAGGAAATTTTGTATTCCTGTTGGACGTAGAGCTAATCGACGGGTACCAATAACAGCGATGATAAATACGATTACTGCCGCAACAGTCGTCATCATAACAGAGGACAAGTCGAACGTTAAACCTAGAAATTCAACTAATTTACCGTGTTCCACTAGTAATTCACCTCTCTTCCCTGCTCTTATACTGTAGATAAAGAAAATCTATGATCATGACAAGATATCCTGTCAGTAATCCTAATCCTAAGCTCCACATCGCCATTAAATGTTGATATTTTGCTGCAAATAAAATTAATAGCCCTATCGCGGCTAATCTCGAATATGTACTCACTGCAGTCGCTTTATACTTCACTGTCTCTCCTTGTGTAACGCGATCTAACAGCTTGTCCGTCTTGTGTGCAACGATGCGCAAACTAAGAAAACCGAAAATCGTTCCGATAATCAGTCCTAGAAAGACATCTTTGTATGAGGTAAAGCCCCATCCTAATACAAAGAGTGCGAGAAGGTTGTACATATATTTCTTTTGTCTTTGGACAAGTTCATGTACTTCTATCATCATTGCTCTCCCGAATAAAATTGTCGAATGAGTCGAATCATAGCATAAACCCCTGTTCCAAGTCCTAGTAATAACCCGATTACTAGAAATAATGGAAACGTTCCAAGCTTACCATCAATCCATTGCCCGCCAAAAATTCCAACTAAAATAGCGCCAACGAGCTGAGAAAGAATTCCAGTCATTAAAGCATACGCCTTAAATTGACTACGCTTGTTTCCCTCCAAGGATTCATCCCTCCATATGTAAAGCCTCATTCACTATGTGTTAAGAATGTGTTAATAATAACTCATTTTTTTGCATAAATCCTATTTAAATGAGAAAATTAATTTTTTTGTCAAAGAATAGACGAAAATTTGTCAATGAAAACCCTACCATCTATCCCCGTTGTTAGCATACAATAGGGTGTTAAACAGTGTCAACGTCAAATCGAAAAAAATCAAAAAATTTGAGTATTAGGTATTTATTCCCATAACTGAAAACGTTCTCCTTCAAAATAATGTTAAAAGACGTCTAATTTCTAGACCTTTTTTCTTTATAATAGAAGAAAAAAGTTCACAAGTTTGTCACTATTATGCTTTCTAGATATATAAATTTTCACATTTCATATGACTTTCTCAAATGAGAAGTTTCTATATTATATGCAATTTCACTATATAATATGTTGTATAAAAAAACAGACGAGAAGGGTATCTTCTCGTCTGTTGTCTTACTTCGTTCCAAATAAACGGTCGCCAGCATCTCCAAGACCTGGTACAACATATCCATGATCGTTTAATTTTTCGTCTAATGCAGCCACGTAAATATCCACATCAGGATGGTCTTCTTGAATAACTTTTACCCCTTCTGGCGCACCAACAATACACATTAATTTAATATGTTTCGCACCGCGCTTCTTTAAGGAAGTAATTGCTTCTGATGCAGAGCCGCCTGTCGCTAACATTGGATCAAGTACGATAAAATCACGTTCTTCTACATCAGTTGGAAGTTTCACATAGTATTCTACAGGTTGTAATGTTTCTGGATCACGGTATAAACCGATATGACCTACTTTTGCTGCTGGAATTAATTTTAAAATCCCATCTACCATTCCTAAGCCTGCACGTAAAATAGGAATTAAACCAAGCTTCTTACCTGCAATCACTTTTGTTTTCGCTTTACTTACAGGTGTTTCAATTTCAATTTCTTCAAGTGGAAGATCGCGTGTAATTTCAAACGCCATCAAACTTGCTACTTCATCTACTAGTTCACGAAACTCTTTCGTACCTGTATTCTTATCGCGAATATATGTAATCTTATGCTGAATTAAAGGGTGATCAAAAACATACAGTTTTCCCATGTGAATCGCTCCTTCAGATGATATTGATGCGTGAGGTCACGCTGTTTTTACACTATGTACGATTGTAAAGAAAACGCTTCTAATATTCAAGGGTGAATTTGGAGTATAGATGTAAAACAGCTGTCATTTTTTATTTATTTTTCTTATTTAGACAAAAAACATACTTTTTCTCTTCTCTAAAGGACATACATGAACTCAATATAGGAACGTCTACTCAAAAACGAGAAACGTTTGGACATCAGTAAATGTTCTCGTAATAACTTAGCAATATCACGACAAGAATAGATTTTTTTGGATAATAAGAGAAGAACAAGTCATCACTTATTGGTTCCTCCATGCCATTGATCATTTCTTACTACATGATATTATGGAATTAATCGCCATATACCGTTGGTAGAATTAACTGATCCATGCTATAAAAATGAAAGTAGCTGAATTGTTACTCATAAAAAGAGGTTGTCCCATAAATCAGCTACACAGACTTATGAGACAACCCTTTTTACTCTACTTGGACTTTTGTTTTGACTATTTACCCTTGAAATGAAATAAGGTATATAGCTTTGTTAGAACCTTTCAACTCCTATTATTATAACCCTTTCAACAACTTACCTTTCATGCAATATTGCATATCAAAATAAGTTGTAAAGTTTATTACCCTAAAGTATACTAAGATTATAAATAAATAATTAAATATTCAGAAAAAGGGGAGATTGTTTATGCAAATTGCAATGGCAGTTTTAAAATTTCTAGGTGCAGTAATTCCATTAGTAGCAGACCTTTTAAAAGCAGTAATGTAAATAGTATTTATTGCCATTATATTATTTTATAAGTATTATACAAATAATCTGTATATCGAACAAATACTATTTTGATATACAGATTATTTGTATGAGTTTTTTATTTTTCTCTTCTTATTCTATATAAACTAAAAGTTCTGTATTAACTTCTCATGCAAATGGATCTGTTAGTGAAAAAATCACAAAATGTCTAGTAGCAATAACTAAACAACAAGTTAGTGGTGAATAAGTTAATAAATAAAAAGGAGAGGCAACTTTCTGTTCAAGGTTGAATGGAAAGTTGCCTTTTAGCTTTACATAATTTTTATGAAATTAAAAACGTATGTTTTTCGGTGTCCTCTACGTTCACCATCTCTTTTTTCTATCTTATAGCTCTTTATACATTGGGAATTTATCAGTTAAGGCCTTTACACGCACGCGTGCTTCTTCTAATGCTGCTTCATTATCATGATTTTTTAATGTGTGAGCAATAATTGATGCGATTTCATCCATTTCAACAAGTCCGAAACCTCTTGATGTTACAGCTGCAGTTCCAATACGAACGCCGCTTGTTACAAATGGACTAGCTGGATCAAATGGAATTGTATTTTTGTTTACTGTAATACCAACTTCATCTAATACATGCTCTGCAACTTTTCCAGTAATATTTAAATTGCGAACATCAATTAAAATTAAGTGATTGTCCGTTCCACCAGAAACAAGAGTAATACCTTCTTTTTGTAGACCTTCTGCTAAACGATTTGCATTGTTAATAATGTTTTGTGCATATACTTTGAAGTTACCCTGCAATGCTTCTCCAAATGCAACTGCTTTTGCTGCGATTACATGCATAAGCGGTCCGCCTTGAATACCAGGGAAGATGGATTTATCAATTTGCTTTGCAAATTGTTCTTTACATAAAATCATACCGCCGCGTGGTCCGCGTAATGTTTTATGAGTTGTTGTTGTTACAAAATCAGCGTATGGTACTGGATTTGGGTGTAAGCCTGCTGCTACAAGTCCTGCGATATGTGCCATATCTACCATTAAATATGCACCAACTTCATCAGCGATTTCACGGAATTTCTTGAAATCGATCACACGAGGATATGCACTAGCACCGGCAACGATCAATTTTGGTTTATGCTCTTTCGCTTTTTCTAATACGTCTTCATAATTAATGCGATGTGTATCAGGATCTACACCGTATTCAATGAAGTTATATTGTACACCACTAAAGTTAACAGGGCTTCCGTGTGTTAAGTGACCGCCGTGAGATAAGTTCATACCAAGCACTGTGTCACCTTGCTCTAGAATTGTGAAGTATACAGCCATATTTGCCTGTGCACCAGAGTGCGGTTGAACGTTTACGTGCTCTGCGCCAAAAATTTCTTTTGCGCGATCACGTGCGATATCTTCGGCGATATCTACATGTTCACAACCACCATAATAACGTTTCCCAGGATACCCTTCTGCATACTTGTTCGTTAATACAGACCCTTGCGCTTCCATTACTGCTTCGCTTACGAAGTTTTCAGATGCAATAAGCTCGATTTTTGAACGCTGTCTTCCTAATTCTAATTCAATTGCAGCAAACACCTTTTCATCTTGACGTTTTAAATGCTCCACCAAAATCCCCCTTTTCTGAACGAACTACACCTATTTCCGATATTTTCCCTTCATTTTCTAAGAAAAAACGAAAGTTCTAGTTGTAATTCTTTTAAATCTTCACATTTTCAACTACATTCTAACACGACTCCACACATGATAAAAGAAAAAAAGACCAAATTTGGCCCTTTTTTATTAGAAGCTTATTACTTAACTACAAGTAAACGTTTCCTCTTTTATTGCATATGCTGCACGCGCTCCACCAATTAACTTCGGACGCGTTTTTGCCATCGTTACATGAGCATGCCCAATCTCTTTCACTCGCGTGCGTACCGGAACAGCTACATGTTTTAAATGCATACCGATAAATGTATCTCCAATATCAATACCTGCATCCGCTTTTACGAACTCTACGATAACAGGGGCTTTCATATTATGATATGCATATGTTGCAAGAGCCCCACCCGCTGATCTGACAGGCGTAACAGTTACAATCTCAAACTGATGCTTTTCTGCGACTTCTCTTTCTACCACTAAAGCACGGTTTAAATGTTCACAGCACTGAAATGCTAGGGTAATGCCACACTGCTCTTGAAAGTGTTTTAACTCAGAAAAAATTGCCTCTGCTACTTCCATCGTTCCCGATGTTCCAATTCTTTCACCAAGCACCTCACTCGTACTACAGCCCACAACAAAAAGGTTCCCATTTCGCAGCGTGGCTTGCTCTTGAAACTCAAAAAGCGCTGTTTGCAACTGCTCTTTTAATTGTAATATTTCACTCATTACGCTCTTCCTTTCGCAGGTAGGTTCAACAAATTATATTACTTCTTACTAGAAGTTAGAATACAATTACTTCGCTTCGTATGCTTTAATTTTTCCTACACGATTTTCGTGACGGCCGCCTTCATAGTCCGTTGTTAACCAAATTTTTGCGATATCGCGTGCTAAGCCAGCTCCAATTACACGCTCACCCATCGCTAACATGTTCGTATCATTATGTTCTCTCGTTGCTTTTGCACTAAATGTATCATGCACTAATGCGCAGCGAACGCCGTGTACTTTATTTGCCGCAATTGACATACCAATGCCTGTTCCACAAATTAAAATACCGCGATCTACTTCACCATTTGCAACCATTTCTGCTGCTGGAAATGCAAAATCAGGATAATCTACTGAACCAGCCTCACACTCACAACCCAAATCAATATATTCAATGTTCAATTCTTCTAATAGACTCACGATTTCTTTACGAATATTCATTCCGCCATGATCAGATGCTACAACTACTTTCATTCTAAATCCCTCCAAATATAAAGTGAAACTTCCAATCAGTGAAGATTGCTTCTTTCCACTGACAGTGAAATAAACAATATCTTCCGCCTCATACCTCTGAGAATAGAAGATATATTACCCATTAAATCAGCATAATCTCCAATATCGTATTATACACGAAACATCAACCTTCTGAATGCTTTTTCACCAAAGTGTGCACAAGTTGTTCCATTTCTTCCAGCGTTGCTTTATATATAGCAAGCGAACCACCAAAAGGATCAGAAATATCCTTATTTGTACCTTCTACAAATTCATATAATGTATACACTTTTTCACTTACTTCTGGATGGTGCGCTAATAGAAGTTGACGATGTCCTGTTGTCATCGTCAATACAACATCGGACCACTCTAGCAACTCTGCCGTCACTTGCTTTGAAGAATGTGCAACCCGAATACCTTTTTCTTGTAGCGCATTTTTAGCATGAGTAGATGCATCACTACCAACCGCCGCAAAAACACCAGCAGATTGCACGTCAAACTGCTCCTTACCATGATAACGTAATAGCGCCTCTGCCATTGGGCTGCGGCACGTATTGCCTGTACAAACGAATAATACTCGCTTCACCAAACACCACTCCTTATGATGAATATCTATTTTCATCATAACTCACAATGGTAACGAAAAAAAGAAATGTATATATAAGTTAAAAAACTGACATAAAAAACCTTTCTTTTTAGGGGAGGGCGAGAGCTTCTGGCCGTGCATAGAAGCGGTCAGGGCCTTCTCCTGCCACATGCGAGGTTTCAAACAAAAGGAGCAAACAAGTAGCAATCATGTTTTATTCTATATAGCAACAGCTTATATGTTAGAAAATTAAAACGGATATATAGTAATATAAGAAAACAAAAAATCTACCACTATTCCCCACTCCAACACCAGACATAAAAAAGAAATCCATTTCGATTATGAAATGGATTCCCGATTCATCAAACGATTATTTCATTGTTACTTTCATTACTCCAGTTGAGCCTTTTGTAGCTGTTACACCTACAGTTGTTTCAATAGATTCTGTTGCATCTGTGTTTGTAATAACGATTGGTGTGATTGTACTTTTAGCTTTTTCACGAATTAATTCTAAATCGAAAGAGATTAATTTATCGCCAGCTTTAACAGCTTGCCCTTCCGATACATACGTTTCGAAACCTTCACCTTCCATTTTTACAGTTTCTAACCCAACATGAATTAAGATCTCTGCACCGTTTTTCGCTTTAATACCTACAGCATGTTTTGTGTGGAATAGTTGTACAATCTCACCATCTACCGGAGATACTACTACACCTTCAGTTGGTTCGATTGCAACACCGTTCCCCATCATACGACCAGCGAATACTGGATCTGGTACTTCTTCAATATTTTTCACTTCTCCAGTTAATGGCGATACAATTGTTTCTGCATTTGTTTTAGAACCAAAACCAAATAATTTTTTAAACATAGGATAATCCTCCTTATAATCCTTACTCAACAATAAACCTCATATAGCTCACTGCTTTAGTGGCATAAAAACATTCCCATATAAAAAAATGAAGTTATCAACCCGCCTCTTATTGTATCGCCTTGCAAAATTCCGGTCAATTCAGACTGTCTGAATTCAATTGGAAAGGAAGTAAACTTCTTTTGCTTTTTTTCCACAAATTGTCTAAAAATCTTAACATAACAACATCATTATTTTTTCATTTACTATTTATAAAATTTATTTTCGTTTTTTATAAAATGCACTTGACTAAAGTAAGTAACTATTTTATTATTACTTACATAAGATAAGTAAATAACTTTTTGGAGGTTTTATAAAATGATGAACATTGGTCTTCTTATTATTCGTCTTATTATCGGGATTACTTTCATGGGGCATGGCGCTCAAAAATTATTCGGCTGGTTTGGTGGTCACGGTTTAAAAGGAACCGGCGGCTGGATGGAATCAATTGGCTTACGCCCAGGCGTATTTATGGCATTTATGGCCGGGGCAACTGAATTACTAGGCGGTTTCTTATTTGCTGCTGGTATTTTCACTTGGATAGGTGCTCTATTTATTGTCGGTACGATGTTAGTATCTATCATCACAGTTCACGGTAAAAACGGCTACTGGGTTACACAAAACGGTTTTGAATATAACCTTGTTTTAATCACAGTTGCAGTTGGCGTTGCACTTATTGGACCTGGCGCTTACACTTTAATTTAATTAAATATCTTGAATTCAAGATAAAGAAACCTCACAATTGTGGGGTTTTTTTCATACCCTTTACAAAAATATATTTTTTCAGCAGGAGTTTTCCTCCTTTATCTTGTAAACAAACAAAGAAGCGTTACAGATATAAGAAGGGAGATTACATATATGCTGTCTATTAATCCAAATGAACAAACTGAAAAAGACAATTACAAATTACTAACGGGAAGTATTATTCCGCGCCCAGTTGCCTTCGTCACAACTGTTACAAATGACGGGGTACTAAACGGCGCCCCATTTAGCTATTTTAATATTGTTGCTGCGAATCCGCCTCTTATCTCAGTTTCTGTACAACGAAAAGACGGAGAACCAAAAGATACAGCACGAAATGCGATGGAAAAAGAAGAATTTGTCGTTCATATTTCTGATGAATCTTATGCAGAAGCCATTAACGAAACAGCAGCTAATCTTCCTCCGAATGAAAGCGAAATTAAACTTGCGAAACTAACACCAATTGATAGCGATGTAATTTCTGTACCAGGGGTAAAAGAAGCAAGTATTCGTATGGAATGTGTATTAGAACGCGCTCTTCAATTAGGCGGAACAGAAGATTCCCCAGCATGCGATCTATTAATCGGTCGCATTGTACGGTTCCATATCGCTAAGCACTTATATGAAAATGGACGCATTCATGCTGAAGAACTAAAACCAATAAGCCGATTAGCTGGACATAACTACGCAAAGCTTGGAGAGCAATTTGAACTTGTAAGGCCATAAATAAAAGCGGAGGCGGCTCGCCCAGAACAAGAGGGGGATGGAGCTTCTGACATAGAGGCGCTTTTTGCCTCGGTGGAAGACGCGAAGCCACCGAATGTTCTAGCCGCTGGAGCTAGATATTAACTGGAGACCTCCAACCAAGAAGTATATTTTTGGCGTACATTATAGAAGCGCCGATATATTATGTATATACTATAAAAGCCCAGCCACTTATCGTAGCTGGGCTTTTATGCTATAACTTTTCACAAAATGATTCTATTTCTTCTTTCTTCGGTTTCGCTAATTTAACCATAACCGTGATCCCCTCTAAGAAGTTGGCTGCGTTCATACCGAAAACAATAATTTTATTCCAAACCCAACAAGTATAACGCCGCCAAGTACTTCTCCATATGTTCCAAGAATACTATGCGCCTTACGGCCAATTAGCAATCCGAACCAAGTAAGCATCATACTCACAACACCAAATATGAGAATTGTGACAAACGTACGCGCTCCATAAATACCGAGACTTAAGCCGACAGAAAAACTATCCATACTCACACTAAAAGCAAACAATAGTAAACTCGCCCCGGCCGGAACATTTCTATGCTCATCATCGTGAGACATTGACGTATACACAATGTGAAATCCTAATCCCATTAATAAAATACTACCTATAATAGTGGCAATGGAGCCAAATTGCTCTGATAAAAAACGGCCAAGTATCATACCGATAAAAGGCATAATTATATGAAATGTACCAATTGTAATGCCGATATAAAATATTTGACGCAGCTTAAGCGTAATCATCCCCATACCCAGACTAACAGAAAACGCATCAAGCCCTAGCGCAAATGCCATAATACATAGCGGCAACAATTCGCTTATAATATGTTCAATTGTCATAATGTCCCCCCTCGGACTTGCTACTTCACAATATGCACGTTCGAGGAGAGATAGAATTTATTTTTCGAAGATGATTTGGTGACCGGCCGCTTTTGTTAAACGATTCATGATGGCACTACCAATCCCTTCACTTGGGAACGACTCACTAAAAATAATATCGACACCACTTGCATCAAATGTACGCAATACATCATAAAGCTTTGTCGCAACGGTTGCTAAATCACTGCGTTTTCCACAAGAGAGAACAACGGCTGCTTTATATACATGCTCATACTCCTCTGTTGTTAATACACCTACTTTATAACCTTCTTGCTTTTTATTATCCACAAGTTGCTGAATAAATGTACGCGATCCCTCAACAATACTAAGCGGGGCTTTCGGTGCATAATGTGTATATTTCATTCCCGGCGATTTTGGTTTTTCCGTTGCATCTTTTAATGCTGGATCTAATAAAACAGGACCAATCACTTCTTCTAGTTGCTCTTTTGTAATACCGCCCGGGCGCAAAATTGTCGGTATTTCACTCGTACAATCTACTACAGTAGACTCAACACCGACACCAGTTGCCCCGCCATCAACGATACCAGCAATTTTTCCGTCTAAATCTTCATATACATGAGAAGCAAGAGTTGGGCTAGGACGCCCAGAACGATTCGCACTTGGGGCTGCTACCGGTACACTCGCTGCTTCAATAAGTGCTAATGCTACCGGATGATCCGGCATACGAACTGCCACGGTCTGTAATCCAGCCGTTACTTTTTCAGAAATCCCTTCTTTTTTCGGGAAAACAAGTGTTAAAGGTCCTGGCCAAAAATGCTTCATTAACACATTTGCAACTGGCGGAACATGAGCCACAATACCATTTAATTGTTCTTCCGTACCAATATGTACAATAAGCGGATTATCGCTTGGTCTTCCTTTTGCTTCAAAAATTTTTGCAACAGCCTCATCACTTAATGCATTCGCACCAAGTCCGTACACTGTTTCAGTCGGAAACGCTACTGCTTCATTTTCTCGTAATAAATGCGCTGCTTCTTGTAATTGTGGATAATCTTTTTTTATTTCCACAACATTATCCACAGTCCACATTTTTGTATTCATTTTTTTCACGTCCTTTTCTGCCATGAAATGCTTGTTATTTATAGTTTACTATGAAATTTATCCAAAAGCCAAATAAGGTTTATCCACAAAATGTGGATAAACTCATTTAATCAGTGGATAACTTTGTGAATAGCTGACAATTTAGTATAATTACATTTGGTTGATTTACATTTTTACAAAAATGTTCTAATGTCTGTATTTCTTTTGACACAACATCCTTTTCCACAGTTTCAAATTGAAAAAACTTAAATATTGTAACGGACTGTGGACTATTCGTGAGTAAATATAATTGTTCAATACTTTTCTCTTTCATATACTGCAAAAACGTTTCGAAAAAATGTAAGAACGTAGCTTTATCCACAGTAGGTGTGAATAAACACGAACGAAGAAGCGCATCATTTCCAGCTTGCTCATACCCAACAGCCGCTTGAATCTGTTCCTCATCTACTAATATCATAAAATTCCCGTACAATTGATCTAAGCGTTCTTCTTTCATCCGAGCTTGTCCAAAAAAGGTTTTCAGTCTTTCCACATCTGCTTTTGTAGCAAAACGAATTTGCTTCATACACAATCCCTCCCCATACTTTTATATATGAGGAGGGATTCTCTTTTAGAACTTATTTTGAAAATAAAGATGTAAATGCTTCTACAATAAACAATTTTACTTCTGGCTTTTCTTCCGTTTCTTCTACTACCTTCACTTGCTCTTCTTGTTTACTAACACGCGGTTCTTCTTGCTTACTTTCTTCTTGTAATTCCTTTTCAATACGGTTTTCTTGCGCAGCCTTTGCTTTCACTTTTTGTTTCGGTGCGATGTGCGTCTCTTTCTTCACTTTAAGAGATTGTTTTACTTCTTCTTTTACAATTTCTTTCTGTGCATAATTTTCTTCTATATCGTCTTCATCAATTGTTTCTGCTTGAACAACATTCTCTTCGCGCTTTACAGCTGTACCACTTGAGAAGTCTAAGAAACACATAGGCGGGAATAATACGCACCACCAATTTGCCCCTTCACCTTTTCCGATTGTCACAAGTACCGCTTCATACTCTCCAGCTGGATAAATAAAATTCCCATATACTTTCGTTGGAAATTTGATATGTTTATTAAACTGAACTGTAAAAGTTTCCTTACTGCCTTCTCGTTTCAACGTTTTTGCGACTGTTTGTTGAAGTTCTGGGATACGGCTTTGAATGACGCGGCGTGCGTCTTCAAACGATTTTAACTCTGCCACCCAACCATCGATTTGCGCTTTCACTTCATCACGCACTTTACGTTTTAACTCTTGATCTTCCTTCGAATCACTATTAGCTAAAATACGTAATCGAATCGCCTCTTTCGGAATTACGACAGGTCCTTTTGCATCAGCTTTCATATATCCAAAGTGCGCAATCATTTGTGCACCAATTAATAATAAAAGTAGATAAGCAATCGCTTGTTTTTTCATCTTCTCTCCACCGCCCCTTCAGTAAAACAGTGTAGACAAGTTTTTTTCTTTCTAAACTACTAAATTCAGAATCTATTCGTTTTTTAGGTGGTTATATAAATTGAAAAACGAACAAAAAACCCTTTTCTTTTTAGATGGGCGAGAGCGTCTGGCCATGCATAGTAGCGGTCAGGACCTTTTTCTGCCACGGACAAGAGTTAAAACAAAAGGAGAAAACGAGTGCAGAGCACTTTTTTCTCCCTAGCAGCGAATTTTATGTTTAAAAATTAAAATGGATTTATATATAAATACAAATTGAAAAATCGATATAAAAACCATTTTCCTGCTACGGGTCAAAGAAAACTGACTCAAAAGGGATGTAGATTTCTTTGGGAGGTTAATTCCTTCTTACATGCCCATTGATATATCGGAGATTTTCACAATATATCGACGATTAGACACAACATAAAGATCCTTCAACAATGTTCAACATGCTTGATACACTAAAGGGAGCTGACAAAAGTCCATTTTCAGGTCAGCTCCAAATTAAAATTACATTTCCGCAAAGACCATGCGATCTTTCCCATTAATATCAAAGACCACTTCCACATGTGCATGTGGGAATGTTTCTTTCAATAAAGCACGCACATCCTCACCTTGTCCTACACCCACTTCAAAAGCAACAATCGATTCTTCTTGCAGTACCTTTGGCAATTCCTCCATAAAGCGTCGATAGAAATCAAGCCCATCTTCACCACCTACAAGTGCACGCTTTGGCTCATGCTCTTTCACTACAGAAGAAAGACCTCTCCAATCCTCTTCTGGAATATAAGGTGGATTTGACACAACGACATCTAGTTTTTGCTTCGTTTCCTGAAATGGCGACAATAAATCACCGTGATAGAACGTTACATTCGCCTCAAGTTCTGTCGCATTTTTCCGCGCCACTTCAATTGATTCCGTGACAATATCGACTGTGTATACATGTAAATGCGGATTTTCTAAAGCCAGAGTAATTGAAATTGCACCGCTGCCAGTACCAATGTCCGCCACATGGATGTGTTTATCCCCAAATTTACGGCGAATACGTGTTAACACCCCTAGCACAAGTTCCTCTGTTTCTGGTCTTGGAATGAGCACTTCTTCATTTACGAAAAATGGGCGCCCATAAAACATTTCATATCCAATTAAATACTGAACAGGAATACCCTCCACATGCTTATGAATAAAGTTTGTAAAAGTTTTCTCTTGTTCTTCCGTTAATTCTTCACGCATGTTCATCATCAAACCTGTTCGATTCGTCTTTAATACATGACAAAGGACAATTTCTCCCGCATTTTCATCACGTCCATGTTCACGTAAAAAAGAAGAAGCCCATTTCAGGGCTTCATAGACACGCATTACTCAGCTGCCTCCATCTTTTGCGCCTGATCTTCCATCACTAAGGCGTTGATGAAATCATCTAACTTACCTTGTAAGATTTGATCTAGCTTTTGAATCGTTAAACCGATTCGATGGTCTGTAACACGGTTTTGCGGGAAGTTATACGTACGAATACGCTCAGAACGGTCTCCCGTACCAACAGCTTGTTTACGGTTTTGATCGTACTCAGCTTGTGCTTCTTGTCTAAACTTATCATAAACACGTGCACGTAATACTTTCATTGCTTTTTCTTTATTCTTAATTTGTGACTTTTCATCCTGACAAGAAACAACTACACCAGTCGGTAAATGCGTTAAACGTACCGCTGACATCGTTGTATTAACACTTTGTCCACCAGGGCCACTAGAAGCAAACGTATCAACACGAACATCTTTTTCATGAATATCGATTTCTACTTCTTCTGCTTCTGGTAATACAGCTACAGTTGCTGTAGAAGTATGGATACGTCCGCCAGATTCTGTTTCGGGAACACGTTGCACACGGTGTGCACCATTTTCAAATTTCAATTTTGCGAAAGCGCCTTTACCGTTGATCATAAAGATAATCTCTTTATATCCACCTAGTTCTGTGTAACTCGCTTCAATAATTTCTGTTTTCCAGCCTTGAACCTCTGCATAACGGCTATACATACGGTATAAGTCACCAGCAAATAAAGCAGCCTCATCGCCACCAGCAGCCCCACGAACCTCAACGATAACGTTTTTATCATCATTCGGGTCCTTTGGAACAAGTAAAATTTTCAGACGCTCTGATAATTCCTTCTCTTGTCCCTCTAGCTCAGAAACTTCTTCTTTTACCATTTCACGCATGTCAGCATCTAACTTCTCTTCTAACATCGCTTTTGCATCTCTTAATTGTTCACGAACATCTTTATACTCACGGTACACCTCTACCGTTTCTTGCATATCAGATTGTTCCTTTGAATATTCACGCAGTTTATTCGGATCACTAATAACCTCTGGATCACTTAGAAACTCGTTTAACTTTTCATAACGATCTTCTACAGCTTGCAAACGATCTAACACACCATTCACCTCAACATCCTAGTCTCTAATACACATAGTATATGGTACATAACAAAAAAAACGCAAATTATATTTTAAAAGTGGAGCCGACTGTTCAGGCCCGGGGGCGGAACTAGATATCTCCTAAAAACAGATTCACATCTAACTATTCGCATTTTCTAAAAAAACCCGCCTTATGTAGCGAGTTTTTATCTCTGTTTAATTGATACAGCATGGCAATGACGACAACGTGGTTCATATGATTCCGATGCGCCAACTAAAATAATTGGATCATCAAAAGAAGCTGGTTCCCCATCGATTAAACGTTGCGTACGACTTGCAGGAGATCCGCATTCAGCACATACTGCTTGCAGTTTTGTTACATGCTCCGCAATTGCCATAAGCTGAGGAACTTGTCCAAATGGTAGACCACGGAAATCTTGGTCTAAACCGGCAACAATTACACGATAGCCTCGGTTTGCCAATTCTTGCACCACTTCCACAATGTCCCCATCAAAAAATTGCACTTCATCAATTGCTATAACATCAATATCTTCTGTTACGTGTTCAAACATCTCTTTTGAAGCCGCAACAGGAACTGCTCTTACTTTCAATCCATTATGCGACACAACATCTTCTTCACTATAACGGTTATCAATGCACGGTTTAAATACAATCGCGTTTTGCTTTGCGAATTGCGTACGGCGCACACGGCGGATGAGCTCTTCTGATTTCCCGGAGAACATGCTTCCACAAATCACTTCAAGCCAACCGTGTTGATTTATTAAGTACATAAAAGCTCCTCCTTTCACCTATATGAACCCATTTTGATTTTTCGACATATAGATTGCTGCTATGCAGAAAAAAAAGGAGCCTGCTACTTTCTCCCTTTGTTTGAACTTCGCATGTGGCAGTAAAAGGTCCTGACCACTTCTATGCATGGCCAGACGCTCTCGCCCACCTAAAAAAGATGGTTTTATGTCGTTTTTTAATTTGGATTTACCTACTTATTCTTACTCTAAGTAAGTAAAGGTTTATATTTTCGCAAAAAAAACAGACAAGCGGATATATACACTTGCCTGCTTTATGTTTGTTATTACTTAAGGCCGTATTTCTTATTGAAGCGGTCAACACGTCCGTCTGCAGTAGCAAACTTCTGACGTCCTGTGTAGAATGGGTGAGAATCAGAACTGATCTCAACTTTTAGTAATGGATAAGTATTACCATCTTCCCACTCGATAGTTTCGTTAGAACCTTTTGTAGATCCGCTTAAGAATTTGAAGCCTGTGTTTGTATCCATAAATACAACTTTCTTGTAATCTGGATGGATTCCTGCTTTCATTCTTTTCATCTCCTTCCGCCCTGAATCATTTTCGAAACAGAGTTTTTTCATCGTTAGCTGCAATCACAACTATAGCGATGAAACGCACATGATGAAATTATAACAAGGCTATCTGCATTTTGCAACTACCTGTTTTTAGCATTACTTCATCGTGACATATCTCTTTGAATCTGCAGGGATATTTTGTAGAAATTCTTCATTTGTCTTTGTTTGACGTAGCTTACGCAAGAAGCTTTCTATGAAGTCTGGCGTATCTCTCATTGTTTTACGAATACCCCATAACTTGTCTAAATGTTCTTTTGGAATTAATAAATCTTCTTTACGTGTACCAGAACGACGAATATCAATAGCTGGGAAAATACGACGTTCCGCTAAAGAACGATCTAAGTGAAGCTCCATATTTCCTGTTCCTTTGAACTCTTCATAAATGACGTCATCCATACGAGACCCTGTATCAACAAGAGCTGTTGCTAAAATTGTTAAACTACCGCCCTCTTCAATATTACGAGCCGCTCCGAAAAAGCGTTTCGGTCTATGGAATGCCGCTGGATCAATACCACCAGATAAAGTACGTCCGCTTGGCGGAATCACAAGGTTGTAAGCACGCGCTAAACGAGTAATACTATCCATTAAAATGATAACGTCTTTTTTATGTTCAACAAGACGCATCGCACGCTCTAGCACAAGCTCAGCTACTTTAATATGGTTTTCTGGGACTTCATCAAAAGTAGAACTTACAACATCACCTTTTACAGAACGCTCGATATCTGTTACTTCCTCTGGGCGTTCGTCAATTAAAAGTACAATCAGTTCTGCTTCTGGATGATTTGTTGTAACGCTGTGCGCAATTTCTTTTAACAGTATTGTTTTACCAGCCTTTGGAGGCGCAACAATTAGACCACGTTGCCCAAACCCAACTGGTGCAATTAAATCCATGATGCGTGTTGATAATTTCTTCGTTTCCGTTTCCAATTTCATTTGACGATTTGGATATAACGGTGTTAACGCAGGGAAATGCACACGTTCTTTTGCCGATTCTGGATCATCTCCATTAACCGCTTCAACTTGCAGCAATCCAAAATAACGCTCATTTTCTTTCGGAGGTCGCACTTTACCAGAAACCTTATCTCCATTACGCAAATCAAAACGACGAATTTGCGAAGCTGAAATATAAATATCTTCAGAACTCGGAGAATAGTTGATTGGACGTAGGAATCCAAATCCTTCTGATTGAATAATTTCCAGTACACCTTCCATGAAAAAGAAACCTTCTTTTTCTGCTCGTGCTTTTAAAATTGCAAAAATTAGCTCTTTCTTCGTTAATTTGCTGTAATAAGAAATCTTAAATTCTTTTGCAAGTTCATATAACTCTTTTAACTTCATGTTCTCTAATGCTGAAATTGTTAAATTCATTCGGACACCACACTTTAATATTATTCTCTTTTTCATTGGGTAAAGGTAATTGCGGAAGGCTAATACATATAAAATGAAAGGCAATAAGTACAAGTAGAGTAATATTCACTATTGTAACCCTTTTACCTCATTTTAATCAATATGTTACGAGACAAATACAAGAAGCGAAGACAACAAAATTTGTCTTCGCTCTATCCATCACTTGCATACTTCTTATTTTATCTATACAGACAGCCATATTTCCATTTCATAAACACCTTCTGCCCGTGTTCAAAATTCTGCAAAGTCAAAGAAGATAGGTGAAGATGACTGCCCCAAAAAGCACGATTAGTTATAATTTCCAGTAGCAGGGATGAAGAAAAATTCCCACTAATGGAAGTTTTACTTCATAACTAAATTTGGTTTTTTATTTAAACTGTGACGCCCGTCAACAAAGCGAACTGTTCCCGATTTCGCACGCATAACAAGGGAATGCGTTGTACCAGTACTTCCTTTAAATTGAACACCGCGCAGTAATTCACCGTCCGTAACACCTGTTGCTGCAAAGATTGCATCATCACCTCTTACTAAATCTTCCATACGAAGAACGCGGTCGATATCACTAATCCCCATCTTTTTGCAGCGCTCTAATTCCGCTTCGTCTTGTGGAAGGAGCTTTCCTTGAATTTCTCCGCCTAAACATTTTAATGCCACGGCAGCTAAAACTCCCTCAGGTGCACCGCCAGATCCAAATAAAATATCAACACCTGTGCGATCAAACGCTGTGTTAATAGCACCAGCTACATCACCATCATTAATCAATTTAATTCGCGCTCCCGCTTTACGGATTTCCTCAATAATCGCCTGATGACGTGGTCTATTTAAAATAGTTGCTACAACATCTTCAATATCTTTATTTTTTGCTCTCGCAACAGCACGTAAGTTATCAATAACTGGTGCATTAATATCAATAGCACCAACCGCTTCTGGGCCAACCGCAATTTTATCCATGTACATGTCAGGTGCATGTAGTAAGTTTCCATGGTCTGCTACTGCAATAACTGCTAATGCATTCCATCCTCCTGCTGCAACGATATTTGTTCCTTCTAATGGATCAACTGCTACGTCAACGCGCGGACCATATCCAGTTCCTAATTTTTCACCGATATATAGCATTGGCGCTTCGTCCATTTCCCCTTCACCAATTACTACAGTTCCTTTCATCGGCACTGTGTCAAATACATCGCGCATCGCTGAAGTTGCAGCTCCATCCGCTTCATCCTTCTTACCGCGTCCCATCCAACGTGCTGATGATAACGCTGCAGCCTCCGTTACACGTACTAATTCCATGGATAAACTTCTTTCCACTATAATCCCTCTCCTTTAAACCTTAATATTTCTCCCACAATTAACATTTAATACCATTTACCTTATGTCGCTTTACCTACGCAAAGCTCTTTAGGCATTTTTCATCTGTTCAATCTCTTGGCTTGTCATTTTTTCACGCCAAATTTTCGCTCCAAGACCTCGGAGCTTGTCTTCTAAATTTTCATAGCCGCGATCAATATGTTCTAATCCCGTAACTTCTGTAACCCCTTCTGCCATTAAACCTGCAATAACAAGAGCAGCTCCGGCACGTAAGTCACTCGCTTTTACTTTAGCTCCTTGCATTAAAACAGGCCCTGTCACGATAGCAGAACGACCTTCTACTTTAATTTGCGCATTCATTCTTCTTAATTCATCTATATGTTTAAAACGCGCTCCGTAAATGGTATCCGTTACAACTGCCGTTCCACTTGCCTTCGTTAATAGCGTCGTAAACGGTTGCTGTAAGTCAGTTGGAAATCCTGGATATACGAGTGTTTTTACATCCACCATTTTTAGCTGACGGTCCCCATCTACCACAATTTGATCATCGTGTGTTTCTACTCTTACACCCATTTCTCGAAGCTTAGCCGTTATAGATTCTAAATGCTGCGGAATCACATTATCAATTACAACTTCACCGCCAGAAGCCGCTCCTAAAATCATATACGTTCCAGCTTCAATGCGATCAGGAATAATAGAATGATAACAACCATGAAGCGATTCAACACCATCAATACGAATCACGTCTGTTCCTGCCCCTTTAATACGAGCTCCCATGCTTGTAAGAAGTGTTGCTACATCAATAATTTCTGGCTCTTTCGCTGCATTTTCAATGACTGTTCTACCTTTTGCGCGCACTGCAGCAAGCATAATATTAATTGTCGCGCCTACGCTAACAACATCTAAATAAATACGTGCTCCCCGCAGTTCATCTGCGCGTAAATATATTGCACCTTGCTCATTAGTTACTTGTGCTCCAAGCGCTTCAAAACCCTTAATATGTTGATCAATTGGCCTTGGTCCTAAATGACATCCACCAGGAAGTCCAATTACTGCTTGTTTAAAACGACCAAGCATTGCTCCCATTAAATAATAAGAGGCACGCAATTTTTTTACCTTTCCATTTGGAAGAGGCATTGCTACCATTTTCGAAGGATCAATTGTCATTTCTTCGTCTGGATGATATGTGACAGATCCACCAATTTCCTCCAATAAATCACCGAGTATTTTCACATCAGAAATATTAGGTACACCACCGATTGTAACTGGTGTGTCTGCTAAAATGGTCGCAGGAATAAGCGCGACAGCACTATTTTTTGCGCCGCTCACACGAATCGAACCATGTAAGGGCACACCGCCTTCAATTAGCAACTTATCCATCTCAAACCCCCTTCTTGTGAATTCATTCCCCGATCTAATCCCTATTTAAACGGGTAATTTCACTATTTCGGATACGTTTTTACACTTGCGAGTATGTCCATGCTATTTGTTTCCTTTATTTTTACACAATTACAAAAATATTTCTCTTTAAATGCCCTAACAAGTAGAAATTTGTCTATTCTATAAAATGTTCACGCTTTCATTATACAACGAAACGAAACCGTCTAAAAGGCTAGACGGTTTCTAAAGTCATTTTTAGAATTATGCTTGACCGTTAGAACCAAACTCACGGATTTTACCGATTACAGTCGCTTTAATTGCTTCACGGCCAGGTCCGATAAATTTACGAGGATCGTAAGCTTCTTGGTCTTTATTTAATACTTCACGAACCGCTTTTGTAAACTCGATTTGGTTTTCTGTGTTTACGTTGATTTTAGAAGTACCTAAAGAGATAGCTTTTTTGATGTCAGCTGTTGGGATACCAGTACCACCGTGAAGTACTAAAGGTACACCAGTTAAGTCACGAACTTCTTCCATTTCTTTGAATCCTAAGTTAGGCTCACCTTTGTAAGGACCATGTACAGAACCTAATGCTGGAGCAAGGCAGTCAATACCTGTTGCAGCTACTAGTTCCTTACATTCCTCTGGATCAGCGTAGATAACACCTTCAGCTACTACGTCGTCTTCTTGTCCGCCAACTGTACCAAGCTCAGCTTCTACAGATACGTTACGAGCATGTGCATATTCTACTACTTTTTTAGTAGTTTCAATATTTTCTTCAAATGGATGGTGAGAAGCATCGATCATTACAGATGTGAAACCTGCATCAATTGCTTCTTTACATTTTTCGAAGCTTGAACCATGATCAAGGTGAATCGCAACAGGAACAGTGATGTTCATTTCTTCGATTAAAGCTTTAACCATAGCTACAACTGTTTTGAAACCAGTCATATGACGAGCTGCACCTTCAGATACACCTAAAATTACAGGAGATTTTTCTTCTTCCGCAGCAGCTAAGATAGCTTGTGTCCACTCTAAGTTATTCATGTTGAATTGACCAACTGCGTATTGTCCTTCTAGCGCTTTGTTTAGCATTTCTTTCATGGAAACTAAAGGCATGGTAAATCCTCCTAAAAACGTTTTTTTGTATCCGATAAGTTCTTATCGGTGGTAGTATGACCACGATAAGGGAAAATATGTATAACCACATACCGGACTTTTTTCTACACTCCATAGGATACCAACTTGTACTCAAAAACTCAACCGCATTCACCTGCTCATCAGTTCATGAAAACGCTTTTTTTCATACTTTTTAATAAAAAATTCACGATTATGCTTGTACAGCGATTTCTTTTCGCACGGCTCCCCGAATTTCATCAATATCAAACGGCTTTGCAAAATGCATTAACGCACCGAGTTCTTTTGCTTCTTGAATCATATCTAATTCACCATAAGCCGTCATTAAAATTACTTTAATATCTTGATTAATTTCTTTCACATGTTTTAAAATTTCAATTCCGTCCATACCCGGGATTTTCATATCTAAAATAACTAAATCCGGACAATCTTTTTTCACAATATCAAGGGCTTGAAAACCGTTTGCTGCTTGGAATGTTTCGTAACCTTCCTTTTGAAACACCTCATGTAATAAAACACGAATGCCGTATTGATCATCAACGATTAAAATTTTCCCTTCCATGCTCCCCAACCTTTCTATAATAAACGCATAATTTATATTTCTCGCATCTCTTTCGATTATTTTCGCTACATTTTATCAAATTCCTTCCTATTCTTTCTTATTTTACCGCTTCCTATTTCCTAGCGCTAGCACCGTTATGAATAAATAAGCTATAATGAAAGCCGGCAAGCATGCTAGAAAGGAGCATCACCATGTTTAAAATTTTTTCCACTCAGTTAGGTGGCTATTTCACAAAAATTGCTCAGGAAGAAGAAATGAATATAGAAGATAGCGCTCGTTTACTTGCACAAGCATTAGTCGGAGATGGGTACATTTATTTGCACGGTACGAAAGAGATGGAAGGTGTAATTTACGAAGCCCTATACGGAGCAGAGCCTATGCAAAATGCAAAACGTTTATTTGAAGACGGTAAACAAGCAGACGTAACCGCTGCCGATCGCGTACTACTTATTAGCCGTTTTTCCACAGATGAAGAGATTATTTCACTAGCAAAACATTTGCAGGAAAACGGTCATTTTATTGTTGGTATTTCAGCTGAACAAGAAGGCGAAGTGTCATTAGAACAATTCACCGATGCACATATCGATACAAAACTTGTAAAACCATTAATTCCAGATGATGATGGCTCTCGTTATGGCTTTCCAAGTTTAATGACAGCTTTATTTGCATATCACGGATTAAAATTTACAATCGATGACATTATAAATGAATATGAGTAACAGAAAAAGGCGCCCTATAGTAGGACGCCTTTTTCTCATTACTTACCTTCTTTATTAATAATAGAAGCTTGTACGAAGTCATGGAACAACGGTTGTGGACGGTTTGGACGAGATACAAGTTCTGGGTGGAACTGTGCTGCCACGAACCAAGGATGTTCTTTTAATTCGATAATTTCTACTAAACGACCATCTGGGCTTGTACCAGAGAAGATGAACCCTGCATTTTCCATGTCTTGACGGAATTGGTTATTGAACTCATAACGATGACGATGACGTTCATATACAACCGGTTCGTTATACGCATTGTAAGCATTTGTTTCTGGTGTAAGCTTACATGGGTATAAACCAAGACGAAGTGTACCACCTAAATCTTCGACATCTTTTTGTTCTGGTAATAAATCGATAATTGCGTAAGGCGTGTCAGGATTAATTTCAGAAGAGTTTGCACCTTCTAATCCTAATACGTTACGTGCAAATTCGATTGATGCAAGTTGCATTCCTAAGCAAATTCCTAAGAATGGAACTTTGTTTTCACGTGCATATTGAATTGCAGCGATTTTACCTTCAACGCCACGGTCCCCGAAACCACCTGGTACAAGAATACCGTCTGTATCGCCAACTAATTCTTTCACATTTTCTGCTGTTACGTGCTCAGCATTTACCCATTTCACTTCTACATCTGTATCAAATTTATAACCTGCATGACGAAGTGCTTCCACAACAGAAATGTATGCGTCTTGAAGCTCTACATATTTACCAACAAGAGCAATTTTTGTTTTCTTAGACAGATTGCGTACTTTTTCAACTAACGCATTCCATTCTGTCATATCTGCAGCTGGATTGTCTAATTTTAAATGATCACAAACAATTTGGTCCATGTTTTGCTCTTGAAGAGATAATGGAACTGCATATAATGTATCTGCATCGAGTGCTTCAATTACTGCTTTTGGATCAATATCGCAGAATAATGCTAGCTTATCTTTCATATCTTGAGAAACAGGAAGTTCTGTACGAACAACGATAATGTTCGGCTGAATACCTAAGCTGCGAAGTTCTTTAACACTGTGCTGCGTTGGTTTTGTTTTCATTTCACCCGCTGCTTTTAAGTACGGAATTAACGTACAGTGGATGTACATTACATTGTCACGGCCAATATCACTCTTAATTTGGCGAATTGCTTCTAAGAATGGTAAAGACTCAATGTCACCAACAGTTCCGCCGATTTCTGTAATTACAACGTCCGCATTTGTTTCACGGCCCGCACGGAATACGCGCTCTTTAATTTCGTTTGTAATGTGAGGAATAACTTGAACTGTTCCTCCTAAATATTCACCACGGCGCTCTTTTTGAAGAACAGAAGAGTAAATTTTACCTGTTGTTACGTTGCTGTATTTATTTAAGTTAATATCAATGAAACGCTCATAGTGACCAAGGTCTAAATCTGTTTCTGCACCATCGTCTGTTACGAATACCTCACCATGTTGGTATGGACTCATTGTCCCTGGGTCTACGTTAATATACGGGTCAAACTTTTGAATTGTTACATTTAAACCACGATTTTTTAATAGTCTTCCAAGGGATGCTGCTGTGATCCCCTTTCCTAGAGACGATACTACACCGCCTGTTACAAAAATATACTTAGTCATGAATGTACTCCCTTCCACTTTGCTGTTATATAATTACCGCTGCAAATCACAACGGATGTAGATAACACTTACCTTATCTTATTGTTAGACTCTTTCGTTTTTCTAAACAAAAAACAAAAAAGAAAATTGCTCCCTTTATCACAAAAAGTAATAAGTAGGGAGCAATTTTCTTTTATATTTACACGTAAAAGTTGTTATCGTCTTTTTTAAAGAGCCCAAAAATGATTCTACATGGACGATAATGAAAAGTCAAGAACTACAGCTCTTCCTCTTCTTCTTCTTCTGATTCGTCATATTCTAATTCATCTTCATCAACGAAGTCTTCATCATCTTCTTCTTCTTCTTCTAAATCATCAAGATCATCATCTTCATCAAGAAGTTCATCAAGATCTTCTACATCTTCTTCTTCTTCTCCGAAGTCTTCTTCATCTTCGAAGTCTTCATCATCACCGATGTAGTCATCTAATTCATCTTCTTCCACTTTACGTTTCTTCTTAGACTTCGGCTGAGGTAAAATTTCTTCATCAATTTGCTCGTATGGGTACCATCCACGTAGTCCCCAACGATTTTCTCCAAGATTGATAAAGCGCCCATCGATATTTAAATCTGTATAAAATTGCGCGATTCTCGCAGCAACTTGTTCTTCAGATAGTTCCAGTAATTGAGCAATTTCTTGAACTAGATCATGAAACGGTGTTGCTTGTTTTTTTTCCTCTAACAAGCTATGTACAACTTCGATCATGGACAATTCTTTTAGCTCTTCTGGTGAAAATTGCTTTAAATTCACTTGTGCGACACTTCCTTTCTTAAAATATATCCTAATTATATAAAGGCCTGTTCAAAAAAATCCATACTATTCATTATAAACAAAACTGCACCAAATATGCCACAAAAAAAATAGGGAATCATAAAGTGATTCCCTATGCATATTAAAGGTTATTTTCCTTTTTCGTTTTGAATCATATGAGCACCATTTAATACATAACGAATTTGCATCTCTGTATACTCTTCCAATGTATAAAGTTTCTGCAACGCCCAGCGACGAAATCCCCACATTTGTCCTTGAATAAAAATATTATGAGCAAGCAGTTGAATCTCTTTTTTTGTTAAAGTAAATACTTTATTTTGAACACATTGCTGCAAAATATCTTCGAACATCCCCACCATTTGAAATTCTTTCTCTAATACGTAAGGCAGCGATTCTTTTGGTAGAAAACGAACTTCTTGATACATAATAAGAACCTCTTCTTGTAATTCATCCATAACTTTAAAATAGTTTGTAATCGCTGCTTTTAAGCTATCAACATTTCCTTTTTCTCTGCACAACACTTGCTCTAAGCGCTCTTTTACATGTTCATAAATGCTATCGCACACTAAATAAAGTACATCATCTTTCGTTCTAATATATTCATAGAGCGTACCAATGCTAAATCCTGCCGCTTTTGCGATTTCTCTTGTTGTTGTACGAGGAAATCCTTTTTGTTTAAAGAGCTGCACAGCACCTTTAATCATTTGCTCACGCCGAAGTGCAATAAGTCTTTCATCTTTCACAGATGCTTGTACATTGCGCTTAACCATCTCCTTCACTCCTTTTTTCTCAATTTGCAGGAAGAAGCGTAGGAGATTCCCTACGCTTCTCATAAAATGAAACTTCCATCAGTGGGGGGGTTCTTCATCCCCCACTGATAGAAAGCCCGCCCAATCGGGCACATGCCAGCAGTTATCCCCCACCTAGCTTCTTTAGAAAAGCGGAGGCAAAGCTGGACAACGCTTTTCTCTGCATCTTGAAGTGGGGGCTTACTGCCCACGAATAGCGGGATAATTTCTACTTCGTTAACATACGTGAAATAACAAGGCGCTGAATTTCTTGCGTTCCTTCGTAAATTTGCGTAATCTTTGCATCGCGCATAAAGCGTTCCACTGGATAATCTTTTGTATAACCGTATCCTCCAAATACTTGCACAGCCTCTGTTGTCACTTTCATTGCTGTATCTCCTGCAAATAGTTTCGACATTGCTGATTCTTTTCCATACGGTAAACCTTCTGATTCAAGCCAAGCCGCTTGATATGTTAACAAGCGCGCCGCCTCTACCCCAGTCGCCATATCCGCTAGTTTAAAGCCAATTCCTTGTTGCGCGGCAATTGGTTTCCCAAATTGCTGGCGTTCCTTCGCATAATCAGCAGCAGCAGCAAGTGCGCCTTGTGCGATACCAACCGCTTGCGCCGCAATACCATTACGGCCGCCATCTAATGTTTGCATTGCAATTTTAAATCCTTGCCCTTCCTCGCCAAGTAAGTTCTCAGCAGGAATGCGGCAGTCCTCAAATATAATCTCCGTCGTCGGTGAAGAACGAATACCAAGCTTGCTCTCTTTCTTTCCAACGGAAAATCCTGGTGTACTGCTTTCCACAATAAATGCACTTGTACCGCGCTGCTTTGATTCTGGATCTGTCAGTGCAAATACAACATAAATATCCGCAATTCCGCCGTTTGTAATGAAAATTTTCGAACCGTTTAAAATATAATGATTGCCATCACGCTTTGCTGTCGTCTTCATTCCACCAGCATCAGAGCCAGAACCCGGCTCCGTTAAGCCATAAGCACCTATTTTCTTTCCTTCTGCCATTGGGCGTAAATATTTCTGCTTTTGCTCCTCTGTACCAAATTTAAAAATTGGCCATCCTGCAAGCGATGTATGCGCCGATAACGTTACACCTGTAGATGCGCAAACGCGTGACAGCTCTTCTACCGCAATCACATAAGCTAAGTAATCGCTTCCAATTCCGCCGTACTCTTCAGGCCACGGAATACCAGTTAAACCTAGCTCCGCCATTTGATCAAACAAGGCGCGGTCAAAGCGTTCTTCTTCGTCGCGCTCCGCTGCCGTTGGTGCCACTTCATTTCTCGCAAAATCACGAACCATTTTCCGAATCATTTCGTGCTCTTCTGATAGTTTAAAATGCATCTCTATCTCCCCCTTAAAGCGCTCTACTAATAACTAAGCGCTGGATCTCACTTGTTCCTTCATAAATCTCACATATTTTTGCATCGCGGAAGAAGCGCTCCGCAGGATAATCTTTTGTATAGCCATAACCGCCAAGCACCTGCACACCTTCAACAGCAACTTCTACTGCTGTTTTGGAAGCAAATAATTTTGCAATTGACGCTTCCTTCCCGCACGGTAAACCTTGTGCTCTTAACGATGCAGCGCGGTATACGAGCAGGCGAGCTGCCTCGACAGCTGTTGCCATATCCGCTAGCTTAAATCCTAATCCTTGCTGCGCAGCAATTGGTTTGCCAAATTGATGACGCTCTTTCGCATAATCAGTAGCACACTCCAGCGCTGCCTCAGCGATACCAAGTGACTGTGCCCCGATACCGATGCGACCAACATCTAAATTTGCCATCGCCACTTTAAAACCTTGACCCTCCTCGCCAAGCAAATTTTCAGCAGGAACTTTCATATCTTCAAACGTTAATTGCACTGTACGAGAACCTAATAACCCCATTTTGTGTTCATCTTTTCCAACAATTAAACCCGGTGTATTTTTTTCAACAATAAATGCCGATATTCCGCGTGTACCTGCCTCCGGATTCGTAGAAGCAAAGACAATATATGTATCTGCCTCGCCGCCGTTTGTGATAAATACTTTCGAACCGTTAATAACGTACTCATCACCTTGCCTAACTGCTCTTGATTTCAGACTCCCAGCATCTGATCCCGCACTTGGCTCTGTTAATGCAAATGCCCCTAAATATTCACCAGCTGCCAACTTTGGAAGATATTTTTGTTTTTGCTCTTCTGTTCCAAAATATAAAATAGGATTCGTTCCAACAGAGGTATGTACCGCTAAAATCACCCCTACGGTAGCGCTTACTTTTGAAATTTCATGAATGGCTAAAATATACGAAATAAAATCCATTTCCGCTCCGCCGTATTTCGCTGGAATCGGTATCCCCATTAGTCCAAGCTCACCCATTTTCTTTAGGACTTCTCGAGGAAACACCCCTTGTTCCATAGTAGGAACAAAGGGAGCAATTTCCTTCCCGGCAAAGTCCCGAACCATTTTCCGCATCATTTGCTGCTCTTCTGTAAATTGAAAATTCATCTGCTCCACCTCAAATTATTTTCTATTGTGATTGAACGATTTAGTAAGACCACTAGTACACCGAAAGAGGTGTTTATTATTCATAAACGTAAAAACCGCGTCCTGTCTTACGTCCTAACCAGCCTGCGTTCACATATTTACGTAGGAGCGGGCATGGTCGATATTTGCTATCCCCCAATCCTTCATGCAGTACTTCCATAATGTATAAACACGTATCTAAACCGATAAAATCAGCAAGTGTCAACGGTCCCATCGGATGATTCATCCCAAGCTTCATAACTTCATCGATTGCTTCTTTCGTTGCCACACCTTCATATAACGTATAAATTGCCTCATTAATCATTGGCAATAAAATACGGTTAGAAACAAAACCTGGGAAGTCATTTACTTCAACTGGGACTTTGCCGATTTTTTTTGTAATATCCTCAATCGTTTCATATACAGCGTCCTCTGTTGCTAAGCCGCGAATAATTTCGACAAGCTTCATAACCGGAACTGGATTCATAAAGTGCATACCGATGACTTTTTCTGGACGATTTGTAACAGCTGCAATTTCAGTAATTGGCAGCGAAGATGTATTTGTTGCCAAAATCGTATGCTCCGGTGCTAATTCATCTAAATTCGCAAAAATTTGCTTTTTAATGTCCATTCTTTCCACAGCCGCTTCGATGACAAGGTCTGCTTCTTTTACACAATCTAGTGTAAGCGTTGCTGTCAGACGATTTAACGTTGCCTGCTTATCCTCTTCGCTCATGCGGCCCTTCTCAACTTGTCTAGATAAATTTTTCGTAATAATCCCAATTCCGCGGTCTAACTGCTCTTGTTTTAAATCTTGCATATATACGTCATACCCTGCCATCGCACACACCTGTGCAATTCCAGAACCCATTTGCCCCGAACCAATTACGACAATCTTTTGTACTGTCATGTTTATAGCCCCCTTTTTTACTGAACCTCAATCATGATTGCGTCGCCTTGACCACCGCCGCTGCAAATAGAAGCGATTCCGATTCCGCCGCCGCGCTGCTTCAATGCATGAATAAGAGTAACGATAATGCGCGCCCCGCTTGCTCCAATTGGATGCCCCATCGCAACCGCTCCGCCGTTTACGTTAATCTTCTCTGGATCAATGCCTGCAATATTTGCACTTGCAATTGCTACAGCAGCAAACGCTTCATTAATCTCAAATAAATCAATGTCTTCCACTTTCTTGCCTGTTTTCTTTAATAACTCGTTAATGGCATAGCCTGGTGTTCTCGGAAAATCCTTTGCTTCAACCGCAATTGCTGTATGCCCTAAAATCGTTGCAAGGGGTTTTCTTCCTTCCGCCTTCGCACGCTCTTCACTCATTAATACGAGCGCCGCTGCCCCATCATTTAAACCTGGTGCATTCCCAGCCGTAACCGCTGCATCCTTATCAAATACAGGTTTTAGCTTTGCTAATTTTTCAAGTGTTGTATCTTTGCGCGGTGCTTCGTCGTGCGCTACGACTACCGGTTCCCCTTTTCGCTGCGGCACAGATACAGGGACAATTTCTTCTTCAAAGCGGCCTTCCTTTTGCGCTGCAGTCGCACGCATATGACTTCTGTACGCCCACTCGTCTTGCATTTCACGGGAAATACCGTCTTCTTTCGCAACATCGCCGCCGTACACACCCATATGCATGCCGGTAAATGAGCACGTTAAACCATCTGCCACATTTAAGTCGACAACTTCGTTATGCCCCATACGATATCCCCAGCGTGCGCCGCGTAAAATATATGGACTATTGCTCATCGATTCCATGCCGCCTGCTACAAGTAACGAATGATCGCCAGTACGAATAATTTGATCTGCTAACGTTACAGCACGAAGTCCGGATGCACAAACTTTATTCACTGTTTCTGTACGAGTCTCCCACGGAATCCCTGCCTCTCTAGCTGCCTGGCGAGATGGAATTTGCCCTTGTCCTCCTTGAATAACCGCTCCAAATACAACTTCTTCAATATCACTTGCTGCAACATTCGCGCGCTCTAATGCCGCTCCAATTGCAATTCCTCCAAGCTCCGTTGCCTTTACATCCTTTAAAGCTCCCCCAAACTTTCCAACAGGTGTTCTTGCAGCACTTAAAATTACTGTTCTTGTCAAAACATATTCCCCCATTTCTTTTTATTACGGCGTTGATTGAACGCTCGTTCAGTGCAGCTGTTGTGAGAAAGAGGTGCACGGTTTGCACCTCCTTTTATCTAAAGTTGTACGGATTCTTATATGTTACATTGCTTCTTTCTTCGGTCCGATGACAGAGCGCTCTAAAATCTCTGTTATATCAAGCGTTTGCACGCGCTCTTCCACTTCTTTCGCCTTCGTACCATCGCTGATCATCGTTAAGCAATACGGACAGCCCGTACCGATCATCGTCGGCGATGTAGCAAGTGCTTGTTCGGTACGTGCCACGTTAATACGCGAACCAGCCGTCTCTTCCATCCACATCAGACCGCCGCCAGCTCCGCAGCACATTCCTGTTTCGCGATTACGTTCCATTTCAACAAGCTTCACACCTGGAATCGCTTTTAAAATATTGCGCGGCGCTTCATATACTTCGTTATAACGTCCTAAATAACAAGAATCGTGATACGTAATCGTTTCTTCTACGCGGTGAACTGGCTTTAAGCGCCCTTCTTTCACCCACTGTGCTAACAGTTCTGTATGATGATAGACTTCTGCTTGTAATCCAAAGTCCGGATACTCATTTTTAAACGTGTTATACGCATGCGGATCGATCGTCACAATCTTCTTCACGCCCGCTTTCTCGAACTCTTCAATATTCTTACTTGCCATCTCTTGGAAAACAAATTCATTTCCAAGGCGGCGCGGTGTATCTCCTGAGTTTTTCTCTTTATTTCCGAGGATCGCAAAGGAAATACCAGCTTCATTCATTAACTTCGCAAATGATAACGCAATTTTCTGGCTTCGGTTGTCATAAGATCCCATAGACCCTACCCAGAATAAATATTCAAACTCTTCGCCTGCTTTCGTTTTTTCTTTCACAGTTGGAATGGCAACTTCTTCTTCCATCGTACGCCACGTTTCACGCTCTTTACGATTTAATCCCCAAGGGTTTCCTTGACGTTCGATATTTGTCAGAGCACGCTGCGCTTCTGGATCCATTTTTCCTTCGGTTAAAACGAGGTAGCGACGTAAATCAATAATTTTATCAACATGTTCGTTCATAACCGGACATTGATCCTCACAGTTACGGCACGTTGTACAAGCCCAAATTTCCGTTTCCGTAATGACATCGCCAATTAAACTTGGATTGTATGTGAGCGTTGCTGCCGATTCATGTTGTCCATCTCCAGCTGCCATCATCGCTAATTGGTTGCCTTTTGTATTGTTAAATGCAACGGTTGGTACCCACGGTGCGCGCGACGTTACTGCTGCACCTTTATCTGTTAAATGGTCACGCAATTTTAAAATTAAATCCATTGGCGACAGCATCTTACCAGTTCCTGTTGCCGGGCACATATTCGTGCAGCGGCCGCACTCTACGCATGCATATAAATCAATAAGCTGCGTTTGTTTGAAGTCTTCAATTTTCCCAACGCCAAACGTTTCTTGCGTTTCATCTTCAAAATCAATTTTTTCTAATTTCCCTGGGTTTGTTAAACGGCTAAAGTATACATTTGCTGGTCCTGCAATTAAATGCGCGTGTTTCGATTGTGGAACGTAAACTAAAAACGTTAACAAAATAAGTAGATGCATCCACCACGCAAAATAGAACAGGGTAATTGCAGCTGTTTCGCCAATTCCAGAAAATAAGTAAGCGATTGCAGAAGCGATCGGTTCACTCCATGATAATTCCTCGCCATGCCAAATGATGCCCATTCCATTACCAAGGAGAACAGATAACATTAAGCCGCCGATAAAAATTAAAACTAGCCCTGCTTTAAAGTTCCTCTTTAAACGAACAAGCTTCTCAATATACCTTCTATAAAAAGCCCAAAAGACTGCGATTAAAATGATAAGTGTGACGATTTCTTGGAAGAATGTAAATGCAGAATATAGTGGTCCAAGTGGAAGATGTGATCCTGGTGCTAAGCCTTTCCATATGAAGTCAATTGCTCCAAACTGGACAAGAATAAATCCGTAAAAAAACATAACGTGCATAATGCCGCTTTTTTTATCTTTGAGCAGCTTCTTTTGTCCGAAGACATTCCCTTTAATCAGGTCCCATCTTTCTTTAAAGCGGCGATCAAACTCTACTTTCTTTCCTAATCGTATGTAGGTAATTCGTGTTCGTATTAGATACACAAATAAATATGCTGCATACGCTATGATGGCAATTGTCGCCAACCAATTTACAATTAATAAGCTATTCATAATTTCTGCCAGCCCCTCTCCATGTAGTATGATTTTTATTTTCGAATCTTCGAAAATAAATAATTTTCTGAATTTGTTACCCCTACTCCCATTATATGATGAGTGAGCATTCAGTCAACAGTTTTTTGTTATACAACAATATATTTTTTCATAAAGCTTTTTATTTCGGTGAAACTATAAAGCGACACTTCCATCAGTAGGGTTTTTTCATTCCCATTGATGATTAGTTGAATCAATTTGGCTCATGCCAATGCCAGTAGCCTCTGAATATTCAGGGCTGGGGATTACTGTCTTCGAATAGCAGGATAAAAATGAATATAGAGGGGGGAATGATTACATGAACTTTTTATTTCTCGTCCTTATCTTTCTCTTACTGTGGGCAACTTTTGACTTCATCTATGGAAGAAAAATTCATTTGAACAATCTTAAACCGCGTTCCTTTCCTGTACGCCATAGTAATTTTAAACTTTATACATATGGTCAAACATTATATAAGGAACTATTTACTGATATACAACACGCTAAACACCATGTACATATTTTGTTTTTTATCGTAAAAAATGATGAAATTAGTCACACATTTTTACAGCTTTTAATGGAAAAAGCAGAGCAAGGTATTGAAGTGCGCCTTCTTCTTGATCGAATCGGCAGCCATCATTTATCAAAACAAACGATTTGTAAATTAAAACAACACGGTGTGCACTTTTCATTTTGTCATAAAATTCGCCTTCCATTTCTCTTTTTCTCCGTTAACCAAAGAAATCATAGAAAAATTACAATTATTGATGGAAAAATTGGGTACATTGGAGGATTCAACATCGGGGAAGAATATTTAGGGCACAACCAAGAACTAGGGCCTTGGCGTGACTATCATCTACGCCTTACTGAAGAAGGTGTACAAGATTTACAAACGCAGTTTCTACATGATTGGCGCGATGATACAAATGAAGACTTATTGCATGAAAATTGTTATTTTCCAATACTAAAAAAAGGAGAAACTTCTCATCGGTTCATACCAACTGACGGTGCATATTTACAACAAACATTTCTCGACCTTATTGAAAAGGCCACAAAAGAACTGTATATTGGTACGCCCTATTTTATTCCTGGAAAAAAACTAATGAACGCATTGCTGCGCGCTCGAAAAAGAGGCGTTCGTATTATTATACTCGTTCCTAAAAAAGCAGATCATCCATTTGTTCGTGAAGCAAAACTTCCATATTGTCGGAAGCTTATTAAAGCAGGGTGTCATATTCATGAATTTCTAGATGGATTTTTTCACGCAAAAATTGTAATGGTAGATGGCTGTATTTGTGATATTGGAACTGCAAATTTTGATAAGCGAAGCTTATATATTAATCATGAAATCAATTGTATATTATATGACTCACCGTTTTTAGAACAAGTAAAGAAAGAAATTGAGCAAGACTTAAAAGCTTCCATCTTACTTTCTATGGATGATGTTTCTTCTCTATCCCTTTCTGACAAAGGAAAGGAATGGATCGGAACATTATTTTCTTTTTTTCTATAAATACAGAAAAGGCGGGGTACCTATGCAAATAAGATTTGGTTATGTCGCACATGCACTTGCATTGTGGAACTGTTCTCCTGCAAAAAGATTTAACACTATTTAAATTAGTAGCGGACCTTTCATCCATTAGGGGAATAAAACGCCGGAGCAGCAATACCCTTGAATGGTAAACTAGTCTATGCTGAAGACGTATAGAATTTATTACAAAAGGGAATACAAATTTAGAAAAAGACATAAAAAAACAACCGTCTTAATTAGACGGTTGTTTTTTTCTATTTTAATATTCAAATGGTAAGTCTGAAGCTAATTGTACTACCTCGTTATGATTTGTTACTGCTTGATTTTGATCTACTACCGCAGTTCCAAATGAAATACCCGCTAACATTGCTAACGTCAATAAACTACCAACAAGAAGTTTCTTCATATTCCATTCCCTCCATATCTTTCTTTTAATATAACATGAAATTTTATCCACAAAACATGTAATTATGCATATCCATTTTTTTCATATTTAAACATTCATTTTTTTTAAAAGCGTCTTTTTGTAAGAACATAAATCTAATAGTTCAAAAAAGAAAAGAGCTTTTTCATAAGCAATTCTAATATCATCTTCTGAATGCCCTAGCTTTTCAAGACATTCTCCTTTTTGATAAAACAGCTGCCCAATGAGTGTCATGTTACTATTACAGCATGATGTTTCAATTGCTTTTTCAACTTGCTTAAGCGCTTTCTCATACTGTTCATCTAAATACAATGCCTTTGCATAATTATAGCCAACCTTTATAGCAAATTCCTCGCTACTATGTAACGACTCCAACTGTTTTAAAATATTTTGATAAAGTTCGATGCTTTTTTGAATACATCCATTTTCCGCATAAATATTTGCAATTGAATTTTCGATATATAAATTTTGAAATACATCTATACCTACTAATTGCTGATTTATTAATTTTTTTAATTCCAAAATGCAGTATTCATAATTCACTTTTTTCAACACATACGCCGATAAGTGATGGTACCAAAGAAGAAACTGTTGAAACTCTGGATGATCTTCTTCTTTCTTTAATTCATCCCATACCTTTTTATAAATTTCTTCATATCTCCTTTGTTTGCTTAGCGATTTAATATGACTCTTAAATTGTTTTTTTCGTTCAATATCAGAATAAGCCAGTACTTCATAAAAATGAATGATAGGTACTTTTAGCTTCGCTGCAATTCCCTGAAGTATGTCCATGCTTGGATATACTACTCCTGATTCTATTCTACTCACTTCCGACTGATGACATATGTTATCAGATAGCTGCTTTTGTGTCAAACCTCTCATTACTCTAATGTTTTTAATTTCGGCTCCCAGCTTTTGTGCATGCATGTTAGCTCACCATCCCGTTTATAGCAGTTTATTTTTTAAGTGGTCATACCACTACAATAAGGCCCTTTCGACAATTTTCGATATGAAATATTGCATAATTTATATAAAATTTAGCAACTTCCTCTTACAATTTATCTCATACAAATACAAGATTAGGAGTGTTAGAGATGAATTATAAAAAAATGACTAGTGCCCTTCTTACTTTCGGTCTACTCTGTCCTTTATCAACTGAAGCAATTCATGCTCAAGAAATTAATAATAACCAAGTAAAAGTTGAAGTTGCTCAGCCCGGTCTAACAATCGGAAAATTAACAGAACCTCAAAATGACACGAAAGAAAACATCGCGAAAAAGTACTTAAAAGGTGAAGTGCAAGGGTCAAAAGCACAACAAGAACAAGTTACCACTGAAAAAAGCGTTGATTTCCAACTGACAAATAAAGAGACAAAAGAAAATCAAACAGAAGTACGTCTTACCCAAACTTATAAAAGCTACAAAGTATACGGCCAAGACTTAATTGTAAAAGTAGATAAAAATGGAGTAATTACAACTGTCAGCGGTAAGGTTGCCCAAAATTTAGCACAACAACCTAATCTTACTATAACAAATTTTTTGTCGAAAAATGAAGTGAAAACTTTCTTACGAAATGCTCTTCAAACTCCAAATGATGCGTTAGAAAAAGAATTTACTGGTGAAACTGTCATTTATAAAAAACAAGACGGTAGCTACACATATGCAGATGTTATTACATTTACATATGAAAATGACGATCAAATCATTAACGGTCAAGCAATTATTGATTTAATCCATAGTGAAATGTTATTCCAAGAAAAAATCGTAAAAAATAAAGAAAAACAACCTGTTCCACAAGCTGGGATTCCGCAGTTATCTTCAGTAAAAAAACACGGAGCTGGTGTAAACGCACTACTAGAAAAGACATTATTTAATATCGCAAAAGGAACTGATGGAAAATTTTATTTAGCTGATTTAATGCGTGGTAATGGTATTTATATTTATGATGCAAACTATGCAGATTCGCAAGGCGGATATGATCAAGCTGGTTATCCTGGTACACTCGTTTCTAGTACATCAACTACATTTGTCGATAAAGAAGCTGTTGGTGTTATGAAAAACATGAGTGCTATTTATGATTATTATAAAACGAAACACAATCTAAAAAGCTACGATAATAAAGATGCAAAAATTGTTGCAAGCGTACATGGATTTGATTCTACTGAAGTAAGTGATGGTGTAAAAACAAACTATGAAAACGCCTTTTGGCATCCAGTTTGGAACCAAATGGTGTTTGGCGATGGCTTAAACGGAAAATTAACATCTGCTATTGATGTAACCGCACATGAATTTGGACATGCTGTATTTAGCGGAACAACTAAAAATAAAGTTGTAAAATATCCAAACGATGAAACAAATGCATTAAATGAAGGGCTTGCGGACTTCTGGGGAACACAAATAGAGTTTTACGTAAAGAAAGACAAAGGAAACTGGATTATGGGTGATACATTAGACGGCCCAACAATTCGTGATATTCCAAACGAAATCGGTGACCATGGTAAAAAACTATATACAAACTTACAAGATTTCTATAATGATGGAAACAACCAAGAGTCTCATCAAAATTCAGGGATTATTAGTCACGTTCTTTATCAATTGGTAGAAGGAAAAACATATAACGGTGTAACAGTTGCAAAACAAGGTAACGATAAAGTAAGTAAAATCGTTATGCGTGCCCTGCAAAACTATGCAACATCAGCAGAAGATTTCGAATCTCTTCACTCTCACATTGTACAAGCTGCAAAAGACTTATATGGTAATGCCGTAGCAACAGAAGTAGACAAAGCATTCCTAGCACACGGTTACAAAGCATTACCACAAGTGAATGAAGTGATTGATGTACAAAATAGAAAATAATAAAAAAGATGTTTACCGATTCACATTGGTAAACATCTTTTTTCATATCCACCCTTTTTCTTCTGCAATCGTAATCGCCTCAATCCGATTTTTTGCATCCAACTTTGTTAAAACATCCGAAATATAATTTCGAACGGTTCCAGATGAAAGATATAGTGTTTTTGCGATTTCATTTGTCGTCTTTCCTTCTTTCGCTAATAGGAGAACTTCTTTTTCCCGATCTGTTAACGGATTTTGTTCTTGCCATAGTCCAAACATAAGCTCAGGAGAAATTTCTCGTTTTCCATTCATAACATTACGAATTGCCGCTGCAAGATCTTCACTCGGACTATCTTTTAATAAATATCCATGTACATTTGCTTTCATTGCGCGCTCAAAATAACCGGGACGAGCAAATGTTGTTAAAATCATAACTCTGCACGATGATTGCTGCTTCCGTAATGTTTCAGCAACATCCAGCCCGCTTTGAATCGGCATTTCAATGTCCATAATACTAATATCCGGCTGCAATGTTTCAATTAGCTTTAAAGCCTCTTCTCCGTTTTCCGCTTGCCCAACAACTTCAATATCATCCTCTAAATCTAGTAAAGCTCCTAACGCTCCGCGAAGCATACGCTGATCTTCTGCAATGATGATTCGGATCATGCACGCACACCCTCTTTCCCTGTTCTTATAACAATTGGAACATGTATCGTTAACATCGTTCCATTATGAATATCATCTAATTTAAGTACTCCATCAATAAGAGCCAATCGCTCCCTCATGCCAAGAATACCATTCCCATCGTGATTTTTTTGTAATCCAATGCCATTATCCTTTACTTGTACGATCAATTTCCCCTGTGCTTCAAGTAACGAAATCACGCACTCTGTTGCCTTACTATGCTTAACCACATTTGTCACCGCTTCACGTAAACACATTCCCACAATGTTTTGTTCTAGCGGCGATAATACATTCGTACTTGTCTCCTGGTGCACCTCAAGCGACATACTAGCAGCTTGAAGAATTACCTTCACTTGCTCTAACTCTTCTTCGACAGTAATCATCCGCATATCAGAAATTAATTCTCGTAATTGTTTTAACGCCGTTCTTGATGTTTGCGTAATTTCCTTTGCCTCTAGACAAGCGCGTTCCGGATTTTTCACAATCAGCTTCTCAACAAGCTGACTTTTTAATGTAATAAGCGATAACGTATGTCCTAACGTATCGTGTAAATCTCTTGCAATACGCTGACGTTCTTCGCGCTTCACTAGATCGCGAATTTGTTCATTTGCTTCACTTAATTGTGTTCTTAATATCTTTTTTTGATTAAAATTCCGCATGCCAAATGGTGTAACAATCATTAAAATAAACATCGGGATTGCAGTTATGGCAGACGTATTTATAAACACGCGCATATTCACCAACATAAAAGAACCAATCATGACGATCAAAAAGAAAAATAACAATCGAAATTGTTTTTTTGTCGGTGCAAATCCCACTGCATTGGCTATAAAAAACCCAAAGAAAATCATATATGGGTTATAAAACGTACTAAATAAGAACGTAATTACAATTTGAATACAGGCCCACATCACATAATTCTTTGGCACAAAATAAAGCTGGCGGTATGCAATAACAAAGAGTATAAGCATCCCGCCTCCTAATATCAATTTCCATCCTGATTGCCCCATCAGGTAGTAAAGAGGAAAAAACAAATATACGAGCCATATATAAGGGAAAAATCCCATATGTTTTGGAAAAATTTCAAACTGCTTCTTTTCGATCATTTTATACCGCTTCCTGTCTTTTTCTTATATATATTGATAGTACAACAAAAGCGATAAAATAACCTCCCAAAATTGCCGCATTTTCCCAACCAATTGTCTTGCCAGCAACAATGTCCCAAGCTCCACTTCCAAAATGATATGTCGGTGTCCATTCCCCAATGCTTCTTAACGTCTTTGGAAATATTTCAATCGGCATCCACAAGCCGCCTAGAATCGCTAAACACATATTTAATATATTCGCTAGTCCAGTAGCCGCATCCGCTTTCTTAATTGCACCGATAATTGTTCCAAGTGCTAAAAATGGTGTAACACCAACCAATAACCATAATCCAGCGCCAATCCACTGTCCAATTGTTAACTGTACATCATTCATGACTATACCCGCGATGAAAATAACGATGATTGAAAAAGCATTTACAACCGTTTGAGCAATAATTTTAGCTGCTAAATATACTCCCTCTGGCAGCGGTGTAATTTGTAAAAGCTGTGTCCACCCTTGCCCCTTTTCCTGTGACAGACGAACACCAAAACTAAAGAGTGCTGTTCCTACAATACTAAAAGTAGCCATCGAAATTAAATAGTGTGCTTTCCATGCATCTCCGTTTTGCGGCACTGGCACCACATTTGTAAAAATGTAATAAAACATAACCGGCATTAATAATGAGAAAAAGATAAATAATTTATTGCGAAACGTACGTAATATTTCTATTTTGCATTGCATCCAAAACGCTCTCATGCAATTCCCTCCTTCTGATTTGCAACAAACTGTTCAAAAGCTTCATCCAGGCTGCCCCGTTCCACAGCAATATCCATGACCGGCAAATTTTTGTTAAAAATTTCCTGTATCGTAGCATCTGGATCATCTGTTGTCAGCACCACACGCTTTTCATGCCACTGGACACTTGTAACATGAGGTAGGCTACGAAGCATACTCGTCGGCACTTCCTCTTTTACATAAAACGATATTGTTTTTTGAGAAATTGTTGCTTTCATCTCATCTGGTGTTCCATCAACAATCACTTTTCCATTTGCAAATAATAAAATTCGATTTGCTAATGCATCTGCTTCTTCTAAGTAATGTGTTGTTAAAATTATTGTTTTTCCTTCATCTGCCAATTTTCGAATTGTATCCCAAAAGCTTTTTCTAGACGTGATGTCCATCCCTACTGTTGGTTCATCTAAGAAAAGTAAATCGGGATTCCCAGCAAGCGCGAGTGCAAAATTTAAACGTCTTTTTTGCCCGCCAGATAGCTTTTCACACCTTTGCTTTCTTTCTGATTCTAAATTTGATAACTTAAGTAATGTTTCTTTTGCAATTGGATTCGTATAATAACTACGAAACAAATCAATTGCTTCTTCTACTGACACACTATCAATGACGCTCACTTCTTGCAGCATTGCTCCAAGGCGATTGCGAACATCTCGGTGTTTTGGGCTCTTACCGAAGATAGAAACTTTTCCTTCTGAAGGATCCCTTAATCCAAGCATCATCGAAATTGTTGTCGTTTTCCCCGCTCCGTTCGGTCCAAGTAATGCAACGATTTCTCCTTTCGCTACTGTAAATGAAACGTTATTTACTGCTTTTTTATGTTTAAATGTTTTTGAAACACCATTTACTTCAATTATCTGTTCCATTTCCCCACCTCCGTCGTTCTTATATTTATATTGTATAAATTGGAAGAGGTGGAAAACAGTACGAGACGTCATGACATGAATATGACAAATGTCAGGAAATCTTAAAATGAGTGACTTTCCACGTCAGTAGCAGGACAAAAACAAACATGATACAATCATGTGAGATGTACATTCGAGGAAGGACAGTGGTTTTCATGATTATTCGCAATGAACAAGATTTAGAAGGCTTACGAAAAATCGGTCGCATCGTTGCGCTTGCTCGCGAGGAAATGAAAAAACAAGCGAAACCAGGCATGACAACAAAAGAGCTTGATTTAATCGGTAAGAAAGTATTAGATGAGCACGGTGCTATTTCTGCACCTGAAAAAGAATATGATTTTCCAGGGACAACTTGCATTAGCGTCAATGAAGAAGTTGCACACGGCATCCCAGGAGACCGTGTCCTAAAAGAAGGCGACTTAGTAAACGTCGACGTATCTGCGGCACTTGATGGTTACTATGCAGATACAGGTATTTCATTTGTTCTTGGACAAGACGAAGCAAAAGAAAAACTTTGCGCTGCTGTTGAAAGTGCATTTTGGGCAGCCATGAAAAAAGTAAAAGCTGGTGCAAAACAAAATCAAATTGGTCGTGCGGTTGCCAATGATGCTCGTAAAAATGGTTATACGGTCATTCAAAACTTAACAGGACATGGCATTGGTCTTAGCTTACACGAAGCACCAAATCACATTTTAAACTATTTTGATCCAATGGATAACGCTCTCTTAAAAGAAGGACTTGTCTTAGCAGTAGAACCATTCGTATCGATGGGCGCAGATCATATTATTGAACGCGGTGATGATGGCTGGACATTTGTCACACCAGATAACAGCCTTGTTGCACAGTGCGAGCATACAATCGTTGTAACCCGCGGTGAACCAATTATTTTAACAGCGCTATAAATACCGAATAAAAGGAATGCACTCAGAAATGATGCATTCCTTTTTCTCTACATAATTTAAAGTTCGAATACACTAGACATACAATTTAGGGGCCTTCAAACAAAAAAGCGAACCTTTCTCTAAGATGATATTATATATTTTTTAAACAAAATATATAAACTATAGAATATCTATTGTTTTTATTTCTCAACATCAATTGATTGAAAATACAAAAAATAAAAGATAGAATAAGGTCGTTATCCGTCTTCTTTTGTCAGTCAGATAGAATAGAAGAATGGGAGAAGAAAATATGAAGAGATCATTAAAACAAAAAGTAGTAAGCTCTTTGCTTGCTATATCACTCACTGCCGGATTAGCCCCTCTTGGACAAGCAAAAGCTGATTCCCCTTCAGAAAATGGAAAAGTTTCACCTATTATTGAAAAAGTTGATTCCAACCGCGCAATTGAACATGTTCGCTTTTTATCTGAAACAATTGGCCCCCGCCCTGGCGGAACTCAAGCAGAACAGTGGGCTTCCCGTTATGTCGGAATGAAATTAAAAGCAATGGGATATGAAGTAGAATATCAACCATTTGCTGTACCAGATCAATACGTGGGATTTATTGATTCTCCACTATCCCATTCCCGAAATTGGCAAACAGGTGCTGCACCAAATTCTCTTATTTCAACTGAAGCTGTTACTGCTCCTCTAATCTTTGTTCCAAATGGGACAAAACTAGAAGAAATCCCGAATGAAGTAAACGGAAAAATTGTATTATTTGAAAAAGGAGAAACAGTAGAAGACTATAACAAACAAGTGGAAAATGCTGTAGCAAAAGGTGCAAAAGGCGTTCTCTTGTATAGTTTAATTGGTGGACGTGGCAACTATGGACAAACTTTCAAGCCAAGATTAACAAAAAAACAATCAATTCCTGTATTTGGCCTTGCTTATGCACAAGGAAATGCCTTCAAAGAAGAATTAGCAAAAAAGGGGAGTACAGTTCTTTCTTTAAAGGCACGACATGAATCAAACTTACAATCTCTAAATGTCATCGCAAAAAAGAAACCGAAAAATAGCGCCGGAAATGAAAAAGCTGTCATCGTAAGTTCTCATTATGACAGCGTTGCCGGGGCACCCGGGGCAAATGATAATGCTTCTGGAACTGGATTATTATTAGAATTGGCTCGCACATTCCAAAATGTAGAAACTGACAAAGAAATCCGCTTTATTGCTTTCGGTTCAGAAGAAATGGGGCTTTTTGGCTCTGAGCACTACGTTGATAACTTATCAAAACAAGAACGTGATCGTATTTTAGGTGTTTTCAATGCTGATATGGTTGCTACAAATTATGATAAAGCAAAAAATTTATATGCAATGACTCCTGACGGTTCTACGAATCTTGTAACAGATGCAGCATTAAATGCTAGTAAACAGTTAAATAATGACCTTGTTCTTCAAGGAAAATTTGGTTCCAGTGACCATGTGCCATTTGCTTACGCTGGCATCCCTTCAGCATTATTCATTTGGATGGGGGTAGATAGCTGGGATCCACTTATCTATCACATTGAAAAGGTATACCACACACCACAAGATAATGTGTTAGAAAACATTTCACCAGAACGTATGAAAATGGCGTTAGAAGTCATTGGTACTGGTGTCTATAATGTTCTTCAAAAACCTGCTGTACAAAAAGAACAAAAAGCTGCTTAATTATCCTCAAAGCCACCATCTAGAACTGGTGGCTTTTTTATTGAGAGGCGAATTGTATTATTAAGTGCGACACCTAAAGAAAAGACAAAAAATCCCCTTCAAGCTTCATTCTTCCCTTCATCTTTCCGTGAAGTTTTTTGAATGATTCCCTAAAGGGGATATCAATAATAATCTAAAGTTTTTTATTGTTTAATTCGTTGACGAGCGAATAGAATTCCACCTAAAACGAACAATACCATACCTCCAACAATTGAAATCATTTCCGCTGGTGTTCCTCCTGTTTTAGGAAGTAATACTGTCGTCTTATCGTTTTCTTTATTAAATGGAACTTTTGGATCGTTATTTGTATTTTCGTTAGGAACTTCAGATGTCGGTTCCTTAATCTTTGTATTCGTAATATCATAACCTTTTACTTCTGTTTGATATCCGTCTACTGGTTGTTCTTTCACTTCATACTTGTATGCTACTCCATTTGCATCGTACGCTTGGAGATTTTCAAACGTGTACTTCCAGTTTGTTGCTTCACTTACTTCTTTCGTATCCACCACTTTACCGTTTTGTAGTAAGTCTACCTTGATCGTGCTTGGACGATCTTTCGCATTATCGTCTTTCCACGTTTTCGTTCCTTCTACTTTCGTTTGGCCTACTTTTGTATTTGTAATGTCATAACCTTTTACTTCTGTTTGATATCCGTCTACTGGTTGTTCTTTCACTTCATACTTATATGCTACTCCATTCGCATCGTATGCCGCCAAATCTTTAAATTCGTATTTCCAACCTTTTTCGGCTGTTACTTCTTGTGTTGCGATTACTTGGCCATTTTGTAGTAAGTCGACTTTGATTGTACTTGGACGATCTTTCGCATTATCGTCTTTCCACGTCTTCGTTCCTTCTACTTTTGCTTGGCCCACTTTTGTATTTGTAATGTCATAACCTTTTACTTCTGTTTGATATCCGTCTACCGGTTGTTCTTTCACTTCATACTTGTATACTACTCCGTTCGCATCGTATGCTTGGAGATTTTCAAACGTATACTTCCAGTTTGTTGCTTCACTTACTTCTTCCGTGTCTACTACTTTACCGTTTTGTAGTAAATCTACCTTGATCGTGCTTGGACGATCTTTCGCATTATCATCTTTCCACGTCTTCGTTCCTTCTACTTTTGTTTGGCCCACTTTTGTATTTGTAATGTCATAACCTTTTACTTCTGTTTGATATCCGTCTACTGGCTGTTCTTTCACTTCATACTTGTATGCTACTCCATTCGCATCGTATGCTTGGAGATTTTCGAACGTGTACTTCCAGTTTGTTGCTTCGCTTACTTCTTTCGTGTCTACCACTTTACCGTTTTGTACTAGGTCGACTTTGATTGTGCTTGGACGATCTTTCGCATTGTTGTCATTCCAAGTTTTTGTTCCTGTAACGGATGTAGTTTTCACTTTATTCGAAATCGGCAACTTAATTCCGTTTACATCACCTGATTTAACTTCAAAATCTACTTTTGCTTGAGGATCAAAATCAATATAGTTTGGAGCTGAAACTTCTTGCACATAATATTTTCCTGGTTGTAAATTAGTGATTTCGATCATACCTTGTCCATCTGTTGTATATACATCTCCAACTTGTTCACCCGACTCTTTATACAACTTAAATGAAACATTTGGTATTACTTTTTCTTCATTTCCTTCAATATATTTAACAATTCTTAGCGTTCCTTTTGGAACCTTGTTACCTTCTGCACCACCGCCAGCTGTCATATTTTCGACTTGGTAACTACCCGACTCAGAAACTGGGTCTTTGTATAGAATTTGGTAATCAATTTTATAGTCATTCTTAAAATATTCTTGTTTCTTGCCGCTTTCCGTTATAGTAGTTGTATAACCAATCGTAAATGCGGTAGCATGTGCTTTATCCTTATAAATCACAACTTTAAATGAGTTATCACTATTAAACGTAATAGTTCCATAACGTTTAGTTACAAATTCTTGAAGTGATAAGGATGAACGGCCTGTGTAATTATCAATAGTTATATAGAAACTATCTTTATTAAGTGTTTGACCTTCTTGTAAGCTATCAGTCACAACAATATCACGACTTAAATATTCTTTGTTTAAGTTTATATTCAAGAACCAACGCACTTCATTGTCCTTACCTGAGAGCATATCACCAGTTTTATAAAAAAACGGTTTCTCTCCAGGATCTGTACCACCACCACCGTTTGGACCGGTAATTATTACAGTTTGCTTATCTAAATTTGTACCAAAATTGGTTTCAACCTCTTTCTTTTGATCCTTTCCTACATTAGTAGCTTGCACTTTAAAGTTTAGATACCCTTTAATATTTTGATAGTTATTCACTTTATCATTAAATGTACATACCACAGTACCTGCAGTAACTGTACAAGTACCATAATCATCTAAATTAAACGTTGTATCTAATCCTTTTAATTCTGGAGGCAATGTTAATGTTAGTGTGTCTCCAGGTTTCAGCCTAACTCCATTTTTTTCACTGAAGTTTATAGTTACTTTAGTCACTTCTCCGCTCTGTAGATCTGTTTTACCTATCTTAAAACTATCCACAATTCCTGCTGTATTTAACTCTTGTGCATTTGCTATTATAGGCATAAAACTCTGACCTATAGTAAATATAAAAATCATTATAATTGAGAAAATCGAAGTGATTCTTTTTAAATACATGCCCTATGTTAACCTCCTTATGAATTACAATATAGAAAAATTTTGGAATAAACAGACTGTAGCAAAGCCTCTATTATTCAATGTCATTGCGCTATTTTACTTACATATTTTCAATAGCCATTATCATCTTTTTCTCTTTCTTCACTCCTCCCATTGCTTAGAAACTTAAAATTTAACTTTTATATAAATTCATCTGATTTTTTCCAATACATCTAAACGGTGAAATTTCTGATCTGTACGATTTAACAAGGACAAATAAGCGAATGAACGAACAATAGAACAAATTCAAAGTCAGGAAAAGGAAATTTAAAAAGCCTTCATGACAATCATTCGTCTTATTATGCAAGGGTATTATGTCGTAGAGATTGCAAAACCTCTTCACATTCATCACAAAATGATTGCTATGTACGTAAAAAAATTTAGCGTGGGCAATATGATGAGCTATTTCACAACAAATATGCATCTAGTCAACTTCCATACTTATTCCCCTGAAGATGAACAAGCACTGCAGCGTATGACACAAGCCGAAAAAAATCGCAGCTTTAAAACGTGCTAGTATACTAAAGAATGTCATTGAAGATACGTTTTCTGTGACCATGAATCGAGGTGAAATCAGTCATTTGTTAAAACGTCTTATGTTTAGATACACAACCGACCTACACACTGAAACAAACTGACAAGAAAAACAAGAAGTATTTCAACCTCAGCGTTATAATAAGTATTATTTGTCTATGTGGATGAAAGTCATATTCTCCAAATCTGAATATAGTAGAACAAATTTTGGGGTAATAAAAAAAGAGTGTAATTGCCAACCGAGTTCATACGCATCGTACAGAAATACGAAAGTCGGTCTTTTCATTTTTGGAGTATATAAATGAGTGTCGAGAAAATGTGCTTCGCCTAATTGGTTCCATGTCTATGTCGAGGAATTAAACTAAACTTATATATACGTTTCATCTACTTGATAAGAATCATTAGTTTTTCTAAAAAGACAATAAATCCAAATGTTAAAATATTGACATATCTATATAATTGATGATAATATCGAATCTGAGAGATTTATATCCTTCCATTACTCTTATCAAATCACAAAAAATTAAATTGTACCGCATATACTGTATAAATTCATTTTGATTTTTCAACACATAAGTCGCTGCTATGCAGAACAAAGCATGACCTGGACCCTGCGTTTTCTCGCTTTGTTTTCACCCTTGCATGTGGCAGAAAAAGGCCTTGATCGCCTCTATGCATGGCCAGATGCTCTCGCCTACCTAAAAAAGAGGGTTTTTTTGTCGTTTTTTAATTCGTATTTATACATTTTAGACATGTAACCCCTAGTTTCTTGACTAGGTTGGAAGTTTTCAAGATTACTTACTAATAGTTTAGACTCTTGGTTAGATGAAGTGTTATTTTAAATATTTGGCGTAGCTGTAGCAACGTCATTTGCAACAATTAGACAATTTTCTAATCATATCCCCTCCTGAAAAAAGAAATCATTCCCACAACCTATTATTCTAAAACAATTACAAAAAAGCAATAATCAAGCACTATTTCCCATTTTTTCTTATCAATATAACACATTTTTGACAAATATATTTAGAATAGAAAACTGAAATCGATTTCTTAAAGATGGCTTTTTTATCGTTTTTCTGCTTAAGCTTTCCAAAGTTCTTATTTCTTTAATATCTGATCAGCCTATAGACTGATCAGATATTTTTATATCAACTTGTAATCACTTCTAAGTAAAGGGGTATTTTCCCTTTTATCCCGCATTAACGAGCAGTAAGACCCCGATTGGGCGAGCTAACCATCAGTGGGAGATGAAAAAGCTCTCCACTGATGGAAGTTTCACTTTATTCATTACATCTTCTCTGGTGCAGATACTCCAACTAATGCTAATGCATTTTGAAGTGTAATACGTACTGCACGCATTAAATCGTAACGAGCTTTACTTAATTCTAAATTATCTTGGTTTAATACTTTCTCTGCATTATAGAAGCTATGAAGTGCTGCTGCTAAATCAAATGCATAGCTTGTAATGCGGTGCGGCAGACGTTTTTGTGCTGCTTCTGCAACTGCTGCTGGGAATTCGCCTAGTTTCTTTAATAAGTCTACTTCTTTCTCAGATGCAACTAGTTTGTAGTTCACATCACCGTCTGCAGCTAAACCAAGTTCTTCACCTTGACGAAGAATACTGCATACGCGTGCATGTGCGTATTGTGCATAGTATACAGGGTTTTCATTTGATTTTGATACGGCTAAGTCCATATCAAAGTCTAAATGAGAGTCACCGCTGCGCATTGCAAAGAAGTAACGCATTGCGTCCACGCCTACTTCTTCCATAAGCTCACGAAGTGTAACAGCTTTACCTGTACGTTTACTCATTTTTACTTTTTCACCGTTTTGATATAGTTGTACCATTTGGATGATTTCTACCTCTAATGTATCTTTATCGTATCCAAGCGCTTGAATTGCTGCTTTCATACGAGGAATGTAACCGTGGTGGTCAGCACCCCAAATGTTAATTAATTTATCAAAACCACGCTCTAATTTATCGCGGTGATACGCAATATCTGGCGTTAAGTATGTGTAAGAACCATCGTTTTTAATTAATACGCGGTCTTTATCGTCACCATAAGTTGTAGAGCGGAACCATGTTGCGCCCTCTTCTTCAAACACTTCCCCGCGCTCTTTTAATACTGCAAGAGCTTCATCGATTTTACCGTTTTTGTATAGTGATGTTTCAGAATACCAAACGTCAAAGTTAACGCGGAAGCTTGCTAAGTCCTTTTGAAGCTTTTCTAATTCATATTTTAAACCGTACTGACGATAGAACTCATAGCTTTCTTCTGCATCTGCATGTACGTAACGATCGCCAAATTCTTCTGCAAGTTGCTTACCAATACCGATAATATCAGCACCGTGGTAACCGTCTTCTGGCATTTCTTTTTCTAAACCTAACGCTTGCATGTAACGTGCTTCAACAGAAAGCGCTAAGTTATGAATTTGGTTACCCGCATCGTTAATGTAATACTCACGAGATACATGGTAACCTGCTTTTGCTAATACATTACATAACGTATCACCAACTGCTGCGCCGCGTGCATGTCCTAAGTGAAGGTCACCTGTTGGGTTTGCAGATACGAACTCAACTTGTACTTTTTCACCTTTACCTGCGTTTGTTTCACCATAAGCTTCACCAGCTGTGATAATCGTTGGAATTAAATCTGTTAAATAGCTGTTATCCATGTAAAAGTTAATAAAACCAGGGCCCGCAATTTCGATCTTTTCAATAGAAGCTTTTGCTTTATCAAAGTTTGCAATTAATTCTTCTGCAATCATACGAGGTGCTTTTTTTGCTACACGTGCCAGTTGCATCGCCATGTTTGTCGAGAAATCACCGTGTGTTTTATCTTTTGGTGTTTCTAATACAACGTTTGTAATTTGTTCTTCTGTCGCTAATTCTGCTTTTACTACAGCAGCTTTAACTTCCTCTTTAATGAGTTCTTTTACTTGTTCCAAAGAGTTCATTATTTTGCCTCCTTAAGATTAATGGTAATTGTATATCGGCCTGCTTCTTGTTCACTTAGAAGCAATGCATACGTTAGAAAGAGTTGTCCCTTTTTCTTTTCTTCCGACCATTTAAAAAGGACGTTATCCGTTTTCGTTTGCAACGCAAACGTTCCAAGTTCACTCGTATACGTTCCTGTTGTCCACTCACCTTTTTTATGAGTTTGGCGCATCGAAACAGCACCCGAACGCATAATAAGAACTTGATCATCTTGGATTTTAATAATTGTCTTCACTTCGCCTTGTTCGTTCGGCTCTTGAAACGTTACATATGTACTTTGACCTTTTACATAGTATAGACCATTTACATCAAAAGCAATAGTTTCCTTTCGAACTCCCTCACGAACTTCCGTTACAAATTGAACTTGTACTGGTAAGCCTGCAAGTTGCTTCTCCACGTCCTGCACACCTTTCAAAATGTTATAGATATTACATAAAACTTATAATAAATCACTTTTCCTATCATATCAAAAAAGTGCAGTTTCTGTCTGCTGAAATATTAGGAAACCTAACAAAAGCTGTATTTCAAAAAACAATTTATAACCATTATCCTTGTAAAACATTAAACCCCAAGTTCATTATAAACTTGGAGTTTTTATTATTTCTTCAGCTTTTCTAGCACTTTCACTGGTACTTCATTCTCCCGCGCTTCTGCCCAACCTTTTGCTTGGCTACCTTTTGCATAGATTTTCAAATATTCTCCACGTCGCAGTTCACGATTTATCATTTTTTTTACAACTTGCTTATTCCCTTCTCTATCATAAGCAGTAAAGGCATACAAATACTGATCCCCTTTTTTCTCACCTTGATTTGTGACAGCATAACATTCCTTTACTTCCTTACTTGAAAAAAAGTTATCTACAAAGGCTTGCACACCTTCTGTTTTTGATTGTAAATAAAAGGCTCCTGCCCCGCATAAAATAACAAATACTGTTACAACTTTTAACATCATACGCATAAAGCTTTTCACCTCTTACATAATACTTCCTTATATTATCTTCAGTATAAAATGTACAAAAGATAGTCTCTATCGATTTCTCTTACACTTTCCTTACATCATTGTAAGGAAAGTTAACTATATAAATCGAAATTTTAAAAACGACATAAAACCATTCTTTTTTGGTAGGCAAGAGCATCTGGCCATGCATAAAAGCGGTCAGGTCCTTTTTCTGCCACATGCGAAGTTTAAACAAAGGGAGAAAGCAAGTGCAGGATCCTTTTTTCTACATAGCAGCAATCTATATGTTGAAAAATCAAAATCGATTTATATAAAAACAACACAAAAAAGGCTATTTCAAATTCGTTCGAAATAGCCTTTTTAGAAAGTTTACTTTCTAGCTAATTTTGGTAACTAGAATACTCGGTAGCTTCGCTTTTATTTTTATCTAGCTGCGCCTCCTAGGCCCTCGCGTCTAAGAACCTTCCCCGCCAAAAAAGTAAAGAACACTTTTTGCAAGAAAGAACCTTAGCCACCAGGCCTAAACAGTCGGCTTCACTTTATTTTTGCACCCATCCAAGTAACATTTCGCGCACAAATTTACTTGCTGCGACCGGTGTTTGATCACTGTGATCATATACAGGAGCTACTTCTACTAAGTCTGCTCCAACTACGTTTATATTTGAATTTGCAATTGCAACAATGGAATCTAATAGTTCTTTTGATGTGATACCGCCAGCTTCTAATGTTCCTGTACCAGGAGCATGAGCTGGGTCTAATACGTCAATGTCAATTGTGACATAGACTGGGCGTCCTGCAAGTGTTGGCAATACTTTCTTTAATGGTTCTAATACATCAAATTTGTATAAATTCATACCAACTTCTTTTGCCCATTCGAATTCTTCTTTCATACCAGAACGAATACCGAAAGAATATACGTTTTCTGGGCCAATTAAATCGCACACTTTACGAATTGGTGTAGAGTGAGATAAAGGCTCACCTTCATAAGACTCACGTAAATCTGTATGAGCATCCATGTGGATGATTGCTAAATCTGGATATTTTTTGGCCATCGCCTTAAAAATTGGCCAAGACACTAAGTGCTCACCGCCAAGACCTAGCGGAAACTTACCAGCATCTAATAGTTTTGTTACATATTCTTCGATCATGTCTAAGCTACGCTGTGCATTACCGAAAGGAAGCGGAATATCACCAGCATCAAAATATTTAACTTCCTCTAGTTCACGATCTAAATATGGACTATATTCTTCTAGTCCAATTGATACTTCACGAATACGTGCTGGGCCGAAACGAGAACCTGGACGATAACTTACTGTCCAATCCATTGGCATCCCGTAAATAACTGCCTCAGCATCTTCAAAACTTGGATGACTTTTAATAAATACTTTACCTGAATAAGCTTCATCAAAACGCATATTCTTTTCCTCCTATCTGGAACTTAAGGTATCCCAACCTTTCATTTTGTCTCAAATTTGGAGCCATTTGCTCCTCTTTATCGATTTACCACGTTCTTCTTACTGTCTAGCTTCAGTGGCTAGAATGCTCGGTGGCTTCGCGCCTTCCTCTGAGGCAAAAAACGCCTCTCTCTCAGGAGCTCCATCCTCCTCCCATTCTGAGCGAGCCACTTCCGCTTTTCTTACTGTCTAGCTTCAGTGGCTAGAATGCTCGGTGGCTTCGCGCCTTCCTCTGAGGCAAAAAACGCCTCTCTCTCAGGAGCTCCATCCCCCTCTCATTCTGAGCGAGCCACTTCCGCTTTTCTTACTGTCCAGCTCCGCCTCCTAGGCCCTCCCGTCTAAGAACCTTCCCCACGAGAAGGCAAAAAGCCCCTTCTGTGGGAAAGAACCTTAGCCATCAGGCCTGAACAGTCGGCTCCGCTTTTCTTACTTAATTAAATCTCCAACAAATTTCGGTAATACAAACGCTGCTTTGTGAAGTTCTTTTGTGTAATATTTCGTTTCGATTTCGTGGAAACGCTCTTCACTTACTTCTAGTGGATCATGCTTCTTAGATCCAATTGTGAATGTCCAAAGTCCGCTTGGGTATGTTGGAATGTTTGCTGTGTATAAACGTGTAATTGGGAAAATTTCTTTTACGTCTTTAAACACGTTTGAAATTAATTCTGGTGTGAACCAAGGATTGTCCGTTTGCGCTACGAAAATACCATCTTCTTTTAACGCTTTAGAGATTCCAGCATAGAATCCTTTTGTAAATAAGTTTACAGCTGGGCCTACTGGCTCTGTAGAATCAACCATAATTACGTCATACTCATTTTCACTTTCAGCAATGTGCAGAAAGCCATCGCCTACTTTTACATCTACGCGCGGGTTTTCTAATTCACCAGCAATTTCTGGTAAGTACTTTTTAGAGTACTCGATTACTTTTCCATCAATTTCAACAAGTGTCGCTTTTTTCACACTTGGGTGTTTTAATACTTCACGAATAACACCGCCATCACCGCCGCCAACAACTAGAACGTTTTCAGGGTTTGGATGTGTAAATAATGGTACGTGCGCTACCATTTCGTGATATACGAACTCATCCTTTTGTGTTGTCATAACCATGCCATCTAAAATAAGCATGTTACCGAATTCTTCAGTTTCAACCATATCAAGCTTTTGAAATTCTGTTTGCTCCGTATGTAAAGTGCGGTTAATACGCGCTGTAATTCCAAAATGCTTTGTTTGTTTTTCCGTGAACCATAGTTCCATTGTGCGATCACGCCTTTCATTGCAATTTATAATGTGGACACCATTAATGTCCCCTAACAAAAATAAAACAAAACATATAAAATGTATAGTTAAAAATTATAAAAATACCGTAAATATATTTGAAACAAGTTGTTTTTGTTCGTATATTTGGTCAATTATGTATAAAACAGTAAGAAACCCCTTTCCTAGGAAAGGGGTTTTCTCTCATTTTCTCGAATCGGCAGACAAATCATCACACATCCAACTAGCGCAACAATTCCTCCTACTAAAAACGGACTTTGCGGTGAAATCACGTGACCGAGAATTCCAGATAAAATCGGTGCAATTGCTCCGCCTAACCAACGAACAAAGTTATATACACCAGATGTGATAGATCTTTCATAAGGCGAGATATCCATTACGTAACTTGTAAATAATGCATTATTAAGACCAGATGCTAGTCCTGATAAAACGATAAGTGCAATTTGTAACCACATTACTTGTACGAAGAATAATAAGATTAAAAAGCCAGCAAACACCAGTAAACTATAACGCAGTAACATTTTTGGTTCGTATTTCTCTTCTAATCGATGAGCAAGTTTAGCAGAACCATACGCTAATGCAAGACCCCAGCCGCAAAAGACGAACCCAAGCTGAATAGCAGATAAATGTAAAATAAGCGGTGAATACGCCAAAACAACAAAGAAAGCATAGTAATATAACATCCCGGAGATGGCACCTTGTATGAAAGGTTTATACTTCACCAAGTTAAGTAATTCTTTCAATCCAGCTGACTGACGTTTCACTTTGCGCTCTGGTTCTTTTACAAAAAAGAAAACGAGAATAAATGCTAAACCAATTAAAACACTTGTCGCAAAAAATGGATAACGCCAAGAGTATCCACCTAATAAACCACCTAACAACGGACCTCCCGCCATACCTAAACCAATCGCAGCCTCATACAATCCAACTGCTTCATGCACTTCTTTGCTGAGCGCAATTAATAATGTCATCGCTGTCGCAAAAAACATCGCATTTCCTAAACCCCAACCAGCACGAAAAATGGATAACTGTGCAATGGTTTGTGATAATCCGCAAATACATGCAAATATGGTTACAACCGCAAGACCGATTGTCATCATACGCTTATCACCAAACCTTGCTGCAAGAAGCCCAGCTGGCAGCATCATAATGGCCATCGTTAAAATATAAGCTGTAAATAACATTTCTACTTGCCAATGCGTTGCACCAATTTTCTCTGCAATGATTGGTAAAATTGGATCGACTACTCCAATGCCCGAAAAGGCAAGAAACGTAGCAACTACTGTAATGAGTCTTCCAACTCGTTGTTTACTCTCCATATGAATCATTCTCCTCTTGTTTCTTCTAAAAACTTCGTTGCTCTTTTCAAGCTATGTTCTAATTCTTCTTTCACACGCTTCATTTGTAACATTTTCTTGTCTAGCGTCTCAATTTGATTTGTCAGCATATTTGCTATTTCTTGAATAACTTCTCGGTCGCGCGGATTATCGCTATTTCTTCTTTGCTCCATCCGTTCTTTAAGCGATAAGAAATACTGCATTTCTTGAAGTGTAATACCTAATACTTCTTTCGCTTCTACAATTTTTTTTATCCTCTCCACATCTTCGTCCGTATATAAGCGAATATTTCCTTCGCTGCGCTCTGGTGGATGAATTAAACCAATTTCCTCATAATAACGAAGAGTTCGCTTTGTTAAACCAGTTTGTTTTGTAACTTCCTCAATTTTATACACGTCTATTCCTCCTCCCTAACATTATTACATTTTACGTTAACGTTAACTTTTATGCAACTATTACACCTTTGTAAATTCTTCCTACAAAGGTTGTCTTTTCAATCGTTCAGTTTCATAATTGAATTAAAAAAATGAGAAGGAGAATTCATTATGTATGAAACAACCACTTATTTTTGCGCATCGCGGTGTGAGAAGTACACACCCAGAAAATACTATGATTGCTTTTCAAGAAGCTGAGCGCGTTGGTGCGCATGGCATTGAGCTTGATGTACATGTATCAAAGGATGGAGAAATTGTTGTTATTCACGATGAAACTGTGGACCGAACGACAAATGGAAAGGGTCTTGTCTGTGAACAAAATGTCCGGCAGTTACAAGCGCTTGATGCTGGTAGTTACAAGGATTCTTCTTTTCATGAAGCAAAAATTCCAACGCTTCGCGAAGTGCTCATTTGGCTTTCTACAACAACACTGCAATTAAATATTGAATTAAAAACAGATGTCATTCGTTATCCTGGTATAGAAGAAAAAGTCGTAGATCTTGTTCGTGAATTTCATCTTTCTAATCAAATTGTATTTTCTTCGTTTAATCATGAATCGGTTGCTCTCCTTGCAGCTTTAGCACCAGAGATTCCCCGTGCAATTTTATACGATGAACCGCTTGCTGATCCAATTGCTGAAGCAAAGAAAAGACAGGCTAATGGCCTCCATCCAAACTTTGAATTACTCACAAAAGAATTTGTAAAAACAGCCCAGCAACAAGGATATGTATTCCGTCCTTATACAATTAATGAATACGAAGACTTACAAAAGATGATAGATTACGGCGTTGATGTCATCATTACGGACTGGCCAACACGTGCCTTTGAGCTTCTTTCTTAATAAGAAGCTCTTTTATATATATACAAATCGAAAAACCGACATAAAAATCCTTTTCTTTTTAGATGGGCGAGAGCGTCTAGCCATGCGTAGAAGCGGTCAGATCCTATTTCTGCCACATGCGATGTTCAAACAAAAAGAGAAAGACAGTAGCAGAATCTTTTTTCTGCATAGAAGCAATCTATATGTCAAAAAGCCAAAATGGATTTATATAGTTTAAAAACAACCAAAAACCTCAATACTAGTAAAAGTATGCTATGAGGGGTGACAAAAGAAATGGAACTTACGGCAAATGAAAAACATGCGAGATATATGCGCTTTTTCCTTACTGCACTACTATCAGGTGTCCTTTTCTTTGTTTTCACTATTTTTATTTTGTTACTCGTTGCGAAAATTTTAGGACCACCACCTGTTGCGGTCCCACAAACAACTATCTTTTATGCAAATAACGACTCAGTTATGGGGCAAAGTCACGGGGCGCAGGAACGTTATAACGTATCACTCGATCATATTTCACCTTACGTAAGGGAGGCAACACTTTCTATTGAAGATCAGCGCTTTTATAAACATCATGGCTTTGATTTAAAGCGCATAGGCGGGGCAGTGATTGCCGACATTAAAGCGATGGGAAAAGTACAGGGCGCAAGTACAATTACGCAGCAATACGCACGTAATTTATATTTGGATCACGATAAAACATGGAAACGAAAGCTGTTAGAAGCAATGTACACCATTCGCCTAGAAGTGAATTACAATAAAAATGATATTTTACAAGGATATTTAAACACAATTTACTACGGGCACGGTGCCTACGGAATCGAGGCAGCGGCACGTCTCTATTTTAATAAAAATGCGAAAGATTTAAATTTAGCAGAAGCAAGTATGCTTGCAGGTATTCCAAAAGGACCAAGTTTGTATTCTCCCTATTTGCATAAAAGCCGGGCTCAAGAAAGACAAGCTCTTATTTTAAATGAAATGGTCGAACAAGGATATATAACCAAAAAAGAAGCTGCAGCGGCAAAACAAGAACAACTCAGCTTTGCTTCACTTGAAAAAGAAGCAGTAGCAGAAATAGCGCCTTACTTTCAAGATGCCGTACAAGCTTCTCTCATCAATGATGCTGGTCTTGATGAGCAAACGGTAGCACGCGGCGGCCTGCGTGTATACACAACGCTAGATCCGAAACTTCAAACAATTGCTGAAAGTACAGTAAACAACACAATTCCAAGTACAACGGAGATAGAAACAGCTATTGTATCTATAAATCCTCAAACCGGCGAAGTAATGTCTCTTGTCGGCGGACGTGATTATAAAAAAAGCCAATTCAACCGGGCAACACAAGCATATCGGCAACCAGGTTCCACGTTTAAACCCTTTTTATATTACGCCGCTCTTGAACAAGGATTTACACCAGCAACTCGCTTAAAAAGTGAGTATACTGTGTTCACATTAGGCGATGGTGTTTCAAAATATAAGCCGACCAATTATAAAAACTACTACGCCGATAATTTCATTACAATGATGCAAGCAATTGCTGTTTCCGACAATGTATACGCTGTAAAAACACATCTTTTCTTAGGAGAAGAATCACTCGTAAAAACGGCGAAGCAATTTGGAATTACAAGTTCATTAAAAGATGTCCCATCACTTGCGCTCGGAACATCTCCTGTAAAGCCTCTTGAAATGGTAAGCGCTTATAGCATGCTTGCTAACGGCGGCAAACAAGTGAAACCAACATTTATTCGGCGTGTTGTCGATCATGACGGCAACATTTTGTATGATTCTCATTTAGAAAATAAACAAATTCTTGATGAGAACAATGCCTTTGTAATGGAAGAAATGATGACGGGCATGTTTAATAAAAAGCTAAATAGCTACGCCTCCGTCACTGGACAAACCCTTATTCCAAAGTTATCCCGCACATACGCTGGAAAATCCGGTTCAACCGAGACAGATAGCTGGATGATTGGCTTTACACCAGATCTCGTAACAGGCGTTTGGGTCGGCTATGATAAACAAAAAACAATCTCTAACCCAGCTGAGCAAGTCTATGCAAAAAATATGTGGGCAGCGATTATGGAGCAAGGGTTAGAAGAAACTCCAAAACAAGACTTTAAAAAACCAGCCAATGTAGTCGCATTAAACATTAACCCTGAAAACGGGAAAATCGCCACGAAAGGGTGCCCTGTTTCTGTCAAAATGTATTTTGTAAAAGGGACTGAGCCAACGGAGTACTGCATGGATCATATTGATGAAAAAGATGAATTTGAGGCAGTGCTAAAAGAGAAAGAAAAAAATAAACCAAGCTGGTGGAAGAAGTATTTTCCTTGGTGATGAAAATGTATAAAGTGAAACCTTAATCGAAAAGGGAGCGTTATTTCTCACGTTCCCTTTTCTTTCTTATATGACGCTTCTATTCATCATTATCATTTACAATCGCTAATACTTGATGGTCTTCCCATCTTCCATTTATCTTTACATTTTTCCTTGCAATTCCCTCTTTATGAAACCCTGATTTCTCTAAAACTTTTATTGACCCTATATTATGCGGCATAACGCCCGCCTCAATCCGATGAAACTTTAGCTCATCGAATGCGTAAGACACGACTAGCTTAACAGCCTCTGTCATATATCCTTTCCCATTATGATGTTTATCTAAGGTATATCCAATAAAACACCTTTGCAAAGGGCCGCGTAGTACTTCAAACAATGTAACAGATCCGATTAATTCTCCAGTTTCATTTAGATAAATGCCAAATGAATACTGCTCATCAAGTTCCTGCTTTTCATTCCCTTTCCTGATATGCTCCCTTTGACCCTCTAGCGTATAAAAATCATCCTCTCGTAATGCTGCATACAGTTGAAAAAAGTCTCGGTTTTTCGATTCCAAATGCATCATAGCTTCTGCATCACATTCTTCTAAACTTTTTACAAAAATAGAATCTCCACTCATTCTCATATTTCCACCTCTACCGCTTAATTTTCTATTTAAATATATATTTTCTGACAAATATCAGCATTTCCTGCACTATTCAATTAAAAGGATGTTTTCAAACAAACAAAAAACCCCTTTCAATAAGAAAGGGGTGCCTATTATTCTCCTAACAATTCACTACGTAATTTCTCACTAGAAAGATTCCATAGCTCCTCATTATGCTCTTTTAAGAATGTTCCAAGCACTTTTTTAGAAGGTTCATCCATATGATCAACCATAATGTGACGCTTTAATGATTTATCCATTTTATTTACATGCTCAGGAAGTGATTTATAACCGCGGCGAATTTCACGGTCTACTGTCATCTCACATGCAGTTACACCTGCATAATACGCGCCTTTTTCCGTGCGCTCAATTGTTACCCAAACGAGCCAGTACGGTTTTGCATTTGGTACTTCTTCTTTATTGATTAAAAATTTAATTCCTTTTTCAACAGCACTGCGTGCATGCATTGCTCCGATATCCACAACTGCTGTTCCTTCTGTTACATCAATAATAACAGGAGAAATATTTTCAAGACTTAATGCGCCGACTCCAAAGCCGCCGTGTCCATCTGTAGAATCATTTTTAATAATATTAAAACCGATTTGTTTCTTTTTCTCTGCCATAGAAAAGCCTCCTCTTCTAATACAATCCGAATAATGGTCCAATTATATTATGCAATATACCTAAAATGTGCGGAATGACAACTTGAAATATTGGTTGAATCGTATATCGATCTAACGGTGTAATGACAAGAATTAATAAAAGGATCGAACCGTATTTTTCATATTGCGTCATTTTCGCGCGTATGCTGGTCGGTGCTAAATCTTCCACAACACGGTAACCATCTAGCGGCGGGATTGGTAACAAGTTAAAAACAAACAGAACTATATTAATCCCAATAAAAATTTGAAAGAACTGAAATAGTGTCTCTCCTACTGCTACTGGAACCGCCTCAATAATTCCAAATTTCAGCAAGCTATACCAGGCAGTAAGTCCGAAAGCACCTAGTAATAAGTTACTAATTGGCCCCGCAATCGAAACGCAAATTCCCGCAAGGCGCGGACGCTTAAAGTTATATGGATTTACCGGTACAGGGCGCGCCCACCCAAAACCGATAAACAAGAATGCGATTGCGCCAATCGGATCGATATGAGAAAGGGGCGATATTGTTAAACGCCCTTGATTTTTCGCTGTTAAATCTCCAAATTTATAAGCAACATATGCATGTGCAAACTCATGTACAGAGAGTGCTATTGCAACTGCAAGAGCTAACAACGGTAACTCATGCAATGGGTATCTAAAGAAATTATCCATACTTCATCTCCCTCTTAATTATCTAAACAAAAAATCTTTCATTTTCTGATTGTTATTTTCAAGAATCCGTTATAATAGTACTGTAATCTACATAAAAGGAGCGATACATATGCCATACGTAACAGTGAAAATGTTAGAAGGCCGCACAGAAGAGCAAAAGAAAGCCCTTGCTAAAAAAGTAACAGCTGCAGTAAGTGAAACTACTGGTGCTCCAGAAGAAAAAATCGTTGTATTCATTGAAGAAATGTCTAAAAATCATTACGCAATTGGTGGAAAACGCTTAAGCGACCAAGAGTAATCATTGATATAAGAGAAGCAGCACAGCTGCTTCTCTTACTCCTTTCCTTCTAATAAACGAATAATTTTTTCTTTTACTTTCCCTTTTCGTCCATCTTCATACAGTAAATCATGCGGATAAAATAGCTTCTGATCTGTTCTCTTTTTACCTGTAATTGCTTCCACAATGTCCGACTCACGAGATAATTCACGCAGTTCCCCATTTGGCATAAGCAGTAAAATCGGCAGGCGCTCTTCCTCTTCACCTGCACGGTAAAAGTCATACGGCAAGTCTGACGTAGAATCTACTACTAAATAATATTCTGGATCAAGCCCAATCTTCTTAAATAAACTATTTAATTCTACCCAATTGTTTAACCCATGCTTTTCCGTAAAATCGACGCATTTGAACAAGTTACGGTTCATAAAACGGCGGCATAAATCACTTAAAATAGCATCCTCTTCTTCTTGCCATACTTGGAAGTAATAATACATGACATTCTCGTCTAACTTTAAATAATCCTCTACTGTTACTTCTCCTTCAAATAAAGAATAGAAATGAACGGGATGATATTTAAATGTATAGTATTGTTCATGCAACGCTTTCGCACGGTGCAAAATTTTTGTTAAAATCACTTCAGCACTGCGCGTGACTGGGTGAAAATATACTTGCCAATACATTTGATAACGGCTCATAATATAATGCTCAACAGCATGCATTCCGCTATATTTAATCACAACTTGATTATTAAATGGACGCATTACGCGTAATATCCGTTCCATATCAAAGTTTCCATATTTCACACCTGTAAAATACGCATCTCGTAATAAATAGTCCATGCGATCTGCATCAATTTGACTAGAAATCATACTGATCGCTAATTTATTAGTAGAAGTTTTCGCAATGACATCCGCTACTTTTTGTGGAAACTCACGATCAACTCGGCTTAACACCTCATGAATTTCTGTATCACCGACAATAATTGCTTGTGTAAATTTTTCATGGTTTAATTTAAAGACTTTTTCAAATGAATGAGAAAAAGGACCATGCCCTACATCGTGCAGAAGTGCTGCACATAAACACAACAAACGATCTTCAGCATTCCAATCCGGTCTTCCATCAAACACATCATCAATCATGCGGCGAATAATTTCATAGACACCTAGTGAATGAGTAAAGCGACTATGCTCCGCACCGTGAAATGTAAAAAATGTCGTCCCTAGCTGCTTAATACGGCGCAGACGTTGAAACTCTTTCGTTCCGATTAAATCCCAAATCACGCGATCGCGCACATGCACATATTTATGCACCGGGTCTTTAAACACTTTCGTTTCATTTAATTTATCGCTTACATATGCCATTAAAATTCACCGCCCTCCATTATAAGTTCTTACTCCTATTATAAACGAAAGGTGAAACAGAAAGAAATGAAAGACTGTATATTACTGCATAAAAAGAAAATCACCTTCAAAAAACAAAGGTGATTTTCTCTATCATTATTATTTTCCTAAAATAAACGTAGATAGTTCGTCTAATAACATCTCTTTACCAAGTGGGAAATATCCTTTATTTAAATCTTCGTTTTTAATCATATACACATGATTGTTTTTTACAGCGTTCATATTTTTCCAAATGGTTTCTTCTTGAAATTCTTTTAGACGCTGGGCACCGTCACCTGTTGTGAATACAAATAAGAAGTCTGGATTGTAATTAAGTAATGCTTCTTTTTGTAATTGTACTAACGGCTTGTCTGTTGGTGTACCATTAACTGCTGGTAATTTTAAATCCTTAAATAGAATACTACCGTAACCGTAGTCACCGTACACACGGAATGCATTCGGATATGCAGCCATTACCATGAATTTTGCATCACCAGTCTTTGCAACGATTTTATCATGTAAATTACTCGCTTTTTCATCGTATTTCTTTAGCCATGCAGCCGTCTCTTTTTCTTTACCGAAGATTTCTCCTACTTCTTCAAACTTCGGACGCCATTGATCTAATGGAGTGCTTAACATGACTGTTGGCGCAATTTTAGATAACTGATCATAAATTTTTTCTTGACGGTTGTTTACTAAAATTAAATCTGGTTTTGCAGCGGCTACTGCTTCGATGTTAATTTTATCTCCCCAGGCAGAACCAACTGGCTTTACACCTTTTAATTTATCTGCAATATGTGCATCAATTTTTTCTTGAGTCGTATTTGCCGTAATAACCGGCTTCATACCTAAAACTAATAACTCTTCTGTTGACCCACTTAAGTCAGCAATTTTCTTTGGATTTGCAGGAATTTTAATTTCCCCTTTTGCATGTTTTACAACACGCTCTTCACTTTTTGCGTCTGCTCTCTTTTCTTCTTTCTTATCAGAAGAACATGCAGCAAATAATACAGACGTAATCGCTAATACTAAAACTAATAGAGTAACTTTGAATTTCTTCATATTTTCCTCTCCTTATCTCGTTGTAATAAAAGTGCTACAAGAGCTCTTTGAATAAAACTATATATACAAATTAAAAACGATATAAAACCCTCTTTCTTTTTAGGAGGAGCATCTGGTCGCGAGTAGAAACGGTCAGGGCCTTTTCCTACCACATGCAATGTTTAAAACAAAAAGAGAAAGCAAGTGCCAGTCATGTTGTATTCTGCGTGGCAGCGACTTATAAAGAGAGGCGGAAGCGGCTCGCTCAGAACAAGAGGGGGATGGAGCTTCTGACATAGAGGCGCTTTTTGCCTCGGTGGAAGACGCGAAGCCACCGACTGTTTAGGCCCGTTGGCTAAGGTTTTTTCACACATAAGGTGCTTTTTACCTTCTTGTGTGGAAGGTTCTTAGACATGAGGGCTTAGGAGACAGAGCTAGATAAAGATGCCGAAAAATTTAAATATATATAACAATTTATACAAATTAACGGAAATCCCGCCTTTACCCGTTCTAACGGGCAGTAAAACTTAGGCCCTATCATCAATATTTTAACGCCGCTAGACAACCTTAAGCTTGCCTACACACTTGTCATTAAATCGTAAGTAAGACAAATTGGTTTGCCACCAACAGGACACGGAACGATTTGTGCTTCAATTTCAAACACTTCGCGAAGCGTTTCAGATGTCATGACTTCATCTGGGGCTCCTTGTTTCATTAAATTCCCATCTTTTAACGCAATCATATAATCAGAAAAACGAGAAGCGTGATTTAGATCATGAATAACCATTACAATTGTTCTTCCTTCTTCTTCATTTAACTTTTTTAATAAGTTCAGTACTTCAAGTTGATGTGCCATATCAAGATATGTTGTTGGCTCATCTAGTACAAGCAAGTCCGTTCCTTGTGCTAATGCCATTGCGATCCAAACACGTTGACGTTGACCGCCTGAAAGTGCCTCAGCTGGACGATTAGCAAATTCCTTCATACCAGTCATATCAAGCGCCCAGCGAATGTAACGATAGTCTTCTTCTGATAACGTGCCAAACCCTTTTTGATGTGGGAAACGTCCATATGAAACAAGTTCAAATACAGTAAGACCTGTTGGCACTTCTGCTGTCTGTGGCAAAATTGCCATCTTTCTCGCAATTTCCTTTGTTGGCTGTTTCTCAATTGCTTTTCCGTCCAAATAAACAGTACCTCGTTTTGCTTTTAAAATACGCGATGCTGTTTTCAAAAGCGTAGATTTCCCGCATCCGTTTGGACCAATGATGGTTGTAATTTTTCCTTCAGGTATTTCAACAGACAACCCATCAATAATTAAATTTTCACTATATCCAACAGATATCAACTCAACTGATAAAGATGGCATACAAATCGTCTCCCTTATCTTGTTTTTATAAGTAAATAAATGAAATATGGCGCGCCAATTACTGAAATGACAAGACCGACCGGTATTTCTGATGTTGTAAGTAAGCTGCGCGAAAGAAGATCAGAAAACAATAGCAATAATGTTCCGAGTAACGCAGCGGTTGGTATCATAATTTGATATTTTCCGCCTACTAAGCGGCGGGCAAGATGCGGTGCCATTAATCCAATAAAACTGATTCCCCCTGCAACTGCAACAGACGCACCAGCTAAGCAAACAGCGATAAATAATAGCTTACGGCGTTCTTTCTCCACGTTCAGACCGAGACCCGTTGCCGCCGCATCTCCTAAATTCATTACATTCAAAACATGCGCCTTCATAAAAGCAATTGGTAAGAAAATAAGCATCCATGGCAGCGCACTTAATACGAATTTCCAATCTGTCCCCCATAAGCTTCCCGATAACCAAATCGTAGCAAAACGGAAGTCATTCGCTGTCATTTTCATCGAGAATACTAAGCTCACAGCACTGAACCCAGCTGCCACTGCAATCCCAACCAGAACTAAACGAACCGGCGAAACACCATCTTTCCAAGCAAGTGCATAAATAATAACCGCCGCTAATATTGCACCAACTAAAGCAAAAAACGGCAGAATGAATACAGATAAAAACGAAGTCATCGTTACTTTTCCAAAGAAGAAATAAACAAAGATTACAACTGATAATCCCGATCCAGCGTTAATACCAATAATTCCTGGATCGGCAAGTGGATTTCGTGATAATCCTTGCATAATTGCACCGGATACTGCTAAAGCTGATCCTACTAAAAGAGCAACAATCATTCGCGGCATCCGAAAATCAAATAAAATCGTTGTTTGCTCTTCTGATCCAAGTCCAACGAGCGTTTTCAACACTTCAACTGGTGAAATTTTGAACGTACCTGTATGTAAGCTAATTAAAAATACGATGCAAATTAACATACCAATACTAGATAGAATTGATACGTTTTTTCTCGTTAACATTCCTTGCCTCACATTTTCCCTCTCCCTTCTTTACGTGCTAAGTAGAGGAAGAATGGTACACCGACCATCGCTGTTACAGCTCCAATTGGCGTTTCAAACGGCGGATTCATAATACGTGAGATCATATCAGCACACTCAATAAGTAACCCGCCTAGAACGGCAGAACATGGAATTATCCAGCGATAATCTGATCCCACAAGAAAACGTGTTAAATGTGGAATAACAAGACCAACAAATCCAACAGATCCAGCTATAGAAACGGCACTACCTGTTAATACAAGTACAAGAATGGTTCCAATAAACTTAATGAGCTTTGTATTTTGTCCAAGACCAATAGCAATTTCTTCACCAAAACTTAAAATCGTAATATACCTCGCTAGCATAATCGCGATAATAAGACAAACAAGACCAACTGGAATTAACATATTTAAACTCATCCATTTCACACCAGCAACGCCGCCTGCATGCCACATACTAACTTCTTGCGCTAGATTAAAATATAAGGCAATCCCAGATGAAATTGCGCCTAGTAAGGCACTAATTGCTGCACCAGATAACGCTAACTTAATTGGTGTTAATCCGCCCGGAGACGCTGCTCCAATTCCGTATACAATACTTGCACCAAATGCTGCCCCGATAAAAGAAGCAATTACAAACATTACATATGGCGCGTTTGGAAAGAATGCAAACATGATTGCGATGCCAAATACCGCTCCATCTGTAATCCCCATAAGTGATGGAGATGCAAGTGGGTTTCGCGTCATCCCCTGCATAATTGCGCCAGATACTGCTAAAAACGCCCCTACAGCTACTCCTCCAATTGCCCTTGGAAGACGCAATTCTTGAATCACACTATGATATGTAGTAGATGCATCAAACTGAAATACAGCTTGCCATACTGTTTTCAAACTAATATCAGCAGCACCAAATGAAATAGAAACTGCCATACTTAACGCTAATAAAGCAGTTCCAACGATTAAAATCATCACGGCGATAAGCGGACGGCTTTTTATCTCTTTTCTGTCTACCGATTCTTCTTCGTAAACCTTTCTCATACTCACTTCCATCTACAACATCCTAACTTTCAATATGTATAACAAGAAAATGAATTTCATTCTCATTAAGAGGCAAAAAAAAGAAAATCAAGAATATAACTTGATTTTTGATAATGATTCTCAATATCGTTCTCTTTTATTCTACAAACGCAAACTGAAATTTGTCAACCACTAATTTTGTTATATAAAACTTTGTTACATTTCACAAAACAAAAAAAGATACAGCATCGTATCTTTTTACTTGTTTAACTTTGCTTCAATTTTTTGAATTAGCTCATCTTCATTTGGCGCTGCAACTGGACGATTATTTACAAATGCAAATGATTTTTTACGACCAGGACCGCAATATGATTGACAGCCGATCTTAATATCTGCACATTCATCTACTTTCTTTAAACGCGGTACTAACGTTTTAATATTCGTTGCCTGACAATCATCACACACACGAAATTCGTTTCCCATTGTATATAACACTTCCTCTATTTGAAACTTTTCTCAAGTACATATAACAATAAACACTAAATGGTATTTTACCTTTCTTTTCGATGTGATGCAAGTTTTCTTCCTGCAAGAAACAAGTGGCATACAAACATATTTCCACTCAAAATCTACCATAATTTTGGCAGCTTTGTATAAAAGTAATTCATTTTGTCCATTCTAAAAATAAGATATTGATAAAAAGAAAGGGAGATGAATCTATGAAAGTAAGACAAGATGCTTGGACTGAAGAAGATGATTTACTTCTTGCTGAAACTGTTTTACGTCACGTCCGCGAAGGAAGTACACAATTAAATGCCTTTGAAGAAGTTGGTGATAAATTAAATCGCACATCAGCAGCCTGCGGATTTCGCTGGAATGCTGTCGTACGCTATAGTTACGATCAAGCATTACAACTTGCGAAAAAACATCGCAAAGATAAAATGCGTGCAAATGGGGGCGAACCAGCGAAAAAACGCCTTTTATATACACCGCCGATTCCATCTACTGTAACAGTGGATGAAAAGATTAGTATTGATACCCAGCAACCTGTTCAACCTATGCAACCTATGCAAACTACGCAAGCAATGCCAACAAATTCTTCCATTGCAATGCATGACGTTATCCGTTTTCTACAAACTCTCGGAACTTCTAATGTAAAAGTATCCGCACTCGAAAGAGAGAATGAGAGATTGAAACAAGACATCGCTGAATATATGAGAAAAAATGCTGAGCTAGAAAAGAAAGTTGAAAAATTAGAACAGCAATCAACAACCGTTCAAGAAGATTACGAGACGCTCATGAAAATTATGAACCGTGCACGTAAACTGGCATTAATGGACGATGAAGAACGTACACAAACATCCTTTCGCATGGATCGAAACGGAAATTTAGAAAAGATTGCAGAATAAAAAGGATGCTATCATAGCATCCTTTTTATTTTGGCTTTTCAACGTATAAATCACCGCTAACTACAACAAAAAGTGACCTCCACTCGCTTTCTCTCTTTGTTTTAATCCTAGCATGTGGCAGAAAAAGGCCCTGACCGATTCTATGCATAGCCAGTTCCTCTCGCCCTCCTAAAAGAAAGGGGCTTTTATACCCGTTTTTATAAAATCACTCTTTTTTGCTATAATAAATATTGTCATTTTATAGATAAGGGGTTAGTTACATGAGCGATTCTCGTTCGATTTTATCTCAATCAGAATGGCGCATTGTTGACCAATCAAGCTTAGGTCCACAATTTCATGCGCTACAGTCTTTCGCAATGGATGATACGTTATGTACCACAGTCGGAAATGGTACATCCGCTGCAACAATGCGATCTTGGGTTCATTACAATACAATTGTTCTTGGCATTCAAGATACACGATTACCTTACTTACAGCAGGGAATTGAATTTCTGAAAAAGAAAGACTTCCATGTTATCGTCCGCAATTCAGGTGGACTTGCTGTTGTATTAGATGAAGGAGTTCTAAACGTCTCACTTCTATTCCAAGAAACAGATAAAGGTATCGATATCGACCTTGGCTATGATACAATGTGGCATTTAATTAAGGAAATGCTAAAAGATTACCATGTTACTATTGAAGCAAAAGAAATCGTTGGCTCCTATTGTCCTGGCAGCTATGACTTAAGTATTAACGATAAAAAATTTGCTGGTATTTCACAACGCCGTATTCGCGGCGGCGTAGCTGTTCAAATTTACTTATGTGCTACAGGAAGCGGCTCCGCACGCGCAGCTCTTGTTCGTGATTTTTATAACCTAGCAATTCAAGGTGAAGAAACTAGATTTACGTATCCTGAAATTGTCCCAGGTACAATGGCTTCATTATCTGAACTACTTGGTGAAACAATTACTGTTCAAGATTTAATGATGCGCCTTTTACAAACGTTACAGCACTTTGCACCCAAATTAACACCATCCCAACTTACAGTAGATGAAGTACCGCTATATGAACATCACTTACAGCGCATGATTGATCGCAATAACAAATCACTTGGGTTAGAAAGTTAAAAATCCCCGCAAATGCGGGGATTTTTTCATAATTATAGCGCTTGTGCTGCTGTAATTAAAGCAAGCTTGTACACTTCTTCTTCGTTACAACCGCGAGATAAATCATTTACTGGCATGTTTAAGCCTTGTAAGATTGGTCCCACTGCTTCGAAGTTACCTAAACGTTGTGCAATTTTGTAGCCAATATTACCAGCTTCTAAGCTTGGGAATACAAATACGTTAGCGTCACCTTTAATAACAGAACCTGGTGCTTTCTTTTCTGCTACAGATGGTACGAATGCAGCATCAAATTGGAACTCACCGTCTAATGTTAATTCAGGAGCCATTTCTTTCGCGATGCGAGTTGCTTCTACAACTTTCTCTGTTTCTGGAGATTTCGCAGAACCTTTTGTAGAGAAGCTTAACATTGCAACGCGTGGATCGATGCCGAATAACTCAGCAGTTTTTGCACTTTCAATACCAATTTCAGCTAAATCTTGGCTGTTTGGTGCAATGTTGATTGCGCAATCAGCAAATACATACTTCTCATCACCGCGTACCATGATAAATACGCCAGAAGTCTTTGTAACGCCTGGTTTTGTTTTAATGATTTGAAGTGCTGGACGAACTGTATCAGCTGTAGAATGCGCTGCACCGCTTACTAAACCGTGTGCTTTACCCATGTATACAAGCATAGTACCGAAATAGTTTTCGTCTTTTAAGATTTCACGAGCAGCTTCTTCTGTTGCTTTCCCTTTACGGCGTTCAACGAAAGATGCTACCATTGCATCCATTTCTTCGTATGTAGCTGGGTCATAAATATCAACACCTGCTAATGTTAAGTTCATACTAGCAGCTTTCGCGCTAATTTCTTCTTTATTACCAACTAAGATTGGTTTTACTAACTCTTCTTTTGCTAAACGCTCTGCAGCACCTAAAATTCTTTCATCAGTACCTTCAGGAAGTACGATAGAAATGCCTTTACCTTGAACTTTTTCTTTTACTGTTGTAAATAAATCGCTCACCAATAACCCTCCTACGAATTGAAATCCATATTTAAGAATACCGCTTTTTACCTCTATTTTAAACTTATTGCTTCTAAAAAATTGATAAAATAAAAATGATTATATTTTCCCAAAATTCTGCTATGAAATGTGACAATTTTGTGCGCCTGAGACTAAGATACATGCTTTTTCATCTATATATGATATAGTTAACGTGTAAAACTTGACTATTCGAGGTGAATCTAATGAGTGAAGCAGCAAAAACGTTAGATGGTTGGTATTGTTTACATGATTTCCGTTCTATGGACTGGGCAGCATGGAAAACATTATCTAGTGATGAACGTCAGCAAGCAATGTTCGAATTTTTAAACATCGTTGAAAAATGGAATAAAACAGAAGTTGCAAAACAAGGTAGCCATGCCCTATATACAATCGTTGGACAAAAGGCTGATATTATGTTCATGATTTTACGTCCAACAATGGAAGAATTAAATGAAATTGAAGCCGAATTCAATAAAACAACATTAGCGGAGTACATGCTTCCTACATACTCTTACGTATCTGTTGTGGAACTAAGTAATTATCTTCCTGCTGAAGAAGATCCATATCAAAATCCACAAATTCTTGCGCGTCTATACCCAACGTTGCCAAAAGCAAACCACGTTTGTTTCTATCCAATGGACAAACGTCGTCAAGGTGAAGACAACTGGTACATGTTACCGATGGAAGAACGCAAAAAATTAATGTATAGCCACGGAAAAATCGGTCGTCAATATGCAGGAAAAGTACGTCAAATCATTACTGGTTCTGTTGGTTTTGACGATTACGAATGGGGCGTAACATTATTTGCCGATGATGTTCTTCAATTTAAGAAACTTGTATACGAAATGCGCTTTGATGAAGTAAGCGCACGCTACGGTGAATTTGGAACATTCTTCGTTGGAAACATTTTACCAAGAGAAAAAGTCGCAAAATTTTTACACGTATAATAGTAAAAAGGGCAAAAATTGCCCTTTTTTTGCTGTTTTACATAATAGGAAACTCTAATAAAATAGAAAAATTATCCAAATTGCTTACAAAATTGTAATCTTTCCATATTCAAACTCATGTTAGAATAGTACAGGCTATATGCTAATAACGATGCGAAGGTGATAATTTATTATGAGGAAAATGCTATCTATTTTATTAGGCCTTACACTCATGTTTTCTTTCATAGGAGCAACCCCCTCTTATGCAAAAGAAGATATACATGTCGAAGCCGCTGCTGCTATTCTGTTTGATGCAGATACAGGAAAAATACTACACGAACAAAACCCCGATGAATTACTTGCAATTGCTAGTATGTCAAAACTCATGGTTGTGTACTCCGTTTTAGAAGCCATTAAAGAAGGGAAAATCACTTGGGATACAAAAGTAAATATCTCTGATTATGCTTACGAGATTTCCCGTAACAACGAATTTTCCAATGTTCCATTTGAAAAAGGACGACAATATACAGTTAGAGAATTATATCATTCTATTCTTGTCTCCTCAGCAAACGGGTCAAGCATTGCACTTGCCGAACTTCTCGCTGGAAGTGAAAAGAATTTCTTAAATCTCGCAAATGAACATGCAAAAAAACTAGGGTTAAAGAAATATAAATTTGTAAATGCTACAGGATTAAATAATGCTGATTTAAAAGGAAAGCATCCGGAAGGAACAGATCCGAACGGTGAAAACTCTTTATCAGCTAGAGACATGGCAATCTTATCTAGAACAATTATCACAAAATATCCAGAAATATTGGAGGATACAAAACAAAGATTCAGAAACTTCCCAGATAATCATCCGCGCCCAATTCGTATGGAAAACTGGAACTGGATGTTACCAGGCGCTGCATTTGCATATGAAGGAACAGACGGCTTAAAAACAGGAAGTTCTGATACAGCTGGATATTGCTTTACCATTACAGCCAAACGCGGTGATTTACGCCTAATCTCCGTTATTATTAAAACAAAATCAATGGATGAGCGTTTCATAGAATCCCGTGCATTAATGGATTACGGTTTCAAAAACTTTGAAAAACAGAAATTGAAAATAGATACAAATAATACAATTCCTGTCGTAAAAGGAAAAGAAGATACTGTAGCTGTGACACCTGAAAAAGAGATAACGGTAGTCACAAAAAAAGGAAGTAAACCACCTTACAAAATTTCCTATGAAGCAAACAAATCAATCTCCGAAGACGGAAACTTAGTTGCACCTGTGAAAAAGAATGCCAAAGTAGGCTCACTTGTTTTAGAATCTACTGATCAATATGGTTTCCTTGATGGAAATAAACAAACTAAATTCGATGTAAAAACAACACAGGAAGTAGACAAAGCAAATTGGTTCGTATTGACGATGCGATCTATTGGAGACTTCTTCTCTAATATGTGGTCAAAATTATTTGGATGATAAAAAGCTAGCAAATTGCTAGCTTTTTATTATCCAAATCTCTCTCAGAATAATCCTTACCTCTTGTGAGTAGTGATATAAATCCATTTTAATTTTTCAACATCTAAGTCCCTGCTATGCAGCAAGAAAATGTCCGCTACTTGCTTTCGCCCTTTGTTTTAAACGTTGCATGTGGCAGGAAAAGGCCCTGGCCGCCTCTATGCATGGCCAGATGCTCTCGCCCCCCTAAAAAAAGGGGTTTTTGTTTCAATTTTTCAACTAATATCTATAGAGATACATATTAAAACATGGTTTGGTTGTCATATCTGCCCCTTTTTTTTCATACCTATGAATTAGTAATTATTCTACACTTTCTTTTCTCTAGCGGAGTAATAAGAGAGGTGAAACAGATGGGTGTTATTGCATATACAGAAGAACATGTAAAACTACTTGCCAGATTAATGCGAGCAGAAGCAGAAGGCGAAGGACCTAAAGGAATGCTTTTAGTTGGAAATGTCGGCGTCAATCGCGTAAGAGGGAATTGCCTGGACTTTAAAAAAATTCGAAACCTTCGTCAAATGGTATTTCAAAGTCCTGGTGGATTTGAGGCTACGCAAAAAGGTTACTTCTATCAGCGTGCCCGTGAAAGTGATATCGCTATGGCAAGACGTACGATTCAAGGTGAACGCTTCTGGCCCGCTAATTTTTCTTTATGGTTTTTCCGACCAGTAGGTGATTGTCCACCAACTTGGTTTAATCAAGAAATTTCTGGCCGTTTTAAAAACCATTGCTTTTTCCAGCCAAGTGGTGAAGACTGTCCAGGTGTGTATTAGCGAACTGAAAAGAGGAGGGATTTCGTATGGCACAGCAACAAAACCCATACTATGGAGGAGGATTTTACCAGCCATCTGGGGGATATATGCAACCGCAGCCGGGACAACAAGGGCAGCAAATGCCGACGTCGCAAGCTACGCAAGCACAACTTGCCGCTTCTCAAGGGATGCTTCCACTTGAGCAATCATATATTGAAAATATCCTTCGTTTAAACAAGGGAAAACCAGCAACTCTATTTATGACATATGAGCGCGGCAGCTCCCTTGGTACACAATCCTATACAGGCATCATTGAAGCTGCAGGACGCGATCACGTCATTATAAGTGATCCTAAGTCTGGAAAGCGTTATTTACTGCTTATGATTTATCTTGATTATGTAGAATTTCCAGGAGAGATCATCTATTTCCCAGCACAACAACCAGCAACTTACCCCCCAAGATGATAAGAAAAAGCTGGCAAATGCCAGCTTTTGTTTTATTTTTACCCCGCCCAAACAGCTGGTAGGAGGTTAAGCAAGGAAGTAAGGTACAAACCATCTGTAAGGGCCCGATTGGTTCAACTAACCTCTTGGGAAGAAAAACGTTTCCCAAGAAGAAGTTTCACTTTATAAACCTTTTACAATCGCAGTTCCTAGTAAAATCCAGCCTATAATAAACGCTACGCCGCCAAGCGGAGTAATTGGTCCAAAAAATTTCATACCAGTTGTACTTAATGCATATAAGCTTCCGGAAAACATAATAATACCTGCTACCATACACCAGCCTGCTGCGCTTACAAGAGAAGATTGAATCTTATCCATTAATAAAGCAACAATAAATAATCCACCTGCATGAAACATTTGATATGTAACACCTGTTTTCCATACATCTAACATTTTCGCTGAGATTTTCCCTTCAAGTCCATGTGCTCCAAATGCACCAAGTGCAACAGATAATGCTGCCATAATACAACCCAATAAGAAGAAAATTTTCATTAGAATTCCCCTTTTTACTTTTATAATAAAAAATTTCCACACACAATCCAACTATTTAGCATCTAAAAATCCAAGAGAGAGTTTCCGTTTGCATCATCTTCCTTCACATATACAGGCTCTCCTGAAAATGAAGCAATTGGTTGGACAGGCATTTGCGGCGCTATAACATGTGCTTGTAATTTTGGTTCAACATATACAGAAGCTTCTGTCTGTTCTTCAAGTAATAGATCACATAATGCACGAACAACTAAAAGATGTTCTTTTGCTTTATGTGATTCACTCCCTTTCGCTTTTGCAATTTCACTTGCCATTTTATTTAAAATCTTATCGCTAGATATTTGCATATTTTCTCACCTCATGTATTGTAATTCTTTCTCAAATTGCTCCAACTTCTCTACTGGGCCAAATACTATTATCATATCACGTTCTGCTAATTTTTCCGCATTGCCTGAAATAAAGTGAAACTTCCATCAGTGGAGGGGGTTTTCATCTCTCTTCTATAATCACAAACCCACTTTATCCAATAATTACCATAAAATACATACATATAATTGCAATAACTAATTGTTTACATGCACTCATGATATTCTTTCATTTCTTTTCTCTATGTTCAATTTTTGCCACAACAAATCAAATACATATATACTAGAAATGGAATACAAGAAAGAGGTTGATATATGATGAAAACATTTCTTTCTGCCCTACAATGGGCATTATTTATTTTGGCCGGCAGCCTAATCGTTCCAATTAGTGTCGCCGCTAACTACGGACTGGAAGGCGCAGAAGCAATCGCATTCGTCCAACGGACATTATTTGTTCTTGGATTTGCAGGTATTTTACAAGCTTTCTTTGGTCATCGCTTGCCAATTCAAGAAGGACCTGCAGGACTTTGGTGGGGCATCTTTTCCTTGTATGCAAGCTTAGGCGTTGTATTATTTGGTTCAAACAGTGAAACGCTTCGTGTACTGCAATATTCCTTCTTATTAAGTGGTATTATTTGCATTCTTCTTAGTACATTTGGACTTATCGATAAACTTGTCCGCTATTTTACACCCACTGTTATTGGAACCTACCTATTTTTACTCGTCGCACAGCTAAGTGGATCATTTTTAAAAGGCATGTTTGGGCTTAACGAACAGCATACAGCTGTTCAAGGGAAAGTCTTTATTCTTTCTCTTATCATTATTGTTTTATCTTTCTTTATCATGAAATTACCTATTATCGGTCAATATTCTGTACTATGCAGTATTGTAGTTGGGTGGGTTTTATTTGCATGTTTCGGTCTATCAAACCCAATTACACCTGTAACAGATATTATCCGTATACCATCTATCTTTGTATTTGGCACACCTCGCTTAGAATGGAATATGGTTATTACTATTTTCTTCGTTACGTTATTACTACTAACTAATATGTTAGCAAGTATTCGCGTTGTTCAACAAGTAGTTTCGAAATACGAAGAAGTGGCACCGCAAAATCGTTTTAAACAAGCTGGAATTATAACTGGTATTAATCAGCTCCTTGGCGGTCTATTTTCAGCAATTGGGCCTGTTGCTATTTCTGGATCAGCCGGCTTTATTGCGACAACGAGCATTTACAAACGATTACCGTTTATTCTTGGTTCGTCCTTTATTATTCTTATGAGCCTATTTCCAAAGGTTACTTCATTCATTGCAGCAATTCCAGTAGCAGTTGGCTATGCAGCTATTTATCCGGTATTTGCAAGTATGATTGGGTTAGCTTTTCGAGAATATGAAACCGTGAAAGATAAAGAACGCTTATTCAAAGTTGCGGGCCTCGCTCTCTTTACCGGAATTGGCGTCATGTTCATCCCATCAGGAGCCTTTTCTTCACTGCCGCCATTCCTTGCATCCTTCTTAAGCAACGGTCTTGTACTTGGCTCTGTAATGGCGATTATACTAGAAATATTATTCGCTCGTTCACCAGACAAACAAGCAGGATAAAGTGAAACTTTCCTCAACGAACGGATTTCTCGTTGAGGGTTAATTGAACCGATCGGGTCCTTACAGACGGTTTGCTTCTCGCTCCTTTGCTTAACCTCTTACCGACTGTTTGGGCGTGAAGCTTTTATAAGTAGGTGTTTTTCCTATTTATGGAATCTTAACTAATCGACACAAAACGTAAACAAAATTGGCAAACTTCAAGCGTTGCAGTCTATTTTAAGAATTGTTACGATAATAGAAACATATATATCCATTTTAATTTTTCGACATATAAGTCGCTGCTACGCAGAATATAACATGACCTGTACTCGATTTTTTTAAACCTAGCATGTGGCAGGAAAAGACCATGACCGTTTCTATGCGTGGCTAAATGCTCTCATCTTCCTAAAAAGAAGAGAGTTTTATGTCGTTTTTTAACTTGCATATATGTAGAATCGATTCCATCTTCAAAGAGGTTCGATGTCTTACGATTTATTTCATATTATAAATTCATAGTAAGGAAGGATTAACCAAATGTCTTATAAAATGATTGTACTAGATTTAGATGATACATTACTTCGCGATGATCATACGATTTCACCGCGTACAAAAGAAGCCCTAATGAACGCCCAAGAGCACGGTGTAAAAGTTGTTCTAGCTTCTGGCCGTCCAACATTTGCGATGTGGCCAATTGCAAAAGAACTGAAGTTAGAAGAATACGGCAGCTTCATTTTATCGTTTAACGGCGCAAAAATCATTAACTGTAAAACAAAAGAAGAGTTATTTAGCAGCACATTATCACCTGAAATTGTTCATAATTTATATAAAACAAGTCAAAACGAAGATGTTTGGATTCATACGTACATTGGCGATGATATTGTGACAGAGGAGAATAATGAATATACAGAAATTGAAGGTCATATTACAGGTATGCCAATTATAGAGGTTCATAATTTTGTAAGTGCAGTGAAAGAACCTGTTGTGAAAGTATTAATGATGAAGGCACCTGAACGTCTTGCAGAAGTTGAAAAGAAATTGCAACAAGAATTTGAAGGACAACTAAGTGTTATGCGTTCTAAGCCATTCTTCTTAGAATTCACAGAATATGGTGTAACAAAAGGAACAAGCTTGCACCAACTCATCCAAAAACTTGGTATTACACGTGAAGAAGTAATTGCAATGGGCGATAGTTATAATGACCAGGCTATGATTGAATTCGCTGGCCTTGGTGTTGCAATGGGCAATGCACCTGATGATATTAAAGCAATTGCGAATCATGTAACAGATACAAACATGAATGATGGTGTTGCAAAAGTCGTAGAACAATTTGTTTTGAACAGCGAAGTACTGGTATAGAACAATTTTCACATTGAAGAGAACAATCATTCATAAAATCGCGCCCGAGTCAAATACTTAGGCGCGATTTATTTTTTATATGTATCAGCTTGTGAAGATATTTTGAACTTTGCACTATTACCATAGTGTAAAGTTCATTTTTGATTATAATGAAATAAACTAGGCTATTTTATTTACAAAAGGAATACAAATTTATCATATACAAGCTTACATAATTAAGGAGGCCATTTTATGTTATCAACACCGATTGGACGTTTAAGAGTCATTGGATTACTTGAAGGGATTTCTTTTCTAATCCTTCTATTCATTGCAATGCCGCTGAAGTATTTTGCAGGCTTTTCGAAAGCCGTTACTGTAGCAGGTATGGCACACGGTGTCCTGTTTATACTATTCATCTTCGCTGTTATTCAAGTAACTATGATTCATAATAAGTCAAAGTCATGGGCGTTTGGTGCGCTTGTTGCATCTGTTATTCCATTTGGTACGTTCGTACTAGATGCAAAATTAAAACACGAAGAAAATAAATAAAAAACAGACCGCTACATTCGTAGTGGTCTGTTTTTGCACGTATAAAGTGAAACTGCCATCAGTTATCTCCCGCCTATCTTCTTTAGAAAAGCGGAAGTGGCTCGTTCAGAATGTGAGGGGGATGGAGCTTCTGACGTAGAGGGGTTTTTTACCTCGTAGGAAGAAGCGAAGCCACCGAACATTCTAGCCACTGGAGCTGGACAATGCTTTCGCTGAATTTTGAGGTGGGAGTATTACTGCCCAAAAATAGCGGGATAAATCCCTAAACAAAAGAATCCTCATTTAGAGATTCGGAATTTGCCAATCAATCTCCTGTTTTCCATTATTCGCTAAGAAATGATTTATTTTTGAAAATGGTTTGCTGCCAAAGAATCCTCGACGTGCTGATAATGGACTTGGATGAACAGATTCAATAATATGATGATTAGGATTTGTAATAAGCTTCTTCTTCGCCTGTGCAGGACGTCCCCATAATACAAAGATAACTGGTTTTTCCCGTTCATTTAACAACTCAATAATACGATCCGTGAAAACTTCCCACCCTTTTCCTTTGTGAGAATTAGCCTCTCCTTGACGCACCGTTAATACAGTATTTAATAAAAGAACACCTTGCTCTGCCCATTTTATTAAATAACCGTTATTCGGAATTGGATAGCCAAGATCATCCTGCAGCTCTTTGTACATATTTTGCAATGACGGCGGCGTGCGTACACCAGGTTGCACCGAAAAACTTAAACCATGCGCTTGATTTGGTCCATGATATGGATCCTGTCCTAAAATAAGTACCTTTGTATCTTGATAGCCTGTATAACGCAAAGCATTAAAGACATCTTCCTGCTTTGGATACACAACATGTGTATGATACTCTTCTTTTAAAAATGATTGTAATTGTTGATAATATGGTTTTTCAAATTCAGGTGCTAATAGTGGTGCCCAATCATTCTTTAGTAATTGTTCCATTCTTTCACTTCCTATCGTATTAATTCACCATGTCTTGTTTTGTAAATACTGCAAAAGCAATAATGAGTGATACAGCTGCCCATATCGTGAGATTCATTAACGAAAAACTCATCGACAATCCTTGCAGCGCTGGTAACTGTCCTGATAAATAATCCGTTAACGATAAATTGACACTAAAAATATATTTTGCACCTTCCCAGGACGTTGCAAAATTATTTAAGATACCTCCAGCAATTAACGCTGCCAGCATAATTCCCATACCAGCTGGTGTATTGCGAATCAGTACTGAAACCATAAATGAGATTGTGCCAACAACAATTGCTACAAACCAAGCAAGTCCGTAAGCCATAACAATGTATTGCCACTGCGGAATAAGATGAACAAAACTTGTGTTTAACGTATCTTTCTCCGTAATAAACCCTGTCAGCACCGGCAAATTCCACCCAGCATAACCAAATACAATGCCTGATAACACATAGGAAAGAACAGAGGCAAGCAACAAAATAAATGAAATAAACAGCACCATCGTCACATATTTACTTAAAAGAATTTTCCAGCGCCGAATCGGCCGAGTAAGAAGCATTTTCATCGTGCCATCGCTCCGCTCTCCCGATACAATATCAATGGCTACAATCATGATAAGGAGCGGGATAAATAACGTAATTCCTTGTTCAATAAACATACGTACAAATGTCGGGGCTCCTGGCGCACTTGGATTAATATTGTGATCTAAATAATATTGTTGCTGCTGCACTCTTACCTTTAACCACGCTTTCCATTCTTCGGGAAGACGCGAATTATTTAAACGGTTTTGTGAATCAACGATTTGCTGCTGTAAGGATACCTTCCAATCACTCGTACCAAGACGCTTTACAGTCGTCTGTACTTCTCGGTACTGTGCATAAACAAAAATCGGAATTAAAATCGCCAAAATGAGCATGACTACTACAATACGTTTCTTTCGATATATTTTCTCCGCCTCATTATAGACGAGGTTCGCAAATTCACTCATGTTGCTCCCCCTTTGTCAGTTCCATAAACAGATCTTCCAATGTAAATACAACTTGTTTTACACTATGAACGTCTACAGCGTGCTCAACTAACTGCTTATTATAAAAACTTACACATTCTTGACTCATACGGCATAATAGTCGTCCTTCTTCCACGACAAGTTCTGTCACTTCACCCGACTCTTCAAGCAACGCTTTCGCTTTATCAAGCGGCGTCACAATCCACTCCACGCGGTCGCTTGCTTGTTTCACTAACTCTTCAACTCTTGCTACCGTAATTACTTTTCCTTTATTAATAATCGCCACGCGGTCACAAATCATTTGTACTTCACTTAATAAATGGCTAGAAATAAATACGCTCATGTTTTCTTCCTTCACAAGTGTATGCACAAATTCACGAAGTTCTCGAATACCAGCCGGATCAAGACCATTTGTCGGCTCATCTAATATAAGGAGTTTCGGACTGCCAAGAAGAGCTTGTGCAATCCCAAGACGTTGCTTCATCCCAAGTGAATATGTTTTCACTTTATCGTGAATGCGTTCATCAAGATGTACCATTTTGACAATTTCCATAATCCGCTCATCGGAAATTCCCCCTAACATACGGGCAAATTGCTTTAAATTTTCAAATCCCGTTAAGTATGTATACAATTCAGGGTTTTCAACAATGCTTCCAATTTGCCGCATCGCACCGCGAAAATTTTCTTTTATGTCATAACCACCAATTGAAATACTTCCCTCTGTTGCTGTAATGAGACCAACAAGCATCCGAATCGTCGTTGTCTTCCCTGCTCCATTTGGTCCTAAAAATCCAAATACTTCTCCTTGCTGTATATCAAATGATACATCTTCAACGAGCGTTTTTTTCTTAATAACCTTCTTTAAATTCCGGACAGATAGGACCATCGTCATTTTTTCTCACCTCCAGCTAGTTCTAACTGACTAACAACGTTTTGTAATAAACGATCTGCTATCAATGTATAGCCAGTTTCATTCGGGTGGAAGTGATCAGAATATAATAAATCCTTACCGCGATTTTGGAACATATCAAACGTTGGAACAACGTATACATTTGCATAACTAAGCGCAAGCTTTTCTAATGATCCGTTCCAATCGACAACAATTGGAGACGAGCCTTTTAACTCTTCTACATCTTCAAATGGATTATACAAGCCAATCCAAAAAATCGGACTGTTTGGATTTAAACTCCTCAGTTGTTCCAAAATTTTCTTTGCATTAGCTTGAAATGTTGCGGTATCAGGACGATATGTCGTTAAATCTAAGTTTCCAAGTGATTCCCATCCTGGAAATAAATCATTTCCGCCAATTGTCAAAACAAGCACATCCGCTTGCTTAATCGCATACCCGGCACCGCTGCTTTCCATTTGTTTTAATAAATCTGGCATTTTCGCACCGCTCACCGCCAAGTTTGTGAGCGCTACCTTTTGTTTGTATTTTGTTTGCAGTTCATTCTTCATCCGTCCAATATATCCAATACCTTCTTTATCTCCAACACCACGTGTTAACGAATCACCTAAGCTAACAACTTGCAATGTTTCCTTTTGTTGTTTCCCTTTAGCTTCTTTTTGCACGGCAGGAGTTAGCTTAGAAGTTTTCGGATTTAAAACATCACTCACACTAGTAATAAATCCGTATGCAAATAAACAAAAAGACGCTAGTGCAACGAATAAAATAACTTTCACAAATTTCGGTCTCACGCTATCCCCCCTTATAGATTGACCATATTATACCAAACAGAAATTTGAAAAGCGATTTTCCTCCTCTTATAAAAAAGCACAATCATTTTAATTAAGATTGTGCTTTTCGTTTATGTTGTCAGTCTTTCCGTTAACTTCGCAAATAACTCAATTCGTTTTACTTCTGCTTCTCTATTCATAATTTGGTCGTGCAAAATTGTAAATGCACCTGCACCAACTTCCACACTTGAATGAGCAATGGTTGTAATATCTAATATTTCTGCAACCTGCTGATCATCGCACCCAATAATTGTGAGATCCTCTGGGATGGAAAGACCGCTTTTTTGAGCAGCTGTTACAATCCCAGCTGCAATATGATTACAAGAAACAAGAAGAGCTGTTGGACGCTCTTTCATACGAAGTAATGATTGAACAATCCGATCCCCATCTTCTACTGTAAAACAGTCTACAAATTGCCACTCTTCTTGCGGCGTAACGTAAATAGATGATAAGGCATCTGCGTAAGCTCTTTTTCGATTTTGGCTATTAAAACTATCACTTCGTCCAATGCAGTAACCGATTTGTGTATGTCCCTTTTCTATTAAATACTCCATTCCTAAAGCAAACGTTTTGTAGTGATCAATATGAATACTAGAAATTGTATTGGATATCGTATCTTCACACGTCACAACCGGGCCAAATGTTGCGTACTTTTCAATCTCCTCACAAGCATTTATTTTCGAACATATAATAACCCCGTCCAATTTTTTCATCTTTAACATATTCAAAACTTCTATCTCTTTATCAGCGTTATAACCCGTTTGACAGAGCATCATATTGTAATTATGCTTTGCAGCCTCTCTTGAAATACCTTCTATAATGGCGCTGTAATACTGATTATTGACGAACGGGAGAAGCACACCAATCGCATTGGTTCTTCCACGTACTAAATGAATCGCATTTGAATTTTGCGTGTAATTTAACTTTTCAATAATGGCTAATATCTCTTTTCGTTTCTGTTCATTTACATAAGGATGATTATTTAAAACGCGAGAAACAGTAGAAATCGAAACCCCTGCCATTTCTGCAATTTTTTTTATATTTGACATCATAACACCTCCTTCTCCCATATTACCGCATACAAAAAAATTTAGAAATGCCCCTTGACCTGGTAAGCTTTCCACATTATATCCTGTGCTAGCAGACGAAATAAGAAAGGATTGGCGTTGCATTATGAATCTTAAATTAGAGCATACCTTTTTCATAGGTGGATTACTCTTACTTTCTCTCGGAATCAATATGATGACAACCATTACTTCATTTGGCCTTAGCCCATATGATTCCCTTTTCATTGCTTTATATCAAAACTTTGGTTTAAGCATCGGCTCTTGGATGTTTATTATTAATTTGATTTTTACTCTTATCGTACTTTGTATGAATCGAAAGCGTATTACAATTGGGACAATCGTGACGATGGTGCTAATCTCTGTCTTTGTTGATATGATTGGCTCAGTTACAGTTATAATGGATGGCATTCGAGCTCTTCCAAAGTATATAACACTCATATGCGGAAATGTATCTGTCGGCGCAGGTATTGGTATCTATGTTTCATCACAGCTTGGGACTGCACCGCAAGAAGCATTTGTATTAACAATCTCGGAAAAAACAAAATGGTCCTTTCAAAAAACTGAAATTTCTCTAGCTTGTTTATTTCTAACTGCTAGTTTCATGCTAAATGGTCCTATTTATTTCGGCACCATTATTCTCTCTTTTACAACTGGCTGGCTCATTCAAACATTTATTCAAGTTGGTACAAAAGCATTACAAAGCTGTCGTACGCAAGAAGCCCATTGAAAGTTATATACTTTCAATGGGCTTTTGTTGTTCATATATAATATGAATCCCTTCGTTCACAACTTGAAGCTTTTCTACTACGCAATGGCTGAAAATCGATTGCAGCCATATCTTTACTTCTTCAGCACTTCCTTTTTTCACATAACAAAGCACAGTTGGCCCAGCGCCGCTTAAAGAAACACCATATAAATTTTGATGTTCTAATTCTTGAAGCTTTTGCAGTTCTGGTACGAGCTCTTTACGGTATGGTTCATGAAACATATCCTGTTTCATCATTTCACCCGCAAGCACCCAGTCCTCTTTACATAAAGCCGCTACAAGTACATTAGCAACACCGCTGCCGCGAATGCCGTCCATATACTGTAACGTACTCGGAAGCACGTCCCTCGAATGAACTGTTTTTAGTTCATATGAAGGAATAACCGCTACAAGTTCTATATCATAAATAGGTTGTGACAAAAATGAAATATCTTTTCCATCATATGTTCCTATCATAAGTCCGCCATATAACGCTGCTCCAACATTATCGATATGCCCTTCCATTTCCGTTGCAATCAATAGCTTTTCTCTTCTAGATAAATGTAATCCGCAAAGCTGATTCGCAAGTTCAATCCCCGCAATAATTGCCGAAGCACTACTTCCAAGTCCGCGCGCTAATGGAATATCACTGTCTAGATGAAGATGACAATAAGGAAGCTCCTTATCGTAACGAGCAGCTGCCTGGCGCGCTGTGTGAATGAGCAAATTCTTCTCATCTTTTGGAATCCCTTGAAGAATCGTTGTTTTTGCCGTACACTCCCAGCTAGAATGTGAACATACATCTACCGTTAAATATTTACTTACCGCAAGACCAATTGAATCAAAGCCTGGCCCAAGATTTGCCGTACTAGCTGGCACACGAATTGTAAACATAGGAGCCGCCTTCATCGAAGGACAGCTCCTTGAATATGCTCAAACACAATCTTTTCATCATTTGGCAACACAAGTGGCTGAATTTTTTTCGTATCAATTGCAATGTTAGGGTCCTTTAAACCATTTCCTGTTAAAACAGCAACAATACTACTTCCTGTTGTTATTTCTCCTGTTTGTACTTGCTTGTAAATTCCAGCAAGCGATGCACAAGAAGCAGGTTCCGCAAAAATTCCTTCATACTTAGCAAGCCATTCATATGCCTGAAGAATTTCTGCATCTGTTACCTCATCAATTTTCCCATTTGAGTCATGTGCAGCAGCGACGGCTTTATCCCAGCTTGCCGGATTCCCAATACGTATTGCAGTAGCAACTGTCTCCGGCGCCTCAATTTTATATCCACGCACAATCGCCGCCGATCCTTCCGCTTCGAAACCACGCATTTCTGGTAATCCTGTTCCATGCTTATCGTTATATTCTATAAAACCTTTCCAGTACGCTGTAATATTCCCCGCATTTCCAACTGGAATGGCTAAAATATCAGGCGCCTTTCCAAGTGCATCACAAACTTCAAATGCTGCTGTTTTTTGTCCTTCAATGCGATATGGATTTACTGAATTCACTAGGGTAATCGGCGCTGCATCGCTAAGCTTTCGTACCATCTGTAAAGCATGATCAAAGTTCCCATCAATACTAATAATTTCAGCCCCGTACATGACTGCCTGCGCTAACTTGCCGTAAGCGATTTTTCCATTTGGAATCAGAACAATGCAAGATAAACCTGCGCGCGCTGCATAAGCAGCTGCCGACGCAGATGTATTTCCTGTTGAAGCGCAAATAACCGTTTTGCTGCCAGCTTCTTTTGCTTTTGCTACAGCCATAACCATCCCGCGATCTTTAAAAGAACCCGTCGGGTTTGCACCTTCTACTTTCGCGTAAACAGAAACACCCCATTTTTCTGAAAGGTTCTCTAATAAAATCAGTGGTGTATTTCCTTCTGATAGTGAAAGCGACGGTGTTTGCTCAGTAATCGGTAAGTACTCTTTATAAGCAGCAAGTAATCCGTTCCACATTAGCGAGCATCTCCTTCAATACGGTAGTTTGCTTTCACACAATCTACTTCTTCATACGTCTCTAGTGTTTCTAGAATGTACGTATAATCTGCAAGGGATGCACGGTGTGTAACAATAACAATCTCAGCTGCTCCTTTCTTTTGTAATGGCATTTGAATAATCTTTTCAAAGCTTACGCCGCGTTCAGAGAATAGCGATGTAATTTTCGCAAACACCCCTACTTCATCCTTTACATGCAGGCGTAGAAACTTCTTCACGTAAATTTCGTCTTCTGCTTTTAATACTTTCTCATATTGCGGAGTTACTGCACTATTTCCTGTTACACCAAGGCGTACATTTTTCATAACCGCTACTAAATCAGATACAACAGCTGTTGCTGTTGGCAAACTTCCCGCACCTGGTCCGTAAAACATTGTTTCTCCTACCGCTTCACCATATACATATACTGCATTATATTCGTTTTGAACAGCTGCAAGCGGGTGTGTATTTGGTAACAATGTTGGTTCTACCGTTACCTCTAATTTTTCACCATCACGCTTAGCTACACCAATTAACTTAATTGTATAGCCTAGACTCTTACTATACGTAATGTCCTCCTCCGTAATAGATGTAATTCCTTTTACATTCACATCATGAAGTTCTACATTCGTAGAAAATCCAAGTGTCGCTAAGATTGTCATCTTTCGTGCCGCATCTAAACCTTCAACATCCGATGTTGGATCTGCTTCTGCAAATCCAAGCTGCTGCGCTTCATTTAACACGTCGTCATACGCTCTCCCTTCGTCAGACATTTTTGTCAAAATAAAATTTGTTGTTCCGTTCACAATGCCCATCATTTTTGTAATCCGATCAGAAGAAAGGCCCTCCACAATGCTTCGTAGAATTGGAATACCACCGGCTACACTTGCTTCATAAAACAAATCTGCTTGATTTTCTTTTGCTACAGTAAGAAGTTCTGCACCGTGAAGTGCCATTAAATCTTTATTTGCTGTGACAATGTGCTTACCGTTTTGCAGCGATTGTAAAATATATGCTTTTGCATCTTCTATACCGCCCATCACTTCAATCACAACATCAACATCTGGATTATTTATAATTTCATTGGGATTTTTCGTTAATAATGTAGGGGTTACTTGGACCTCTCGTTCTTTTTCTAAATTTTGTACCAATACTTTTGCCACTTTGACAGGACAACCGATTTGGTGCGCTAAACGATCTTGATGATCTTCAATAATGCGCACCACGCCGCTTCCTACAGTTCCAAGACCTAATAGGCCGACTTGAATTTCGTTCATAGTACTGTCCACCCCTCTAAAAATTGTATTTAGGTGCCATTATATAAGTTAAAATTACAAAAAACAATATATTTAGAACATTCTGAATAATAAAGATCGTTCTTTACAAAGAAAACGTTACCAAGTGTTATGCACACCTTCCTTTACAAAATATACGGGGTTTCCTGATACACATAGTAATTCAACCAATTTGAGAATAGTAAATTTCCATGGCTACGCCACTTTACTACTGGTTTTTCTAGAGGATCGTCATGTTTAAAATAGTTTTTGGGAATAGGAATATCCAGTCCTCTTTGCTGATCACGCTCGTATTCTTGCTTTAATGTCTCACAGCTGTATTCACTATGACCAAGAACAAAAATATGCTTTCCATCTTTATTCATAACGATATGCACACCGGCTTCTTCAGATGTCGCTAACAAATCAAGCTCCTCTACTTTTTGAATATCAGATGCACGGACTTCTGTATAACGAGAATGCGGTGCAAAAAAGCTTTCATCAAAACCGCGTAATAATTTCACATGCTCCTGCTGCACTTCATGCTCAAATACCCCAAACATCTTTTGCTCTAGCAAATATTTCGGAACGCCGTAGTGATAATACAATCCAGCTTGTGCCCCCCAGCAAATATGAAGCGTTGATGTAACATGTGTCTTCGAATAAGCCATAATTTTCTTCAGTTCTTCCCAATAATCTACCTCTTCGAAAGTAAGTGTTTCAACCGGAGCACCCGTAATGATGAGCCCGTCAAATTTTTCTCCTTCAATATCATGAAATGTCTTATAAAAGCTTGTTAAATGCTCCTGAGTTACATTTCTTGATGTATGGGACCCCATATGAAGTAAATGGACATCGAGTTGAAGCGGTGTATTTCCAATTAAACGAAGCAAATGCGTTTCTGTTTCTTGTTTTGTTGGCATTAAATTTAAAATAGCAATCTTCAAGGCACGAATATCTTGCGTTTCTGCTCGCTCTTTCGTCATCACAAAAATATTTTCATTTTGTAATACTTTACGAGCTGGTAAATCTTTATCAATGATGATCGGCATACTGTTTTCCTCCAGAAAGTGCTGCTTTTAAATCAGCAATAATATCCGCCGCATCTTCAATACCAACCGATAATCGAATTAAATCAGGCGTTACACCTGCTAAACGCTGCTGCTCTTCTGTAAGCTGACGATGCGTTGTGCTTGCAGGGTGAATGACACAAGTTCTTACATCTGCAACATGCGTCACCAATGTGGCAAGCTTCACATCTTTAATAAACTGTTTAGCAGATTCAAGACCTCCTTTTACTCCAAATGTCAAAACACCACTCGCACCTTTCGGTAAATATTTTTGCGCCAATGCATAATTTTCATTATTTTGAAGTCCAGGATAATTGACCCAATCAACGCGCTCATGCTGCGATAACCACTGTGCAACAGCTAATGCATTTTGACTATGTCGCTCCATACGAAGATGCAACGTTTCTAAGCCAATATTGCTCATGTACGCATTGAATGGGCTCATACAATTTCCATAGTCTCTTAATAACTGTACACGAGCTTTCACAATGTATGCTGCTTGCCCGAACTTTTTCACATAGTTCACACCATGATAGCTCGGATCTGGTTCAACAAATTCAGGAAATTTACTCCAATCGAAATTTCCCCCATCAATGACAATGCCGCCAAGTGAGCTTGCATGACCATCAATATATTTCGTTGTAGAATGAACAACAATGTTTGCACCATGTTCAAATGCATGACATAAATACGGTGTCGCTAACGTATTATCCACAATAAACGGTATTCCAAGCTCTTTTGCCGCATCAGAAAACTCTTTAAAATTCAGTACATTCATCGCAGGATTTCCAAGCGATTCCGCATACACAAGCTTTGTTTTCTCATTTGCGAGGGCAACAATTTTATCAGCAGATAGGTTTGGATTAAAGAACGTAACCTCAATCCCAAGCTTCTTAAGACTAACTGCAAATAAATTAAATGTACCGCCATATACTGTTGATGAGCAGAGCAAATGATCGCCGCTGTTACAAATATTTAATACCGCTAGCATAATCGCAGCTTGCCCTGATGCGGTTGCAACCGCACCAACACCGCCCTCTAACTCTGTCAACTTCTGCTCAAATGCCGCAAGTGTCGGGTTGCCAATACGCGTATAAATATATCCTTCTGCCTCCAAATTAAAGAGAGCTGCTAAATCATCAGAAGTGTCATATTTATACGTTGTACTTTGATAAAGCGGCAAAACACGCGGTTCACCATTTTTCGGCGTATAGCCACCTTGCACGCAAATCGTTCCTTTTCCCCATGATTCTCCCATTTCCCAAACTCCTTTCTTTTATATAAAATAAAAAACTGCTTCTTTCCTAAATAAGAAAGAAGCAGCTTAGATAAACGCTCGCCATGTAGCCTTTCTTATCTTTCAGGAAATACCTGCAGGATTTGGCACAATTCCGATTTACGGCTGTTGCCAAGGTTTCATAGGGCCCGTTCCCTCCACCTATTCTTGATAAGACTTATGCAATTACCGATGATTTTATAGAAACTATTTCCTCATGTCAATATATTTTTCTGAATATTTCCAAAGTATTTCATTAACTGTTTTATTCCCTCTACCGCTGAACTTTACCAAATAAAGAATATTCTGTAAAATTAAAAGTATGAATGATAACTCATTCATAAACCAATAGGAGGCGATAGATACATGAAAGTCGGAGAAATTTTAACTTTTGAAAAATCATTTACGAGAGAGGATGTAGAGCTATTTAGTAAAATTTCTGGTGATGCTGGTGAACATCATGTTGTTCCAGATGAACATGGACGCGTAATGGTACAAGGATTACTCGTTGCAACATTACCTACAAAAATTGGCGGCGATTTAAATTTTATTGCAAGAGATGTGGAGCTTACTTTCTTACGCCCAGTCTTTACCGGAGATACTGTTCGATGTGAAGTCACACTTATTCATCATGAAAAACAAGCAGATCGAATAATTGCTGTTTCAAAGGCAGAATGCTTTAATCAAAATGGTAAAAAAGTATTGGAAGGATCCTTCCAAGGAATTATTCGTCAATAATTTGAACTACCCCCACTTATCGGCCAATGCCTCTTGAAGTGGGGGATTTTTCATTCCTTACTGATAAAAAAACGCCCAATCAGGCTTTTGACTTCCCCACCTATCTTCTTTAGAAAAGTAGAATCGGCTCGTCCAGAATGTGAGGGGGATGGAGCTTCTGACGTAGATGTGTATTTTACCTCGTAGGAAGAAGCGAAGCCACCGAACATTCTAGCCACTGGAACTAGACAATGCCTTCTCTCTGAATCTTGAGGTGGGGGTCTTACTGCCCACAAATAGCGGGATAAATTTGAAAAAATACAGGAAATGTTCTATTTAAAGACCAAAAATACATTTAAAAAACCTTACTTACTATGTAAAATGAAAGAGTTATATTTAATTCATTAAGGTAACCTTGAAAATGCTATTTTTCACAACGCTACTTATACAAATGTTGCCACATCACTTATTATAAAGTGATATTTTTTCTTTATGGGGATTAAAAACTTAACTTAATAACTATGTTGCTGCACATTTTTCATATGAATTTCAAATAAAATTCATATAAATCCTTTAATATTAAACACTATAGGTAATTCTCTATCTTTTATATAAATTACTCTTCAGTAAGTCTTTTTACAAAAATGTAAAAAAGAGCTGTCATAACATATATAAGCATAATTATTCTCGTATCAGAATCTCTAAATTTTTCATAACAAGAATGTAACATAAAGGAGGCATAAAAATGACTATTAGAAGAGGCATGCATTCTTTACTTATCATGTACGGTATGTTTCTAGGTTCTATAGTTGGTGCTACAGTCTGGTTATTTTTAGTTACCACAAATGCTGGAATTCACTTTATTTGGGGATATTTACCCAAAGAATTTTCATTACCACCTTATTATACAATTTGTGTAACAATGATTGGCGGTGTTCTTGTCGGACTGTCACAAAAATACTTCGGTACATACCCGCGTTTAATGCCAGAAGTAATGGGCGAATATAAAAAAACAGGTAGAATTGAGTATAGTTTTGTACATAAATCTACGTTAACAGCTATTATTGTTTTAATATTTGGTGCAAGCTTAGGACCGGAAGCAGCACTTGTTGGAATTATCGGTGGACTTTGTACGTGGGTTGGAGATCGTTTTCATTTCGCTTTAAAAGGAATGAAGGGATTAACTGAAATTGGAATTGGTGCTACTTTAAGTGTTATTTTTAATGCGCCATTATTCGGTTATTTAGCTCCGAGTGAAAATGAGAATAAACCAATTGACGAAATTTCCAAAGGAAAAAAAACTATTGTATATCTCGCTACTACTTTTGCTGGTTTTTCTGTTTATTTATTACTTAGTAAGTTTGATAATCGAGGATCTTTTATTGTTGATTTTGGGAAAGGGTCTTTTTCACTTCAGGAATGGATTGCCTTTTTACCTCTGATTTGTATAGGAGCTGGTGTAGGCTATTTTTATTTCAAGATAGAATATATATTTGAAAAAATCGTTCATCCTTTTCAAGAATATAAAGTCACATTGGGAATTATAGGTGGCATTCTTTTAGGGATTGCCGGAACTTTACTACCCTACACAATGTTTTCAGGAGAACATCAATTAAAAGACTTAGTCCATGAATGGACAGCATTATCATTTTGGATGCTGCTTCTTTCAGGAGTTTTAAAATTATGTGTAACGGCAGTCTGTTTAAGTACAGGTTGGCGTGGTGGACATATTTTTCCGATTATATTCGCTGGTGCAAGTATTGGATATGCTGTGGCTACTGTCATACCGTTAGACCCAGTTGCTTCTGTAGCTATTGTGACAACAGCCATTTCAAGCTATGCAGTACGAAAACCAATCGCTATTACATTATTATTACTTATGTTCTTCCCAATTAATTTATTGTTACCAATGATTGGAGCTGCAATGATTGGTAATCTTTTTCCACTTCCTAATCATAATGGGAATAAACAAGAGGAGATGGAACAAAAATAAAGTAAGAAAATAAACAAGCAGTACTACCGCTATAAAAGCGTTGGTACTGCTTGTTTTGTTAATTAAAACATATTTAACTACTTTCTTTTTTCGCTTTGTACTTCCTCATAACATTGATATAATAATTAAAAATGTAGTTTTCATTCTATCACCCGAGGGGGCTTTCACAATGTCATTAAATAAAGCACTTACAATTGCTGGATCGGATACGAGCGGCGGCGCTGGTATGCAAGCAGACTTAAAAACATTCCAAGAGCTTGGTGTATACGGTATGACAGCTCTTACAACAATCGTAACAATGGACCCGCATAACGGTTGGGCACATAACGTGTTCCCAATTCCTGCGTCTACATTAAAACCACAATTAGAAACAACAATTGAAGGCGTTGGCGTTGATGCATTAAAAACAGGTATGCTTGGCTCTGTTGAAATTATTGAACTTGTTGCTGAAACAATTGAGAAACATAATCTACAAAACGTAGTAGTAGACCCAGTTATGGTATGCAAGGGCGCAGATGAAGCACTTCATCCAGAAACAAATGACTGCTTACGTGACAAACTCGTTCCAAAAGCTTTAATTGTAACACCAAACTTATTTGAAGCGTATCAACTGAGTGGCGTCAAAATTAGCTCACTTGAAGATATGAAGCAAGCTGCTGAAAAAATCCATGCTTTAGGGACAAAATATGTACTTATTAAAGGCGGTAGCAAGCTAGGAACAGAAAAAGCAATTGATTTATTATACGATGGAGAAACATTTGATATTTTAGAATCTGAAAAAATTGAAACAACATATACGCATGGCGCAGGTTGTACATATGCTGCTGCAATTACAGCAGAGCTAGCTAAAGGAAAATCTGTAAAAGAAGCAGTTCAAGTAGCAAAAGAATTTATTACAGCTGCTATTCTTCATTCTTTCAAATTAAATGAATATGTAGGGCCAACACATCACGGTGCATATCGTAAATTTGGCGCTGGAAAAGAACTTGTATAAAAAATAAAGTCGCCATACGTGGTGACTTTATTTTTTATGAATGACTCTTTTAATAAAATATCGTTTAAGAGTTGACCCCCAACAAAAATAAAGGAAAGAATAATAGTTGTATGAATAAATAGTTCGTCTCTCTATATAAGTTAAAAAAACGACCTAAAAACCCCTTTCTTTTTAGGGGAGGACGAGAGCATCTGGTCGTGCATAGAAGCGGTCAGGGCCTTTTCCTGCCACATGCGAGGCTTAAAACAAAAGGAGGAAGCAGGGTACAGGTTATATTGTATTCTGCATAATAACGACTTATATGTCGAAAAATTAAAATGGATTTATATAGTATAAACATATACCTGGCCTTTCTACAACTTATGTTTCACGTGAAACTTTCAAATAAAAAAAGAGCGAAATCTCGCCCTTTTTCACTATAACCTCGCTAGCAACATCTTGAAACTTTACCACCCTTTGCATTAAATCTTGCCTCTTGTGCTTCAGAAAAAAATTGTTTTCGAGATAATACTTTCTCATTTGGATGGTATTGTTTCATATGCGCAACATACTTTTCATAACTTGGTACACCAACAAGCAAACTAATAAATTGTTTTCGATATCTCCACATGTTACTGATTGTTTTAAGCATAATGCTGCGCCTCGCTTTCATCACGCGGAACATACGCTGCTTCTTTTAAAGGCGTTGCTTTATTATTCAATACTTGTATCCATATTCTAATAGACGATATTAGTACCGCGATCACAACAAGCATAAAAATTCCACAAAGTGCCGCATCAATATAATCATTAAGAATAATTTGTTTCATCTGTGCTACGTTTTTCGCTGGTGCTAACAGTTTCCCTTTATCTAGTGTACTTTGGAATACTTTTGCATGAGAGAGGAATCCAATTTTCGGATTTTCATGAAATAACTTTTGGTAGCCCGCTGTCATTGTAACAATCAGTAACCATGTTGTCGGCACGAGTGTCACCCAAACGTATGCCTTTTTCCCCATTTTAAACAAAACAGTCGTTCCCAGTAATAATGCAATCCCAGCTAACATTTGATTTGCGATTCCAAAGAGCGGCCATAACGTATTAATACCGCCAAGTGGGTCAATTACCCCTTGATATAAGAAATATCCCCATCCTAGTACACAAAGTGTTGTTGCAACAATATTAGAAAACATTGAATCTGTTTTTGCAAATGGTTTATAAACGTGCCCTAAAATATCTTGAATCATAAACCGACCAACACGCGTTCCTGCATCAATCGTTGTTAAGATAAAGAGCGCTTCAAATAAAATTGCAAAGTGATACCAAAATGCCATTAATGCTTTTCCGCCAATTACTTGAGAAAAAATTTGAGCCATCCCAATTGCGAACGATGGTGCCCCGCCTGTACGAGATAATATCGTTTGTTCTCCGACGTTTACAGCCAGTTCCTTCAACTCATTTGGCGTCACAGTAAAACCCCAAGAACTAATTACTTGTGCTGCCTGTGTTACATCTGTTCCAATGATTGCCGGTGGACTATTAATTGCAAAGTATGTACCTGGTGTTAGTACACAAGCTGCAATCATTGCCATTGCTGCGACGAATGATTCCATAAGCATAGCACCGTAACCAATCGGCTGTGCATGTCCTTCTCGCTCTATCATTTTTGGAGTTGTACCAGAAGAAACAAGCGCATGGAAACCAGATACAGCTCCGCAAGCGATTGTAATAAATAAAAATGGGAATAAATTCCCTGCAAATACCGGACCCGTTCCATCAATAAATTTTGAAACTGCCGGCATTTGTAAATTTGGCGCAACAATTATGATGCCGATCGCTAATCCAACAATTGTTCCAATCTTTAAAAACGTACTTAAATAATCACGCGGTGCAAGTAATAACCAAACAGGCAATGCAGAAGCGATAAATCCATAAATGACTAGCATAATAGCAATTGTTTCACCTTTAAATGTAAACATAGTCGCAAGCGCTGGATTTTCCGCTACATATTGACCTGCTACAATCGATAAAAGAAGTAAAATAATACCGATAACTGAACCTTCTCCAACATGACCTGGGCGAATGTAACGCATATATACACCCATTAAAATAGCAATTGGAATGGTTGCTGCAATTGTAAACATTCCCCATGGACTTCCTACAAGCGCTTTTACCACAACAAGAGCTAATACCGCTAATAAAATAATCATAATGCCTAAAATCCCGATCATTGCAATAAAACCTGTTACAGGACCAATCTCTTCCTTAATCATTTCACCAAGTGACTTTCCGTTGCGGCGCATAGATGCGAACAAAATCACAAAATCTTGGACAGCTCCAGCTAAAACAACTCCAACAATAATCCAAAGTGTTCCTGGTAAATACCCCATCTGTGCAGCCAAAATGGGACCAACTAATGGACCAGCTCCAGCAATTGCAGCAAAATGGTGTCCAAATAAAACCCATTTATTTGTTGGAACATAATCTTTCCCATCATTCAAAAGTTCTGCTGGTGTTTTTCGATTGTCATCCAATTCAAAGACTTTCCTTGCAATAAATTTACTATAAAACCGATACGCAATAGCATATACAGAAACAGCAGCAACAAGTAGCCAAACCGCATTAATGGTTTCACCGCGAGATAACGCTAACACAGCAAATCCCACTGCCCCTAAAGCCGTAATCACACCCCAAAGTAAAATAGACTTCCATGCTTTCAAACATAATCCCCTCCTATTGTTATGTCCTAGAGGGAATTGTACTAAATTTTCAGAATAATTAAAAATAATATTCCTTATGATGAATATTTCCTAATTTAACATGACCAAATTCTTCCACGACCTGCTACAATTCAATTTTATTTCGAAGCCGTTTTACATAATTTCGGCTGACAGGAATTGGTTGATTATCATACCTTTCCAAATATAGATTATACGTCCCGTTATAATAAGGCTTTAATTCTTTCACATAAATAACATTAATAAGATAACTTTTATGCACACGTAAAAAATCATATGCCGCTAACTTACCTTCTAATTCTTGTAATGTATATGTGGAAATATATTGATTACCATTTGTATAAATAGAAACTGTTTTATTTTCTTTATTCTTGCTTATGTATACAATATCATCTGGAAGAATATATGAAATTCCTTCATGACTCTCGATAGGAAGCTTTTGCAATCGATTCTTCACTTGTTTTATTCTTTCTTGCTCAATACTATGCAGTAAAAATTGCAAGTCTTCCTGTTCAAATGGTTGCAACAAATAATAGAAAGCATGGAAACGAAATGATACAATCGCATCTTTTATATTATTTCCTGTGAATATAAATTTTGTGCTTAACGTTAATTGGCGCAGCAATCCTGCAACTTCAAATCCTGTTCCGTCTGGCAAATGTGTATCTAAAAAAATAAAATCTGGCGTATGCCTTTTCGCTAGTTGCAATGATTCCATTCCCGATTTCGCTTCAAAGCATTCCAAATTGTTTACATGTTCTGTGAAAAAATCTATTAATTGACCTCTGTTTTCTTCTCTTTCATTTACAATTAAAATTTTCATGTCTGCCCAACCACCTAATCCTTTTGTCCATACGCCTTGTTGTATACATTCGCTTTTTTAGAAATAATCCCTTTTTACAGGCCATTTTTCTATCAAATATACCATATCTTTGTCAGAAAACAATGAAAAGGAAGCTATACACAGCTTCCTTTTCATTATACTAATTCTCGTTGTTTTGTTTCCTGCCCAAGCACAAGTACAGCAAGAACACCTATTACAATGGCCATACAAAAGATTGTAAAAATATAAGAGAGCGAAGCATGTGTAGCTACAAGATAACCAATTAATAATGGCCCTAAAATACCACCAATGCGCCCAAATGCTGCTGCCATCCCAGCTCCTGTACCACGAATAACAGTTGGATACTGCTCCGGTGTATATGCATACAATGCTCCCCAAGCTCCTAAATTAAAGAATGAAAGCAACATTCCTGCAATCATTAGGGTGATCACTGAATCTGCCGCTCCAAAGAAATATGCGCTACATGCCGTTCCAAGTAAGTATGTGATTAACACAAACTTACGGCCAAGACGTTCAATAAACCAAGCGGCCGTAAAATAACCTGGAAGCTGTGCAAATGTCATAATCAATACATATTGAAAGCTTTTAATTAAACTAAATCCTTTTAGCACTAATACACTTGGAAGCCAAAGAAACATTCCATAATATGAAAATACAACACAAAACCATAAAATCCAAAGCATAATGGTCGCTCGTCTGTACTCCCCTGACCAAACGGCCTTTATGTTTGCAAATACAGATTGTTTTTGTTTTACTTTTTGAAATTGCGGTGAATCAGGTAAACTCCATCGTAAATATAGTGCATAAAAAGCTGGAAGTGCACTTAAAACCATCGCTGTTTGCCAACCATATGTTGGAATAATAAAATATGAAATGAGAGCAGCAATTAACCAACCACCAGCCCAAAAGCTTTCTAACAAGACAACGATTTTCCCACGTTCATGCGCTGCAACACTTTCAGATACAAGTGTGGATGCAACAGGAAGCTCTCCTCCAAGCCCCATTCCAATACAAAAACGAAGTATAAGAAATACGGTTAATGTTGTTGATAAAGCCGTTAACCCACTTCCAACGGAAAATAATAATAATGTAATAATAAAAACAGATTTGCGTCCGATTTTATCTGCTAATATCCCAAATACGAGCGCCCCGACTGCCATTCCGATGGAGTTAATACTACCAATCCATCCCATCTGCTGTGCACTAAGCTGCCACTCTTTTTGCAAAGCAGCAATAATAAATGAAAGAATCCCAACATCCATTGCATCAAATAGCCAACCTAGCCCAGCAATTCCGAGAAGCTTTCGATTCGAGATTTCTTTAAATTTCCCCACTATAGGCCCTCCTCAATACAGATGTCTTTACATCACATTTTACATATGTATACCGTATAAGTAAAACAATTTATACGTAAGAATAATCATTACTCATATGACTCTTATCATTTCCACAAAAAAACACCTCATACATAGGCGTTCTTCAATGAATAGACGAATTCTCCCTGTAAAAAGGTGACTCTACAAATAGCTGTGTGAACTACCCACCACTTAACGACCTTACGGTCTGTTTGAAGTGGGGGCTTCAAAAGTCAAAAGACTTTCTCTTTTATTGCTAATTCATCCACAAGCCTAGCGGCTCATGTCCAAAGCCTTGAATTCGCGGCGTCCCTACCGCTAATAAAATCGATACAAACTACGCGATTATACTTTGTTCGTACAGAATACGAATGCCATAATATTTTAGATTACGACCCGCATTGTAATCTCTATCGATTTTCGTGCCACAATTATCGCACGTATAGATTCTTTCAGATAATTTTAACTTCCCTTTTTTGTGATTACACTCACTGCATAATTTACTCGATGCAAAATACTTATCCGCAACGATGTAATATTTTCCTTTTTTCTTAGATTTGTACTGTAACATCGTTCGAAACATACCAAATCCATTATC